>CAMDAB010000145.1 GCA_945888475.1 Saprospira grandis DSM 2844 | reverse complement strand
TTTCTTTACCAGATAAATAATCTTCAATGATTATCCGCTTTTGTTCTTTCGACAGAAATAACCTATTTTCTATCCATTGTCCTAAAATAACTTTACTTTTTACTTTCATTTTTACACTTTTTGTGTAAACCTATTTTAGGACAAGTCATGTTACAAATATTTGACCCCGAATGGGGTCGTTCAAAATCCTTTGGATTTTTCACCATTTCGCTGTGTTAGATTTTTAAAACGTTGATTATGATGTTTTAAAAACACAGATTTTACAGCTGAAGTCGGATTTTAACTTAGACAATCTGCCTGTTTTTTACGGAGTAATTGAACATCAGCTTCGGAGAAGCGCAACATTCCTAGCACCAGAGGTGCGATAAGATATCAAGCTTCGGAGAAGCGAAACATAGGGATTGTTCAAAAATAGAAAAGACTGTTGAATGGATAAAATTAGAAAAGTCTATTCAAAACACAGATTCGGCGGTAGAAATACGGCCCCTCCCCCCGATAGCTATCGGGGCTTTCGAGGAAGCTATCGAGGGACGGATCTGCAATACTTATTGACCTTCTACCTTTACTTTTTCTTGCCCCTTAATTCCTGATTAAAACTAAGACAGGCTTTGACAAAATCGACAAAAAGCGGATGCGGTTCCTCTACCCTACTTTTGTATTCAGGATGAAACTGTACACCAACAAACCAACGATGTGAGGGAATTTCGACAATTTCAACAAGCTTTGTATCAGGATTGACACCCGCAGCTTTCATACCTGCATCTTCGAATTGGCTCAGGTATTTGTTATTAAATTCGAAGCGATGACGATGGCGTTCCGAAATTGTCTTTTTACCGTAAATTAATTTCACCCGGCTGTCTTTTTTCAGTTCACAGGGATAAGCACCAAGGCGCATAGTACCGCCTTTTTCCTGAATATTTTTCTGCTCAGCCATCATATCAATAACCGGAAATTCCGTATTGGGCGACATCTCGGTTGAAGCAGCACCTTTCATACCCAGTACATTCTGAGCAAATTCAACTACGGCACACTGCATGCCCAGGCAAATGCCAAGGAAAGGAATATTTTGCTCGCGCAGGTATTGTATGCTGATAATTTTACCTTCAATTCCACGTTCCCCAAAACCCGGTGCAACAATCACACCTGACAAGTCCTTGAAAGTTTCAGCAACATTTGAAGCATTGATATGCGATGAGTGTATATACTGAATCGAAACCTTACATTCGTTGGCTACGCCAGCATGTACAAAAGCCTCGTGTATAGATTTGTAAGCATCCTGCAATTCGATGTACTTACCAACTAGACCAATTTTAATTTCATGAACCGGATTTTTAAGCAATCCTAAAAATGCTTTCCACTTGTCGAGTTTAGGTTCATGACGCTCGAGCAATCGTAACTTGGCAAGTACGGTGGCATCGAGTTTCTCTTTCAACATCAGCAGTGGAACAACATAAATCGAGTCAGCATCGCGGGCTTCTACAACCGATCCAAAATCGAGATTGCAGAAAAGGGCCAGTTTGCGGCGCAGTTCTGTAGATAACTCATGTTCTGTTCTGCAAACTAAAATATCGGGTTGAATGCCAGAGCTAAGCAGTTCCTTTACCGAGTGTTGGGTAGGTTTTGTTTTTAGCTCTCCCGCTGCCTTTAGATAGGGTATTAAAGTAAGGTGAATCGTGATGCAATTCTCTCGGCCCAATTCCCAACGCATTTGGCGCATTGCCTCTATATAGGGCAAAGATTCGATATCGCCTACTGTTCCACCAATTTCCACCAAAACAATATCATATTCACCATTGGCAAGGCTCATAATTTTCCGCTTAATCTCATCGGTGATATGTGGAACAACCTGTACTGTTTTTCCCAAATAATCACCAGCACGCTCCTTATTGATGACGGTCTGATAAATTCGGCCGGTAGTTACATTGTTGGCCTGCGAAGTGGTGATATTGAGAAATCTTTCATAATGTCCAAGATCCAGATCGGTTTCAGTTCCATCTTCTGTAACATAGCACTCGCCGTGCTCGTATGGATTGAGCGTGCCGGGATCGACGTTGATGTATGGGTCGAGTTTAAGAATGCTGACCGAGAACCCGCGCGACTGAAGCAGTTTACCCAAGGAGGCGGCAACTATTCCTTTTCCGAGAGACGAACTTACGCCGCCTGTTACAAAGATAAATTTGGTCATTATATTCATGCTGTGCTTATGTTTGCCGCAAAAGTAAAGTTTTCGGTTTTAATAAATCAGCACAGGCATCTTTTTTTCAGAAAAAATCGAAATTATTCATTTGATAACAACTTGTGCAAAGCATTACCGAAGCAAGGGACTGCTATTTATTTACAAGCGTTTCAATTGTTTTGTAGAGACTTTCAATCACTTTTGATTGATTCTGAATCGTTTTACGCAATTCATCCATCTCCCCTTTAATGATAGTTTTGACATTTGAAGGCGAAGGAAGGAAAGGACTTATCTTGGCACGAACATACCAGATTTCTACAACCTCAGTGATTTTTACATCGTAGGGTTCATAGTAGGCATTATCAGAAATAAGCGTTACGCATTTTTCATCCCTTATTTTGTTTTGCACCCTTTTTACCAAAACATCGCCTTTGGTAACAAATACATACACATAACTGTCTTTGAGGGAATTTTCCCAAAGTGTTGGTTCCAGATAAGAACATACTACTTTATCCCCTTCGAAAAGTGTTGGCTCCATGCTATCGCCCGATACGTCGAAAGAACGGTGAGTGCCTACCTTGTATTTATAATCGGGTAAAGTGTATGTTGGCAGCTCTTGGACAAAGGTTGGATCGCCTGACTCAGATGCATAACCAGCCTGTGCGGGAATAGGTACATGTACAATACGTTCATCATTTTGCGAATCTGTGACAATGGTCAGTACTTTAAAATTCTTGTGATCATCCTCCTTCATAAAGAATGGACCTTCACCAGAAAAAAGATAGACCGGATTCATTTTGTAGACCTCAACAGCTTTTCGAATGAGTTCGATGGTAACATCTCTTCGGTTTTTTAAAATCTCACTGAGCGACTGTGGAAGATATTCGAGCTGCATGGCAAACTGTCTGCTTGATTTAACACGCTGTTCTTTGCGCAGCTTGTTATGACAATTTATAAAACGCTGTGTAACAATACTATTCATATGAGATTCCCTTTAAACCATCAGTAAAAAAGCAAAAAGCTTTGAATTACAAGGTAAATTTAGGGCATATTGACTGTATTGTCAATTATTTAATCAAATAAATTAAATAACTAAGCAAAAAAATTATTAAATCAGGAAATTTGTATCTTTTTTGATGTCATATTTTAGATTTTTTCTGTCATTAGTACATAAAAAAATAATATACTGAAGACAAGAAACCTAATCCTCGATAAGCATCGGTGCGATGGCAGCATCTTTTACCTTAGCTTACTATGCTTCACCATTTGTCCGAAATTACTGCAATAAGGTTTCCAGCCGATGCTGCTTCCATGCGCTGCTGCTTCGGAAATTGAGCAGCGCTGCCAGTGCTGCGTTTTTTTGGAGCGGTTTTCTAATTTAACAATATGTTTGTTTTCTACTACGTTAAAAACAAATGCTCAAAATTTCGCTAGTCCTGGATTTTATGGTCTATCTTGGAACTTCAATGCCTGAAATAATTTCTTCGATAACATCTTCAATCTGAAGGCCTTCCATCTCTCTTTCAGGTGTAAGAATTATTCTATGGTTCAATACAGGACTTGCCACGAAACGAATATCATCCGGGGTGACAAAATCGCGTCCGTTCATAGCTGCATAAGCTTTGGATGTCTGCATAATTGCCAGAGAAGCTCTGGGAGAGGCACCCAAGAACAAATCGGCATGTGAACGGGTATTGTGAATAATTTCGGCAATATAATCTAGTAATTGATCTTTTATATAGATTTTCTCGATAATTTCCTGACATTCTTTTATCTCCTGAGCAGTCAAAACGGCTTGTACATTGGCAACCTGACGTTTTTTGAAATCGTCTTTGAAACGATACAGAATTTGACGTTCTTCTTCAAGTGCAGGATATTCCAAAATAATTCTGAACAGAAAACGGTCGAGCTGGGCCTCGGGTAATTTGTAGGTACCCTCCTGCTCAATTGGGTTCTGTGTTGCCAAAACCATAAAAGGAAAAGACATTTTATAGGTAGTTCCATCGACAGAAACCTGTTTCTCTTCCATCACTTCGAAAAGAGATGCCTGTGTTTTGGCGGGAGCGCGGTTTATTTCATCTATGAGGACTAGATTAGAGAAAATTGGGCCGCGGTTGAATTCAAATTTCGATTGCTGCTGATTAAAAATAGTTGTGCCAGTCACATCCGATGGCATAAGATCGGGCGTAAACTGAATTCTTTTAAATTCTACATTGAGGGTTTGAGCCATCAGCTTTGCAGCCAGTGTTTTAGCTATACCTGGTACCCCTTCGAGCAGCACATGACCGCCAGCAAAAAGCGCAATGAGTGTCAGGTCAATCATATTGTGCTGTCCGACAATTATTTTTTGAACCTCAGATTTAACCTTGTATACAGCTTCCTGTATCTTAGTTACGTCGACCGATGAGGGGCCGTAATTATCGTATGCGTTATCGTTTAAATCATTCATAAAGGTTATGATTTAGGTTATTGGTTAACATTCAAATAAAAGAAACTGCAAAATACACACAAATTCGAAAATTTGATATCTTTTTTTAGATTGAACTGAGTTTTTTCAACAGGGCAAATTTGGTAAATAATGTTAGGCTAATATTTAGGATTTTAATGTCAAGATTTCTAACTTTGCGCAGCTTTATAAAATATTATTTTAAATCAATGCATCATGGCTAAAGTAGAACTGATAATGCCCAAATTGGGTGAAAGTATTATAGAAGCAACCATTTTGGGCTGGAACAAAAAGGTGGGCGACAAAATTGACATGGATGAAAATGTCCTAACCATCGCCACCGACAAGGTTGATACCGATGTGCCATCGCCCGTTGCCGGTGTTCTGGCCGAAATACTTTTTCAGGAAGGTGCAACCGTAGCCGTTGGTTCAGCTATAGCATACATTGAAACTTCGGCAGGGGCTGAGGTGAAATCTTCGCCAGCAGTGGCCGAGAGCAGCGTTAAAACCGAAACTGCTCCTAAAAATGAAGAAATTAAGAAAGAAGCCGTTGTTGAATCGGCTGCCACAAACTACAGCGAAGCCGGTCGTTTCTATTCGCCACTTGTCAAAAGTATTGCAAAAGAAGAGGGCATCGGCCTCTCCGAACTGGAAAAAATTGGCGGAACAGGTCAGGGTGGCAGACTTACAAAATCTGATATCTTATCTTACTTGCAAAATAGAGGTAAAGAGACCACGGTTAAAACTACGGTTCAACAAAGTCAGCAAACTGCACAGACTGTTGCCGTTCAACAGTTTAATCTGCCGACAATAGATACTGGTGGCAATGTCGAAATCATCGAAATGGACCGTATGCGCAAGCTCATTGCCGAGCATATGGTAATGTCGAAGCATGTTTCGCCGCATGTTACCTCATTTGTCGAGGTTGATGTAACCAATATGTTCCTCTGGAGAGAAAAAATCAAAAAATCCTTCGAGCTAAAATATGGTGATAAAATAACTTTTACACCTATCTTCATAGAAGCTATTACAAAGGCTATTGCCGATTATCCGCTTATCAATATCTCTGTACGCGGTAATGAAATCATAAGATACAAAGACATCAATATCGGTATGGCTGCTGCATTGCCTACAGGCAACCTGATCGTTCCTGTCATCAAAAATGCCGACACTTTAAACCTTGTAGGGCTCACCAAAAAAGTGAACGACCTTGCTCAGCGTGCCCGTGCAGGCAAACTAGCTCCCGATGAAATCAAAGGCGGTACTTTCACGCTCACCAATGTCGGTACCTTCGGTAATGTAATGGGAACGCCCATCATAAATCAGCCTCAAGCAGCAATTATGGCTACGGGTGCTATCCGCAAAAAACCTGCTGTACTCGAAACACCACAGGGCGATGTCATTGCAATCCGCCATATGATGTTCCTATCAATGTCCTACGATCACCGTGTGGTTGATGGTGCTTTAGGAGGTTCTTTTATCCGAAAAGTGGGCGATTACCTGGAGGCTTTTGACTTCAATAGAGAGATTTAGCAATACGTAAAACCAATCCTGCGGGGTTGGTTTTTTTTGATTCCAATTCGGAATTATCCTTTAATGATAGCTTGAATTTAATGTAATCGTAGTTATTTTCAACATTCATCTATAAAAATTTTGAATAAATCGAAAAACACTAATTCCTTGCTCTATTTCACTTAAATTTGATGTTCGGAAATTGTTTATAACTTTAAATCCAAATTAAACATGATTAAAATTAGCTTAATGCTATCTGCACTTTTCTTTAGTGTTTTGATGCAAGCGCAGAATGATGTACTAAAATACAAAATTGACCTTAACAAAGTTGTTGATGATCAACTCACTGTTGAATTAACTGTACCGCAAATGAAGGAAGATAAGGTTTCCTTTCATTTGCCCAAGATGGTGCCCGGCACCTATAGCATTTATAATTTTGGAAGGTTTGTAACCGATATCGATGTTTTCGACAAAGATGGTAATGGGCTCGATTTCAAAAAAGTTGATGATAACAGTTGGGAAATTTTGGATGCCAAAAAATTGGCTAAAATTGTCTACAAAGTAGAAGACACCTGGGACACCAAAAAAGACAATGTAGTTTTCGAACCCGCAGGCACCAATATCGATGCTGACAAAGTTTTTGTTTTCAACAACCATGGCATCTTTGGATTTATCAAAGGCATGGAATACAATCCTATACGAATTGAAATCGACCGCCCGGCCAAGTTTTTCGGTGGCACTGCCATGAAAAGAGTGGGTGGCGATGAAGATACCGATATTTTCGAAGCCCGCAGCTATCATTACCTGGTCGACTCACCAATCATGTTTGCCGAACCCGATACTGCCATCATAAAAGTGGGCAATGCCGAAGTACTCATTCATACCTACTCCCCTAGCGGCAAGGTAAAATCGAAAGATTTAGTAGCAGATATTTTTCCAGTACTCGATGCGCAAAGAGAATATCTTGGCGGCAAACTGCCTGTTGATAACTATGCCTTTATCATCTTTCTAAACAAAACAGGTCAAGGTTTCCTTTCAGGATCGGCTGGGGCCTTGGAACATTCCTACTCTTCGTTCTATTGCTTATTTGAAGGCAAGCCCGAAGCGATTGCACAAACGGTACGCGATGTGGCTGCACATGAGTTTTTCCATATCGTAACACCTCTTTCGATACACTCTGAAGAAATTCACTATTTCGATTTTATCGATCCTAAAATGTCGGAACACCTGTGGTTATACGAGGGAGTCACTGAATACTCAGCCCAACATGTTCAGGCAAAACAGGGTTTGGTTTCGGCCGAGCATTTTCTGGATGAAATGTCAAAAAAAATGTCCAGTTCAGAAATGTTCAACGACGATATTTCTTTCACCGAAATGAGCAAAACCTGTTTGGATGAAAATAAAAGACAGTATTCAAATGTTTACTTAAAAGGTGCCCTTATTGGTATGGTAGTAGATTTGAAACTGCGCATCCTATCGGGCGGTAACTATGGCATACAAAACCTGATGGTTGATTTGAGTAGAAAATATGGTATCAACACGCCTTTCAAAGACAGCGAACTCTTCGATGAGATGGCTGCGCTGAGCGGATTTCCTGAAATCAAGAACTTCATGCAGCAACACGTTGGTGGTACTGTCGAACTACCAATCAGAGAATTGATGAAAGCAGCAGGTATCAATTATAGCGACAATGGCTTTATAGAAGAAGTCTCACTTTTTGGCTTCGATCCGCAACGTGGAATAACCTTTGACATGACGAGAGGTATGCTAAAGCTACTCGGTTTGGGAATCGATGATTTTGGTAAAGAACTTGGTTTCAAAGATGGCGACCTGCTCAAAAGTTGGAACGGTGAAGAATTGAAACTGACCAATATTCAGCAGGTGCTGACCTCCTATGCCATGTCGGCCGGTGAAGGTAATGAGTTGAAGGTAATCGTACTACGCGAAAAAGAAATTTCGGCCAAGGAAATGAAAAAGCGCGAAAAAGCCATCAAAAAAGGTAAAAAAGTAGAAGACCTTCCTATGACGGAAGTGAACCTGAGCGGTAGTCTTAAAAAGGTTAAAGTTCCACAAAAACATGCTCTTACTATCGATGATCAGGCGAGTGAGCAGCAGTTACTCATCCGCAAAAGCTGGTTGGGGGAATATAAGAGAGAAAAGGATATGAAGAAATAAGCCTGCTTAAACTTAGTAAAAAAATAATTGCCTCCAAATCATCAAAGCATATTTGGGGGCATTTTTATGTGCATTCAAGTTCTCAAATATTGCCAATTGAGTTTACACAAATCATTTTCTAAAATTCAGTGGTGGATATTTTTTTGAATAGAACCTATAGCCAAATCCCCGGAAATTTATCCTTCAAATTTTGCTGCATATCCTTAAAAAGTACATGAAACTCATCTATGTAAGATGCTTTATATGCATTCAATTCCTTTAATGCTGTCTTCATCTGCGAACCCATTGCCAGACGTTGATCCATTCTATGTAAAACATCGGCAATTCCTTCTTCAAAAGCATAGGCCGAAAGTAAATCATCCCCTTTCATTACGCTAAACCAATATTTTGTAAATTCGGGTAACCAATGATGATTTCGCTCTATCAAATTATACTGAGAAGCAGCAAAGTCTGGCAGGGAAATTTCATGATAGTTTTCCCAGTGTTGTGCCAGGATATGATCGTAAAAAATGTCAAGAATGATTCCCGAAAATTTACCATGATTGTCATAAAGCCTTGCCGCTCCTTTTCTAAAGGCAGGATGCGTGTCGGAATAATGATCGATTTCGCGATGAAAATCCATTCCTTTTTGAATTCCTGCAGGAAAAGCAGCATAGGCAGCCTTGCCCTTTACTGCATCTGCAATAAAGTTTCCGATGATCATCTCTTCGGGTAAATCTTTGCTGAGGTAGAGATGTGCGAGGAAGTTCAT
>CAMDAB010000144.1 GCA_945888475.1 Saprospira grandis DSM 2844 | reverse complement strand
TCTTAAGATAATATTGAATTCAAATGAAAAAAATCAGTACCTTATTTAAAAAAGACCCAAACAATTTGGGCAGAGTTATCAATGAAATAAATGTCGAAAACCAATGGGTATTTGATGGTGAAGCCATTGCAACACGGAAATTTGATGGAACTGCAATTGCAATCATCAATGGTGAACCTTACAAGCGATACGATGTGAAGAAAGGTAAGCTGGCGCCAGTCGATGCGATACCATGTCAAGAAGCAGACCCAATTAGCGGGCATCATCCACATTGGCTAAAATGCGACAGAAACAAAGCAGAGGACAAATATTTTTTTGAGGGATTTGATGATTTAGAAAATATAGAAGATGCTACTTATGAATTGTGCGGCGAAAAAGTGCAAAGCAATCCCGAAAAAATAATTGGGCATAAACTTATAAAACACGGATCTGAGGTGCTACAATTGCCATCTTTGAATTTTGAAGATCTGAAAGCGTATTTGTCCGATCCTTCGAATAATATTGAAGGGATTGTATTCCATCACAAGTCGGATGGACGCATGTGTAAATTACGTAAATCCGATTTCGGAATACGTAGGTAGTGAATTATTGATAAAAAATCAAGCGTAATAGAAACTGAGAAAAACCGCCTTTTAGCTAGCAATAATTAAATGAAAATATACCGAAACCTGGCCGAAGCCATTATAAAAGCCCTTCAACAGATTTTTCTGCAGAACATCAAGACAGACAGACTGATTGATCAGCTTTTTTTGTCGAATAAGCAATGGGGGAGCCGCGACCGCCGATTTTTGGCAAAATACATTTACGAGAGTGTGCGTTGGTACAGATTGTATTACGAAGTGGGCATTGGTCATGAACCGAAAAATGAGGCAGAATGGTGGAAGCTTTTCGCTACTGCATTAATTTTAGATGGGATTGAATTGCCCGACTGGCCCGAATTCAAAGGCATTGATAAAACAGAAATTTTAAAGCGCAATACTGAACTACACACCAAAAGAGTCGTGTATTGTTCTATTCCCGACTGGCTCGATGAATTGGGACTAAAAGAATTTGGAGAAAAAGTATGGACAGAGACCATTCAATCGCTCAACAAGCCTTCAAAGACAGTACTTCGGGTCAATACGCTGAAAACGACAAGAGCAAAACTTTTAGAGCAGCTCAAGCGTTTGGATATTGAGGCAAAATCAATAGGAGCGGGCGATGCCATCGAATTGGAGGAACAAAAGAATATAACACAGCTGCAAATTTTTAAGGACGGACTTTTCGAAATACAGGACTACTCCTCACAGCAAGTGCTGCCTTTTATGAATCCGGAAATGGGCTCAGTAATTGTGGATGCCTGTGCTGGAGCAGGCGGAAAAAGTCTGCATTCGGCGGCATGGATGCAAAATCGCGGATTTATTAAGGCGATGGATATTGATGTTTATAAATTGCAGGAACTGGAGAAAAGAGCCAAAAGAGCTGGCGCACAAATTATTACAACACAGAAATTGGAACGAAGTGGTCAATTGCCAAAATCCAGATTAAATGTTGCCGATTACCTGCTGCTCGATGTGCCCTGCAGCGGAACCGGAGTTATACGCCGAAACCCCGATGCAAAATGGAAACTCAGCCCAAAATTTATCAGTGAAATCATACAGGTTCAAAGACAGATTTTAACGGAATATTGCAAAATGCTCAAATCGGGCGGAAAGCTATTGTATGCTACCTGCAGTATACTTCCCGATGAGAACGAAAGACAAATCAACTGGTTTTTGGAAGAATCAGAGGCTGGAGCAGATTTTACATTGATCAAGTCGAAGCGCATCATGCCGCAGGATGAAGGTTTTGATGGTTTTTATATGGCACTTTTACAAAAAAAATCATGACAATTTTTCTGCCAAAAGAAAGGGCTTTTCGATTTTTAACCAGACTTTGGTCCTTGGTCATATTGCTTACCATAGTCTTTCTGGTACTTAATCCAAGGTTTTTATCGCCCGAATATTTAAAATCTTTGCTGTCGGACTATGAAAATTTTCTATGGCCGATTTACATTTTTATATTAATTGCGAGGGTGCCTTTGGTTTTTCCTCCCACACCGGTACTGTTTTTGGGTATCCTGCTCTTTCCTGCATTTAAAATACTGGTAGTTTTTCTGGTGCTTTTTTCCACGCTTTTATCCGCTGCTTTTTTTTATTTTTTTGCCGGACACAGCGACCTGAGTGAATATTTTCACAGAAAGTATCCGAAACAAACAGCAAAAATTGAAAATACGCTCAGTAAGCCCCGGGCTGTTTGGTTTGTAATATTATGGTCGACAATACCCATTGCTCCCGGAGATTTATTATGCTACATCGCAGGGGTTGTAAGAATCCCATTCAGATACCTCATTATTGGGATGATTGTAGGCCAGTTGCCACTTTTGCTGGCTTATGCCTATTTAGGCCAGCTGTTTTTTTAGGCATTGATTACAAATTGGCTGTTAATTATATTTTAATGACTTTAATAAATTCATTTTGTTAATGTATATTTGTGCGCTCAAGGCATTTATGTACAAAAAATTAAAGTTTTGGACTCCGATAATTTAGTAATAATTCCCACTTACAACGAAATCGAAAACATCGAAAAAATCATTCGTACTGTTTTTGGATTGGAAATGCCTTTTCATATTCTGATTGTCGATGACGGATCGCCCGACGGTACAGCCGATGCGGTTAAAAATTTGCAAGAGGACTACAGTGAAAATCTGCATTTGTTGCAACGCAGCGGCAAACAAGGTTTGGGAACCGCTTACATAGCTGGTTTCAAATGGGCCCTTGAACGGCATTATCAGTATATTTTTGAAATGGATGCCGATTTTTCACACAACCCCACCGACTTATCGAGGTTACGAATTGCCTGCGAAAGCGAAGGTGTTGGCGTAAGCATCGGCTCGCGTTATGTGCGTGGAGGCAAATTGGTCGATTGGCCAATGAACCGCATTCTAATGTCGCGCGGAGCTTCCTTTTATGTCAGATTGATCACCTGGATGCCCGTTTCAGATTCTACAGCAGGTTTTGTATGTTACAGCCGTAAATTTTTGGAAAGTCTCGATTTTGATAAAATCAAATTTATAGGATACGCTTTCCAGATTGAAATGAAATTTGCCGCATGGCAGCTTGGTTTCAAATTGAGAGAAATTCCTATCACCTTTATCGACCGCAAAGAAGGCGCCTCTAAAATGAGTACTGCAATTTTTAGCGAGGCATTTTGGGGCGTGTTGAAAATGCGCTGGAATGCCTTTTTTAAGTCCTACCGAAAAAAGTAATTAGCCAATCAAAACAAAAAAGTCTTAACCATATGGATGTTTTATATTATGTAGTTGTTTTTATTTTGTCATACCTACTGCCATTTGCTGGTATTTCAAAATTATTCGAATTGAGGGAAGAGGCTGGCTGGAAAGCCTATGTTCCGGTACTTAATTTCATGGTTTGGAACAAAATCATCGGGAAGGCGAACTGGCAGATTGTCCTGCTTTTTATCCCTTTGGTTAATGTATTTGTAATTGCCTCCATGGCATCCGATTTGAATAAATCTTTTGGCCGTTTTTCATTTTTAGATAGTGTATTGGCCATTGCAGTACCCTTCGTTTGGTTTCCTTACATGGGTTTCAGTCTGGCGAAGAAACTAAAGTATATAGGTCCTGCAACCAAACTACGCGAAGATTTTAAGAAAAATGTGAAAGCTGCCATCAAAGCGAAAAACGAATCAGAAGTACGCAGGTTGGAGAAAGAGCATCCCATTCCCAAAAAGACAATGATCAGAGAATGGGCCGATTCGATACTTTTTGCAGTTTTTGCAGCGCATTTTATCCGTCTTTTTCTAATCGAGGCCTATACCATTCCTACACCATCGATGGAGGGTTCACTTTTGGTGGGTGACTATCTGTTTGTTTCAAAAGTACATTATGGATCGCGTTTGCCGATGACACCGCTTTCATTCCCTTTACTGCACAATGTGTTGCCTATTACCGGAAAGGAATGTTATTCTGTTTGGCCGCAGTGGCAGTATCGCCGTGCACCCAAAATACAGTCGGTTCACCGTTATGACCCGGTTGTTTTTAACTATCCCGAAGGCGATACAACTTTGAAAACCCCAAATTACGGCGATGATTATTACAATCAGCTCAAAAGAGAACCCGATTTACAAAGACGCGAAGCATTGCGGGCGAGAATGAAATCGGAGCTAAAATCCAAGATTGTTGTCAGACCGGTCGATAAGCGCGATCATTATATCAAACGTTGTGTTGGCCTGCCTGGCGATAGCATAGAGGTTCGTGGAGGTGATTTGTATGTAAACGGACAACCTGCACCTGTCATTAAAGGTGTGCAACACGAATATTATTTGCGCGCAAAAGCCGGAAAATTGTTGGATTTGAATTATATTAAAACCAATTATGCCATCACTTCCGATCCTCGTTCTAGTGCAGAACAGGCCATTGTGCATACATCACCCGCAGAAGCCAAAAAAATGCAGAAGGACCTTGCTGCTGTGCTCGATACTTTTATCAGAGTGATTGCAGAAAAAGAGGAAATGGACCGAAATGGAATTTTCCCTTACAACCACAGTATTTACCGCTGGAACAACGATCATTACGGGCCAATCTGGATTCCCAAAAAAGGTACAAAGGTCATGCTGTCGATGAAAAATATTGAACTTTATCAGCGAATCATCACTGCTTACGAAGGCAACAAGCTTGAAATAAAAGATGGTCAGTTCAAAATCAATGGAGTTGCAACAAATGAGTATACCTTCAAAATGGATTATTACTGGATGATGGGCGATAATCGACACAATTCTGCCGACTCGCGCTCCTGGGGCTTTGTACCCGAAAATCATGTTGTAGGTAAGCCTTTATTTGTATGGTTCTCGCACGAGGGTTGGAATATCCGATGGAAGCGTTTGTTTATGAGCGCCGTAGGAAAATAAACGAGCAGTACTATTAAGCTACATTGATAGCAAATATAAAAACGTTCGAAAAATTATTTTTTCGGACGTTTTTTTGGGAAAAGTTTAAAGATGCTTTGTTTATTTAGTAAAAAAGCCTTAAATTGCCCCGTTTATTTTTCGTAATTATTATTCAAACAAATTAAAGATATCAAAAAATGGCCGAAGAATTAAGTCTCGACACCGTTAAGGACATGAAAAAAGCCGAATATATAAAGGCTTTTAAAAATAAGGCAGCCTGGAAAAAAGCCAAGGCGGTTATTTTGCTTGTTGATTATAAATTGGAAGGCAAAAAAGCAGTAATTGCTATTCCTTTCAAAAAAGAAAATGAGATGAAGCTGGAAATGAAGCGGCTAAAAAAAGATAAGCTTCACCTGCTTAAAAAGTCTGGAGGAGGTAGTATTTCAATCACTAAAGCAGCCGACGGAGTTGCAGAGTTAAGCGTTGAGTTAAATATTGGGGGATTGAAACCCGAATTGTTATTGCTTAAAGCAAGTCCGCTTTTTGAAAAAATTAAACTCAGAATTAAAGCAGTTCTCACAGGTGAAGCCCTTGCAGATGCTGCAGCTGCTGAATCAGAAGTTGATGCGAATGAAAACTTACCAGAGGATAACCTCGATGATGTACCTGTAGATGAAACTCCTGAAAATTTTGAAAAAGATGCAGCTGAAGCTGAAACAGAAGTAGAAGTGGAAAGCCCTGTAGCAACAAAACCTGCAGATGACCTGAAATTGACGGTTGCTAAAATTGCAAAATTGAATAAACTCATCAACCTTAAAGATGGTTTACATGAGGCTGATGTCAAAAATGCGGAGGCATTGAAGGGCGCAATCAAAGAGTTTGCAGCTCAGTTGAAAAGTGCTGGACAAGATTTGCGCAACGAGTTTGGTGAAACCTTTCTCAAAACTAAAAAACTTTATGCAAAAATAGAGGAGGAGCTTGCAAAACTCAAGGAACAGCAATCAGCACTCGATAATGAGCTAAACGATGCATTAAATGAAACACTTGAAGATAAACCAAGCAAAAAGCAATCCCCTGAACTAAATAAAGCATTAGAAGACAATAAAAAGTTGATGGATGAAATCAATGAACTGATCAACTCAGTCGATTTGTTTTCAATGGTATAAGTACAAAAAAAATAACTCCGGCAAAAGAGTCGGGGTTATTTTTTTTATCAGTTATTGGTTACCAAGAATTAGCGGTAAGCCATTTTTATCATTTCCAATAATAACAATTTTGGCATTGGGGGAATTTGCAAGTTTTAAGGTAGCTTCAATACCTTTTTCTGCTAAAATCTGATCAGAAAGGCTGGCGGATAGTATTGCATTTGCTTCTGATTTTCCACTTGCCTCGATCAATAGTCGCTCTTTTTCTTTTTTCTCCTGAGCAATGATAAATTCATATTTAAGTGCCTTTTGCTCGGCTTCTATTTTTTCCTCAATGGCCTTTTTTACTTTTTCGGGCAATTCAATATCGCGAATCAGGATAGCTCGCAAATCAACAAAATTTGCACCTAAAACCTTTTGAAGATCTTTAGTTATCTGGTTTTGAACTTCCTCCCGTTTCGTTGAGTAAAGTTCCTCTGGCTGATAACGACCAATGATTTTTCTGACGACTGAGCGAATTTCAGGTCTGACCAGATTTGCCATATAGTTTACGCCAAATCGCTCGTGCAAATCGCCAATTTTATCTGGCGTTGGATTCACCCTTGCTGTAACATCCAATTTAATATTCAACCCATTTGAAGAAATAGCTGACATCGTTTCTTCAACCTGCGTTTCACGCACATCATAAGTGTAATATCGATTCCAGGGTGCTATGAGGTGAAAACCTGGTTTGTAAACATTTTTTCTGTCGAGACCACCCGTAAAAGGCCTGAAAACTACCGCTCTGAAACCAGCATCGATTGTCAGAAATGTTGAGTTGGCAATTATGATTGCGATTACCGAGATGACCACAGTAATTATTCCAAAAATAATGAGCTTTTTTTTCATAGTTAATTCTTTGAGGCCTCTGCCAATTAAAAATTATAAACAGTATTTTTCCAAAATTAACTTATGTAGCTGTTCAACCTCTTTTTCAAGGCTTTCCAGATCAGCGTTATTTAGCACAAAATCGGCCATTTTTTCTTTTTCTTCCTGCGGCATCTGATTTTCGATTCTTTTCAAAACCTCATCCTTATTAAGATTATCGCGTTTCATAACTCTTTCGATACGCAAATCGAGTGGGGCAGAAACCACAATAATTTTGTCTAATGTTTTGTATGAACCTGTTTCGAAGAGTAGGGCAGCCTCTTTGAGCGTATAAGCTGCTCCTGCCTTTTTTTGCTTTTCCTGCCATTCATTAGCATCTTTAAAAATAGCGGGATGTACTATTTTATTAAGCGCATCCAATTTATTTTTATCAGAAAAAACGATTTTGCCCAGACTTGCTCTATCCAGATTTCCATTTACATAAATGCCCACACCAAAAACTTGTTTTATAGCTTCAATGAGTTCAGGGTCATTGTTTTGGATCCAACGTGCACGGTCATCGGCATAATAAACCTGTACACCCAACTTCTCAAATAAGCGACAGGCAGTAGTTTTACCACTGCCTATGCCACCTGTTATGCCAACTTTTAACATGCTTAGTAGTTAAGATTTTTCAATGCTGAAATTCATACCTGGTTTAGGTAGGAAAAGTGTTTTGCCTTTATCTTCAAATGCTTTTTTAGCTGCGTCGTGATCGATTACGATAAAACCGAAAGTATCGAAATGCAATCCAACAACAGTGTTGCATTTGATAAAATCACTTGCTATAACTGCATGATCATAATTCATGGTAAAATTATCTCCGATTGGCAATAGTGCAAAGTCGAGTTTTGGATAGAGCATAGGGATGAGTTGCATATCCATAGTAAGTGCAGTGTCGCCCGAGTAATAGAAATTTCCTTCCTCGGATGTAATGACAAAACCCAAAGGATTACCGCCGTATGAACCATCGGGCAAACCGCTTGAATGTTGGGCAACCGTACAGTTTACGGTAAATTCATCAAAAGTCCATTTGCCGCCCGTATTCATTGGATGGGTATTCTGAACGCCCTGTTTCTGGAGCCATTCGTGAATTTCCCAGCTTGCAACAACCTTTGCGCCAGTTCTTGTAGCAATGCCAACTGCATCTGCGATATGATCGGCATGCCCGTGCGATATCAGTATGTAATCAGGGCTAATGCTGTCGGCACTGATATTTGCCTCCTGAGCAAGTGGGTTGTGCGTTATAAAAGGGTCGAAAAGTATTTTCTTGCCTTTAATTTCCACCATAAAGGTAGCATGACCGTAAAAACTGATTTTCATAGTATTTGTTTTTTGTAAGTTGTTTCATTGCAAAGATAGTATTTTTGAAATTTAAATGCAAATTGTCAAACATAAGATGTTTACACTTGTTCTATAAACATTTAAGATAGAACCACATTAAAAAATGATCACAGTATTTTCCGGAACTAACCGTAAGAACAATGCAACCTCAAAGGTAGCCAGACAGGTATTTGATTTTTTTAAAAATAACACCGACGAAGAAGTTAAATTTTTTTCATTGGAAGAGCTCCCCGATGACATTCTGCATGTCGATATGTACGGCAGTGACAATCAATCTCCTGGACTTTCAAAAATACAGGACGAGTTTCTGATAAAGGCCAACAAATTGTATTTTGTTATTCCCGAATACAATGGAAGTTTTCCCGGAGTTTTGAAACTGTTTCTCGATGCCTGTTCCATTAGGGCTTACAAAGAGTCTTTCCATGGAGGGAAAAAAGCGGCGCTTATGGGTGTGTCATCGGGCAGAGCAGGAAATCTGAGAGGATTGGAGCATTTTACAGGGGTATTGAATTATCTTCAGATAACAGTTATGCCGCCGCATCAACCAATTTCAAACCTTGAAAAACTTCTGAATACAGACGGTTTTGTTCAGGATGCCGAGACGTTGAAGGCTATGGAAAATCATGTGAAGAAATTTATACAGTTTTAAACCCAATTCCGTCATTAGAGTTCGTAATGAAGGCCAAAAGTGCGAAGGAAATAAGGGCTCACACAGTTTTTTCGGGTGAAGGAATAGTCACACCTATTTCAAGCTCGAAAAAACGAGTAAGTGCTTAGTTCCAAAGCAATTTTGG
>CAMDAB010000143.1 GCA_945888475.1 Saprospira grandis DSM 2844 | reverse complement strand
AGTCTGGCCATTCAAGGTGAAAGAGGAACAGGTAGTTTGCGTAACAGTACTTGTTGATGGCTGACGAATCGTCAGATTCAAAGTGATTGTCGAATCACAACCCGCAGCATTGTTTCTGACCTGTGTGTAAGTTCCTGACTGAATATATGTCTGACCATTCAAAGTGAAAGTGGAACAGGCGGACTGTATAATTGTACTTGATGATGGCTGACTGATGGTCAGATTCAAAGTAATCGTCGAATCACAACCGGCTGTGTTTGTTCTGACCTGCGTGTAAGTACCCGACTGGTTATAAGTCTGGCCATTCAAGGTGAAAGAGGAACAGGTAGTTTGCGTAACAGTACTTGTTGATGGCTGACGGATGGTCAGATTCAAAGTGATGGTCGAATCACAACCTGCAGCATTGGTTCTGACTTGCGTGTAAGTTCCTGATTGGCTGTAAGTCTGGCCATTCAAGGTGAAAGAGGAACAGGTAGTTTGCGTAACAGTACTTGTTGATGGCTGACGAATCGTCAAATTCAAAGTAATTGTCGAATCACAACCTGTAGCATTGGTTCTTACCTGCGTGAAAGTTCCCGATTGGTTATAAGTCTGGCCATTCAGTGTGAAAGAAGAACATGCTACCTGATTTAATGTTGAACCTGTAGGTGCACATTGTACTGGACAATTACTAGTCGATGGAAAACTGACATAAGGACCAACAGTTCCTATACCATTGCAAGAACATAAAGTACCATTAAATGTTCCCTGATTGGCATCCCATCCACCACCGGTATCGCACATGTCTACATTTGGGCCAAAAACTGAATTTTGTAAAATACTGGTTCCGCTGACGTTGATTCTACCACCACAATTTAAAGAAGTTGATACGGACGAACTTGATGTGATATACAGTGAATTACAAAAAACATTATAGCCATTCATAATCAGCGTTGCACCTTGAATTGAAAATCGATTTTGAACTGAGGTGGGGCCTGAATTGTTAAATTGTAAATTTCCTCCAACATTTGAAAGACTTAATCCAGTAGAAGAACTTGAGCCTCTTACGCGGAGATTATTATTTTGATTGAAAACAATATTTTCACCACTTGAGGCCTGCATTATAAATGCGTCTGAAATATTAACAGTGCCATTATTAGTAAACAAAGCATCGTCTGTGATATTCCATGAATAAGCATTTACGGTAGCATTACTTGTTACAGTAATATTATTGGCAATACCTGCACCAGAATTAATCTGATTTGTACAATTAAAAACAGCATTAAAATTGACATTTACAGTTGAAGCCGATCCTGAAAAATAGATAGGCGCATTAAAGGTTGCAGGACCATTAAAATTAAAAGTTCCTGCCAATAAGTAAGCAGAACAATTGACTGTAAAATTTGCGTTAGGATGATTTGTAAAGTTAACATTATAACCATTATGATAACCGAGATTCAGATCATTGCACAGCACCGTACCATAATTATTAAAAGAACCGGTAGCATTTGTTCCCCACATAATTGAATTGGCAGAAATACTCCCATAATTGATCAAATTGGCATTTTGGGCGGTATTTACGATCATGGAGCTGATATTTAAAGTTCCCTGATTACAAAGTGTTGCCCCGTTTGAGAGACTGATAGTACCTGTTATTGTTACACCAGGTGCAATACATACTACACCTGAACTTACAGTCAAGTTGTTCTGATTTGATGAAATCAGCGTATTGCAGTTTTGACATTGAGCGGCTACCTTAGAAAAGTTGAAAATGCAAAATATGAATAGCAGCAGTGAAATTTTGGTATAATTCATGATATTGTCTTTTGTAATTCAGAACATAAAAAAAATCTATTAAGTACAAAAATACATTTTTTTTATAAAATCTTTATTTACAATATATTTTTTGGCATAATTTCTAATTATCATAAAACTAAAGGACTAAGTTCATGAGTTTAAAGTCTTAAATAATCATAGGGATTTAAAGATTTATAATCTCTTAAGTTACGCAAAGCTGACAAGCCTTCCAACTGAATAGCTGATTTTAGCTCAATTTTGCTCTTTATTTTCAAACTGAAAATTTCACAAAGCAACTGTATGCTTTTTCAATACCAAGGTGGACAGTACACTTTTCTACAATAAAAAAGGGGCATTAAAAAAAAATAATGCTCCTTTTTTATTCCTTTGGTGCATATAAGAAATTTACTTCTTATTGGACCGCTTTATAAATATTTCTTGATGTTTTAGTTTAAGCAACAATATTAATTAGTTCAAGATCAAAAATCAATGTCGCAAAAGGTGGAATATCACTTCCGGCACCGCGTTCGCCATATCCAAGATTGTGCGGGATGTAGAGCCTCCACTTAGAGCCTACCTGCATAATCTGCAGCGCTTCCTGCCAGCCCTGTATAAGGTTGCCAACCGGAAACTGTGCAGGTTCTCCGCGCATAATGGAACTGTCAAAGATGGAACCGTCAAGCAGACGGCCTTCGTAATGTGCTAGTACAGTATTGCGGGCACTAGGAACCTTGCCTTCACCGGCTTTGAGTACTTCGTATTGAAGACCGCTTGGGCGGCTCACCACCTCGGGTCTTTTGGCATTTTGGTTCAGGAAGGCAATTTCATCATTGAGCGAGTCTTTGGCACGGGCTGTGAGTACATCCTGCATGTAGGCTTGTACAGCACGGGCCGCCTTGTCCATTGTTACATCATCGGCAGTACCGTTGATGGCATCTTCGATACCTCTGGCCAAAGACAGCAGATCCATATCCTCTGGATTCACCTGATTCGACAGGTTTGAACCTACCAAGAGGCCGACCTGATAACTAATTTCTTTCATGTTGTTTTAAATTGGTTGTTTTATATAAAAGCTTATTCATTTATGCCCAGCAATTCTACGTCAAAAATCAGCACAGAATTAGCCGGAATTTTACCCGCAGGATTGTCTCCATATCCAAGAGATGCGGGAATAAAAAACCTGAATTTTGATCCTTTAGGCATCAGTTGCAGTCCTTCTTGCCAGCCTTGAATAACACCGTTTAGCGGAAAAGAGATTGGTTCGCCGCGATCAACTGAACTGTCGAAAACAGTACCATTTATTAGGGTGCCATGGTAGTGTACCTTTACTTTGTCCTGTAGAATTGGTTTGGCTCCGTCTCCGTCACGTAGAATTTGATACTGCAAACCGCTGGCTGTTGTTTTTACGCCCGGTTTTTTAGCATTGGCATCGAGGAATTTTTTGTTCTCTACATTGGCCATTGCTTTTGCTGCTTCCTGAGCCTTGCCTGCTTCCTGTTGAAACAACTGTTGTGCAGTGTTTAAATCCATTTCAGATTTTCCTTCCAATGCATCTTTCACTCCTTTGGCCAAGTCATTTGCATTGACCATTTCGCTGCTAAAACCTTGGGACTTAAGATTGGTACCTATCAGTACGCCAAATGCATAACTTGTGTTTCCTTTAGGTGATTTTTCATCAGCACCAATAAAGCTCATCATAAAAAATAAGCCCATACCGAGGAACATGCCCAAAGCAATCAGTTTGATATTATTCATAAAAAACATTTTTTAGATTAAAGAATTAAGTTCTAAGCGTAGATATCAGGAGATATTTATCAAAGACAGCGCCAAATATACCAATAAAAAAATAAAAGCTAAAAGAACTTTCATCTTTTAGCTTTCATTTGAATTGTATTTTAATGCCCTTAGGATTAAATCGGATCTTTTTTACTCGATGGAAAAGACAAAAAAATCTTAGATCTGATGCGGCAGTACTTTCTTGCCTCTTTTATCTCATCATTCTTACGAGACTTATCTTTTCTCTTCGATTCAAAACTGCTACTTCCCATTAACCTTCAACAACTCTATTTCAAAAATCAAAGTTTCGTTCGGTCCGATACCACCTTGAGAACCTTGAGCACCATAAGCCAGGTCGGAAGGGATATAAACTTTCCATTTTGATCCTTTTGGCATCAGTTGCAGAATTTCTGTCCAGCCTTTGATAACGCCATTCAAAGGAAATTCAATTGGTTCTCCACGGTCAACAGAACTGTCGAATACTGTTCCATTGATATGAGTACCATGATAATGTGTAAGTACTTTGTCGGTTGCTTTTGGCTTTTCGCCGCTTCCTGCTTTAAGTACTTCATATTGAATGCCACTGGCAGTAGTTTTTAGTTTTGAATTCTTTTTCAGGTTTTCTTCGAGGAATTTTTTGCCTTCTTCAGCATTTTTCTGAGAGACAACCGTTTTCATACGTTCGAATTCTTGTCTCAAAATCTGGTCGGCAGTAGTCATGTCAAATTCAGGTTTTGCATCGCCTAAACCAGCAAGAAATCCTTTTTTGAACTCATCGGTTTTGAAAGCATCGGCTGTGATTCCGGCAGTTTTAAAGCTTGAGGCAAAGTTGTATCCCGCATTTTTTGAAAAAGCAGCACTAAATTTTGAAAGTGGTTTGTTTTGCTGTTTTTCCGTCGATAGTTTTTGAGCCTCTGTCTTAAACGCCATTGATGCGTCGGCGACTTCTTTGTCTTTGGTACTGGCAAGTCCTTCGGCAATTGTATTGCAGAATTCATCTACATTTAAATTTTTTGAAGTTACGCCAAGGTTTTTGCTAAGGTTGTCTCCAATCATAATGCCCAGCGCATAGCTGAATTTTTCGGAAGGGGCAGTTTGGTTATTTTTGGCTTTGTCGTCATTGAGTATAGAAGACTCATTAGCCGATTTTTTATCCCCGCAGGAAGCTAATAAAGATCCGCTTACAATAAGTGTGAATGCTAATAAATTAGTGATTTTCATAAACTGTGGCTGATTTATATTTAAAAGATTATTTTTCAATACTTAATAATTCAATTTCGAATATCAGTGTTTCGTTGGGGCCAATACCACCTTGAGAACCTTGTTCGCCATAGGCTAGTTCTGAGGGGATAAAAACTTTCCATTTCGATCCTTTGGGCATGAGTTGTAGAATTTCTGTCCATCCTGCAATGACAGCATTTAATGGAAACTCAATTGGTTCGCCACGGTCAACAGAACTGTCGAATACAGAACCATCGATATGGGTGCCATGATAATGCGTGAGTACTTTATCCTCAGGACCAGGTTTTGGGCCTTTACCTTTTTTGATAACCAGGTATTGAATACCGCTTGCAGTAGTCTTTATTTTCTTATTTTTTTTCTTGTTATCAAGCAAAAACTGTTTACCGGCAGCTGCATTTTTTTCTCCTATTTGTGCCCTAAAACTTTCAAATTCCGTTTTCAAAATTTCATCGGCACGGCTCATTTCAATTTCAGGCACTAGCTCACCCATTCCGCTTAGTAAACCTTGTTGAAATTCAGCACTATTAAAATCTTTGCTGCTCATTCCGGCATTTTTAAAAGCATTGCCAAAATACAAACCTGCATTTTTAGCAAAATCTTTACTTAATACAGGTGCGGTTTTGTTTTCACTTTTAGCAGTAGCAATAGTTTGAGCCTCATTTGCAAAGGATGTTGATGCTTCAGTGATAAGCTTTTTATCATTACTATTTAAACTAGTTTCAACTGACTTGCAAAAATCATAGACATTAAAATTTTTGGAGTTTAACCCTAAATTTTTGGAAAAATTGTCACCGATCATCAAACCTAGTGCATAATTGAATTTTTCGCCATTGTTATGATGCGCAGTCCATTTTGAAAAGTTATTAGCTTTTCCAGTAAAAGTTAATAGTGTAAAAAAAGCAAAAAGTAAAGCTGTTTTGCCAATGGAATATATTGAGTGCATTTATATTTTGTTTTGATATTTACTTATCAATGCTTAATAACTCAATTTCAAATATCAGAATTGAATTTGCAGGAATTTTGCCAACGGCACGTGAGCCATAAGCAAGGGCAGATGGTACATAAACTTTCCATTTAGAGCCTACATTCATCATAGGCAATGCTTCTTGCCATCCTTTGATGACACCATTTACGGGAAAAGATGCCGGCTCTTTTCTGTCGACTGAACTGTCGAAGATAGTACCGTCGGTGAGTGTGCCGTGATAATGAGTGGTTACCTTACTGGTAGGAGTAGGTTTTTCGCCGGTTCCGGCTTTCAAAACTTCGTATTGCAGGCCACTTGGAAGTGTGACAACTTTTGAATTCTTTTTGGCATTGTCATCGAACCATTTTTTCTCGCGATTCAAGCTTTCTTTTTCGGCCAATTTTTGAATGCCTTCCATTTTCTTGGCAAATGCTGCCTGTGCCTTTTCAAAATCGCTATTACTCCCTTTGTTTTTCAGGGCTTTTTCAATGCCCGCCAGTACCTCTTTGGTGTTGATTGAATCGTTGGGAACACCTTGAAGTTGCAGACTCAAGGCTAGTAACAAGCCGTAGTTGTAGCTAAGACTTGTTGTGTCAATTTTGCTGTCGCCTTTTTTAGATTTAGATTTCTGTGCCATTGCATCATTGGATAGTGCAAGCAGCAGGAGGGTTGCCAGTAGGGCGGTTGTGATTTGTTTCATTTTTACAGATTGTCAGATTATCAGAAGTTAGATTATCAGAAGGTAGAAGTTAGAAGTTAGAAGTCAGAAGTTAGAAATTGGAAGTCAGAGGTCAGGAGTAAGAAATTAGAAGTAAGAAATTAGAATTTAAGACTTTAGACTGAGAGACGCTAGACTTGGAGACTTTTGAAATTAGAAATTGAAAGTCAGAAGTTGGAAGTCAGTCTCGTCTGCATGACGAGACGAATTTTCAAATTTTCAATCCGATAGCTATCGGATTACCGAATTTTCAAATTATCGATTTCTTTCCTCTTTCACCCTTTCCTCTTTCAATCTTTCACTCTAAATAGCGTACATCGTTTTTCTCAATTCCTTCACATCATTATCCTGCAGGTATTCGTCATAGCTCATTAATTTATCTATAGTTCCATTTGGCGTAATTTCTATGATACGGTTGGCAACAGTTTGTAAAAACTGATGGTCGGAAGATGTGAAAAGGATATGACCTGCAAACTCAATCAGTGATTCGTTTAGTTTTGTAATCGCTTCGAGGTCGAGATGTGAAGTTGGCTCATCCAAAACAAGAATATTACCTTCTTCTAACATCACCTTAGAAAGGAGACAACGTACCTTTTCACCACCGGAAAGAACATTAGATGATTT
Organism: Saprospira grandis DSM 2844; assembly: GCA_945888475.1. GTDB lineage: Bacteria > Bacteroidota > Bacteroidia > Chitinophagales > Saprospiraceae > Saprospira > Saprospira grandis_C. Next base: position 2,234 of record CAMDAB010000143.1, on the reverse strand, counting down.
TTGTGTTTCTTCACCTGAGAATAGCATACGACCTAAAAATCCACGGATAAAGGTTTCATCTTTTTCTTGAGAATATTGACGAAGCCAATCCACCAAATTCATATCTACATTGAAATAACGGCTATTTTCATTCGGAAGAAAACTGTGTTTGACAGTAATTCCCCATTCGATTATTCCTGAAACCGGTTTTATTCCATGTTCGGCAACCAGGCATTCAAAAAATTTGGTTAATGCCAAAGAGTTTTTCGACAGGAATGCAATTTTTTGTCCCTTTTCTACAGTAAATGATATTTTATCAAATAACAACTCATCTCCCAATGAGAATTTAAGGTCACGAACCGACAGAATCTGATCGCCCACCTCGCGGGTCTGTTTGAATACTATACCTGGATATTTACGGGTCGAAGGCTGAATTTCATCAACATTGAGTTTTTCCAATGCTTTTTTACGACTTGTTGCCTGTTTGGCTTTGGAGGCATTTGCCGAGAAGCGCTGGATAAAGTCCATAAGCTCCTTTCTTTTCTGTTCAGCTTTTTTGTTTTTGTCTGCCATTTGACGGGTAGCCAATTGGCTCGATTCGTACCAGAAAGTATAATTACCCGTAAAGAGTGATATTTTCATGCGGTCGACATCGCCAATATGCGTACAAACGACATCGAGGAAGTGACGGTCGTGCGATACAACAATCACCGTATTTTTAAAATCTGCAAGGAAGTTTTCGAGCCAGAAAATAGTATCAGCATCCAAGTCGTTGGTAGGCTCATCGAGAATCAGCACCTCGGGATTTCCGAAAAGTGCCTGTGCCAGAAGAACACGTACTTTCTGATTGGTATTAAGCTCTTTCATTTGCTTGTGGTGCAGATCGACACTTACACCTAGGTTGCTAAGCATTTCAGCTGCATCACTCTCTGCAGTCCAGCCACCCATCTCATCAAATTCTGCGCTTAGTTCACCTGCTCTTATACCATCTTCATCGCTGAAATCTTCTTTCAAATAAATAACATCAAGCTCCGATTTTATCTGGTATAACTTTTTATGTCCCATGAAGACAGTATTCAGCGGGGTAAATTCATCGAATGCAAAGTGGTCCTGTTTCAGGACCGACATACGTGTACCAGGCTCCAGAGAAATTTGTCCGGTGGTAGGATCCATTTCTCCGGATAGAATTTTCAAAAAAGTTGATTTGCCGGCACCATTAGCACCGATGATACCATAACAGTTTCCTGTTGAAAAAACTACATTTACTTCGTCGAACAAAATGCGTTTTCCGAAACGCATCGATAAATTGCTTACTGTCAGCATATTATTGAAGAGAAAAGATGAAAGGTGATAGAAGAAAGTGAAACCTAGGAGTTTAGCTTCCGCAAATATGCTGCAAATGTAGTGAATTTATTTTAGAAAACTAAACTCCTGTTTTTTATTGCAAAAATTTCAATTTGTATTCATTATCACCATCATATACAGGGGCATTCCCAGCGAAATGTTAAAAGGAAAAGTTATTGCAAGCGCCATCGGGACATATAGTCCGGGATTTGCTCTTGGCGCAGCCAGTTTCATTGCAGCAGGCACTGCTATATAGGACGCACTCGCAGCTAAAATTGAAAAGACAAAACGGTTAGATGGGTCAGAGGTTACTAAACTGCTTATGAGTGCTGCCGCAATACCGTTGACTAATGGAATTACAAGCGCAAAAACCACCGTAAACCAGCCGTATCTTTTGAAAACGCCAAGACCTTTCCGCTAACAATGCCCATATCGAGTAGGAAAATTGCCAAAAATCCTTTGAAAAGGTCTGTAGTAAATGGTTTTATTCCCTGTGCCTGTTCCTCATTAGCCAGGAATCCGATAAGAAGGCTCCCCAAAATGAGCAATACACTTCCGTTACTGAGCGAATGGCCAATTAATCTGCCAATTTTTAATCTTTCACTTTTAGAGTTTTCGTCATTTAGTCTGATCAGCAGTACTCCAATAACAATAGCGGGAGCTTCCATTAAGGCCATTACTGCAACCATGTAACCGCTGAATTGCATTCCTTGAGCATCCAAAAATGTGCTGGCAGTTACGAAAGTTACGGCACTGACAGAGCCATAAGCAGCAGCAATTGCGCCCGCATTTTGAACTCCAAGTTTTCTTTTCAGAAGATAAAAGCTGTAAATGGGGACAATAATGGAAAAGGCAATTCCCAGTAGTACCGACCATAGTATTTCGAGACTGAAATTACTGTGTGATAGTTC
>CAMDAB010000142.1 GCA_945888475.1 Saprospira grandis DSM 2844 | reverse complement strand
AACTGGACAGGTAACCTTGCATCTGGTGCATCAGCAACTGTAACAATGCCTTCCATCACAGTTTCTACTTCAGGAGCAAATACTTATAATGCTACTGTTACAACTGCCAACGGTTCGGCCGATCCAAATGCATTGAACAATGTAGCTTTGGCCAATTTTAACGTTGTGCTTGGCGGTCAGCAGGCAGAATTAACGCTTAGAACCGATTGTTGGGGTTCTGAAACAAGCTGGGAAGTGAGAAGTGGAACTACAGTACTTTACACTTCGCCTTCATATTCCGATGGTCCTCCAACTATTAATATTTCCGACCTTTGTCTCGGCGTAGGATGTTACACTTTTGCCATTAACGATAACTATGGAGATGGTATAAATGGTGCTGCCTACACACAATGCGGACAGGATGGATATTATTATATCACAGATCCTAACGGTGATACATTGGTAACAATGGCAACTGCAGATTTTGGAAATGGTACCACCCATAATTTCTGTATCACTGCTCCGTCATCTGTAGATCCAGCTTTGTCTGTGTTAACAGATCTGAATATTTACCCCAATCCAAATCAAGGACAGTTTACCGTAGATTTGAAATTAAACAGCAGTTCAGAACTTGAAATTCAATTGATCAATTCACTTGGTCAAATGATGAAGTCTTACAATTATGGCAACTCATCTGTACATCAGATTAGTCTGAATCTTCAGGACGAATCTGCCGGAATGTACTTTGTGAAATTGAATTTTGGCAATGAAACGATTATTCGTAAAGTTGTAAAACAATAAGTTTTTCTAATACCTTAGAAAGAGGCTGCCCAAAAACATGGGCAGCCTCTTTACTATGTGAGGTGCTGAGGAATTTATAAAATATCAAATCAAGATATGAAATCAGATAAGGATGAAGAGGAACTGAATAAAATTCCTGCAATCAATGCATTCTTGGAAAATTTTGTATTGATAGAAGCTGGTGAATTTATGATGGGCGATGCGGAAATAAAATATGCTATTCAGCATAAGGTTTCGTTAAACAGCTTTTATATGCAGGCAACAACAGTGACTCAGGAGTTTTGGGAACAGATTATGGGCAATAATCCAAGTCATGATAAGACTAACAGGGATAATCCGCTTACTAATATCAGTTGGTACGATTGTCAGGAATTTATCAAAAAACTGAATGCTTTAGCAGCTAAAAAATACCGACTGCCAACAGAAGCCGAATGGGAATATGCAGCACGCGGAGGTAAATTGAGCAAAGGTTTTGAATACGCCGGCGCTGATGACTTAGATGAGGTGGCCTGGTATATTGGTAATTCTGAATTTAAAATTCACCCAGTTGCTAAAAAAAAGCCCAATGAGCTGGGCTTGTATGATATGAGCGGAAATGTTTATGAATGGTGCCATGACTGGCATAAGAATTATTCTAATAAAAATCAAAATAATCCAAAGGGTCCATCCAATGGCGACACAAAGGTATTGCGTGGTGGTTGCTGGTACTACAACTCCATGTTTTGCCAAATAGCCCGACGTAGTTACTTAAGCCCCGACGATAAAGGCTTTGATATTGGATTACGCCTCGTTTTATCTGTTGAATAACAAAGGATTCAGATTTTTTAGCCCTTTAAATTAAGTGCAAATTATTTGGTCATAAAACCGTATTGATATGGTTAATTTTAACCAAAAGAAACGACTTTCGAACTTTATATCACAATGTTAATCATTTTCTTAGGCACCAAAATTACCTTTTTGATTTCTGCACCATCGAGCCATTTTTTAATTTCCTCAACAGACAAGGCTTTTTCTTTAACTTCTTCCTGAGACATATCAGCAGGCAATTCAATTTCAGCCCTTTTCTTACCGTTGATGCAAATTGGATATTCGATACTGTCGGAAACCAGAAATGCCTCATTATGTTTTGGATAAGTTGAACTCACAAGTATTGATTCCTTGTGGCCCAATGCCGACCAGAGTTCCTCGGCTATGAAAGGTGCAAATGGGGCAATCAATATCACCAAACTCTCCAGGATGGATTTTTTATGACAATCCAATTCTTTGAGTTCATTTACAGCCTTCATGAAATCGGAGACACAGGTATTGAATGAGAAAGTCTCAAGTCCCTCATTGACTGATTTAATTGTATGGTGGAGTGCTTTCAGTTCTTTAGAATTCGGCGCAGTATCATCTACAATCCAATTGCCATTCTGATCGTAGTACAATGACCAAAAACGACGCAGGAATTTTGAAACTCCTGAGATACCATTTTCGTTCCATGGTTTACTGTCTTCGAGCGGACCCAAAAACATTTCATACATTCTGAAACAGTCGGCGCCATATTGTGCCACCACATCATCAGGATTGACTACATTATGGTAACGCTTACCCATTTTACCCACTTCGCTATGGGTGACTAAACGACCATTTTCGTTTGTTACAAATTCAGCCTCTTTATATTCATTGCGCCAATTTCTCAATTGCTCCATACCTTCACTGTCCAAATAAGAATCTGGACTGCCATAATTACTTACAAAGCCTATATAAACAGGTATTTCAGAGAAATTATCCTCCCCACCATAATCTTCAATACGATCGGCACTTACAAAGGTTAATTTTCCGTTCTTGCGCTCCTTCAGCATGAAAATATTTTCTATCACGCCTTGAATCATGCCCTGATTGATCAGTTTTTTGTATGGTTCGGCACTTGGAACTTTTCCTAAATCGTAGAGGAATTTATGCCAGAAACGCGAATACATAAGGTGCCCAACAGCATGCTCTGCACCGCCTACATACAAATCTACATCCTGCCAATATTTTACAGCGTCTTGGCTGAATGGCTCAGCATTATTTTGAGGATCCATATATCGGAGAAAATACCAGCTCGAACCGGCAAAGCCAGGCATGGTGTCGGTTTCTCTGGTCATTTGGTCCTTGGTGAGCACCCATTCTCTTTTGCGGTCTAGAGGGGAATTTCCTTCCTTTGTTGGTTGAAAATTATCTAAAGCTGGAAGACTTAATGGTAAAGCAGTTTCAGTGTGGGATACACCTGTATTATCATATTTTACAGGGAAAGGCTCGCCCCAATATCTTTGACGGCTGAAGTTTGCATCGCGTAGGCGGAAGTTGATTCTTTTGCTTCCGATTTGTCTTAGCTCTATTTCAGTCAGAATAGATTTAATGGCATCCTTAACTTCCAATCCGTTCAGGAAATCGGAATTTATCATTTTCCCAACCTTGTCACCCATTTCTGCATTTGGATATTCCGATTGGTCAACCACAGCTACAATTGGCAAATTGAAATATTTAGCAAAGCGGTTGTCGCGCTCGTCATCGCTCGGTACGGCCATAATTGCTCCTGTTCCGTATCCGGCCAAAACATACTCGCTGATCCAGATAGGAATTCTTGTATTTGTAAAAGGATGAATGGCATAAGCCCCTGTAAAAGCACCGCTTACCGTTTTTACATCCGTCATGCGGTCTCTTTCGGTACGGCTCTCGACATAGCTCAAATAGTCATTCACAGCTGCTTTTTGAGCATCTGTTGTGAGTTGAGCAACCAGTTCATGTTCAGGTCCCAAAACCATAAAAGTTGCGCCAAAAATAGTATCGGGACGGGTCGTAAAGATTTCGATGGAAGTATCCAGATTTTCAACCTTGAAAAACACCTGAGCTCCTTCAGATCGACCTATCCAATTCCTTTGCTGAATTTTCAATGCTTCCGAAAAGTCGACTGTTTCAAGGTCATCCAACATGCGTTGTGCATAAGCACTGATGCGTAGTGCCCATTGCCTCATCGGTTTTTGAATTACCGGATATCCACCACGTTCCGAGCGGCCATCTTTTACCTCGTCATTGGCGAGTACGGTACCCAATTCTTCGCACCAATTCACAAAACCTACCTTGCGATAAGCCAAGCGATAACTCATCAAAACTTCGTCCTTTTCTTTGTCGCTGAAACCTTTCCATTCCTCAGCACTGAAGCTACCCTCAAAACTGTGTGCTGCCTGCGCTGCTTCAGAGCCGCCTTCTTCAAATTTTTTGGTTAGTTCCGAAAGTGGTTTTGCTTTGTTTGCGGTTTTATCGTAATAATGTTCAAAAAGCCAAAGAAATATCTGTTGAGTCCATTTGTAATAATTCGGATCTGATGTGTTTACCTCGCGTTCCCAATCAAAACTGAATCCCAGTTTATCCAATTGTTCGCGGTATCTTTTTACATTTTCAGCTGTAGAAACAGCAGGGTGAACACCAGTTTGTATCGCATATTGTTCGGCTGGAAGGCCAAATGCATCGTAACCCATCGGATGCAAAACGTTAAATCCGCAAAGTCTTTTATACCTCGAAAAAATATCAGATGCAATGTATCCAAGCGGATGACCTACATGCAGACCCGCTCCCGAAGGATAGGGAAACATATCCAATACATAATACTTGGGCTTGCTGCTGTCTTCTTTAACGCGGTAGATGTTGTTTTTTTTCCAGAACTCCTGCCATTTGCGCTCTATTTCTCTGGGTTGATATTCCATAATTGAGGTATATTTTTTTTATTTTTGTTTCTTTTATTAAAAACAGCTCAGTTATTAGCTGAGATTTAGCATTTGTAAAAGGCGAAAATAGGCAAAAAATCATAATAAATTGTTAAAATTCTCTAAAAAACTACTGTTTGAACCCTAAAAAAGGGAACAGATTGTCCTCTGAACTGTTAATTCAACATGCTTAAAATAGCCTTTTCGCCCATATTCAAATATCCCCTGCCCGAGGGTCATCGTTTCCCAATGATGAAATATGAGTTACTGCCCGAACAGTTGCTCTACGAAGGTACCATCAGCGAATCGAATTTTTTTGAGCCAGAACCGCTGGAGGAAAAATGGATTTTGAGAACCCATTCCAAATCATATTGGGAACAATTAAAAAAGCTTGAGCTACCGGCAAAACAGGTTCGAAGAATTGGTTTCCCCCTAACGGGACGCCTCGTTCAGCGCTGCCGAGTAATAGGGCAGGGGACAATCGATTGTTGCCTTTATGCCCTTCAATACGGTGTTTCTTTGAATATAGCCGGAGGTACCCATCACGCTTATTACGACCGTGGCGAAGGATTTTGTCTGCTCAATGATTTTGCAATGGCGGCAAATTATCTTTTGGATAATGGCATTGTGCATCAAATTCTTGTTGTAGATTTAGATGTGCATCAGGGCAATGGAACGGCTGTTTTATTTGAAAATGAACCCCGTGTTTTTACTTTCTCCATGCATGGTGCATCCAATTATCCCCTGATAAAAGAAAAATCAGATCTTGATATTGCGCTGCCCGATTTTATCGATGATGAGCCTTATCTGAAAATATTGGCCGACCACCTGCCGATGCTGATTGAAACCCTTGAGCCGGATATTATTTTCTTCAATTCTGGGGTTGATGTCTTAAAAACTGATAAATTGGGCAGAATGGCATTGAGTCGGGAGGGCTGTAAAGCCCGCGATCGCTATGTTTTCGAAACCTGTAAGGGATATGGAATTCCAGTTGCAGTGGCAATGGGTGGAGGTTATTCTGAGCAAATCAGAGACATTGTTGAAGCGCATGCTAATACTTATCGTATGGCGGTTGATGTTTTCTTTTAAATAAAAAAGCTGCCCATTTTTGATGGACAGCCTTTGTGAGCTCAAATTATTTATATTTTTATTCTACGTTTAAAGAACTTGTAAGACCTGTTGTGCTCAGTTCATCCAATCTTTTCAGGGTAATTTCAGTATTAGCAACATTTTTTAGCACTAATTCATCGACATTTGTTGCAGACCACTGATATTCAAAGTCTCCATTGAACATATCTGTCAAAAGCAGATAGTTGGGATTTGAAATGCTGCAATTTGGAACGCCCTCTACAGTCAGAATATTGCCGGAATTTTCAAGATAACGCTTACCGCAAAGGTCCTGGCCGAGTTTCATCTCGATATATGTATCATGAAAAATCAATTTCGGACTTCTGCTATCCCATCTCAAATTGATGTTTTTTGCTGTTGAAACTAAGGAAACTACCTTCCAGCTCGTCCCTTGAAAATCGATACTTGTTAAAGATTTTACGGTTGTAACTACTTCTTCCTGAGGTAATAAAGTTTCAGTTTTTTTACACTGAACAAAGAGAAGAGAAGAGCTGATGGCAACTGCCAAGATGAATAACTTTTTCATGATGTTTAAATTTTAAATTTTGAGTGATTTTTGATTAGGATTGATAATTATAATTTTATTACTGTACGTTTAGATTTGAAGGAAGATTAGCAGCAACGGGAGTTGTAGTGCCTAATTGTGCTACTCTGCGCAGGGTGATTTCAGTTTCAGCATTGTTTTTCAGGATCATTTCATTGCCATTGTCAGAGGTAATGTACTGGAAATCGCCTTCAAGTAGCTCAGACAAAGCTTGATGATTTGGATTGCTGATTGTGCAGCTTGCGAAATCAACTGTGATGTTGTCAGTTGCAAACAAATAGTGCTTGCTGCAAATGTCACGACCAAGTTTCATTTCGATATAATCGTTGAAGAAATTCATTTTAGGATGCTTCACGGTGAAGCTGATGTTCACATTTTTTGGAACTGAAACTACGGAGAGTACTTCCCAGTTTGAACCTTCTAGTACGTTGCCAGTTAATGACTTTTCAGTCGAGATAATTTCTTCTGTAAGCACTTCAGTTTTTTTGCACTGAACAAAGAGTAAAGAAGCTGTGATTGCGATTGTAAGGATGAATAACTTTTTCATGACGTTGATATTTTTATGATTTTAAATTCGTTTTGATTATTTGATGTTACAAAGGTAGGTGGCTGTGAACCTCATTTCAATGACCGAAAACCAAAGCCATGATGACGCGCATCAGTTTTGATTGATTTTTGTAACTTTTTTTGATTTTTTTTTGAAAGAGGAAAATCTACTTTTTTATCAGGGCCATTTTAACCATAAAGTGCACGAAGGAAACACAAAGGGCCACAAAGACTTAATAGCCACATCGGTCAATCCGTGAAATCTGTGAAACGAATTTTTCCAAACGGCTTTAGCCTTTGAGAAAAACAGTACCAAAAGAGCGTGGTATTTTAATGCCGCTGCTAATGAAAGAATCGGCATTATGTGTACGACCACCTAACGGGGTCGGGTCACAGTCACTAATGTGTCTGTTACCAATATTTGACCCCGATGGGGTCAACAAAATCCATTCAGTATGATATTTCTAAACACACAAGTGCGATCTCTGCGTGAAAATAGCCTGGATGAGCGGAAAGAGCTCGCTCCGTACAATTTTTTACCGAAACAAAACAGTTTCATTAGCAAAATACTTGATACTTGTCCCGATAGCTATCGGGATGATACTTGATACTTGATACTTTCGTTTTCTACCTTCATAATTCCTACTTGAAAAAATCATTTCCCCCTTCCCTGCAATATTACAAGTACCGTATAAAAAAGGATTTTTATATCAAGGGCCAGCGAAATATTATCTATGTATAAGATGTCATATTTCAAACGCTGAATCATTTCTTCAACATTCGATGCATAGCCATATTTTACTTGCCCCCAGGAGGTAATGCCGGGTCTTACTTTTAATAAATGCCGCACATGTGGGGCTTTTTCAGCAATTTGGTCAAGGAAAAACTTGCGCTCAGGCCTGGGGCCAACCAATGACATATCACCTTTTAATACATTCCAGAATTGAGGAATTTCGTCCAAACGGTATTTCCGCATAATTCTGCCCCAGGGCGTACAGCGGTCGTCATTATCCTGCGATAATTTTGGACCCTCTTTTTCCGAATCGAGATACATCGAACGGAATTTATAAATCATAAAGGATTTGCCGTAGAGACCAGTTCTTTCCTGTGTATAGAAAATCGGACCTTTTGAGGAGGCTCTTACCTTCAGTGCTGTAAATAAATATAGCGGAGAAAGAATCGTGAGGACCAGCAGGGAAGCTGTAATGTCAATGAGCCTTTTGACAACAGAAAACCAAACCGGCATAAACTGTGGACTGATTTCGATGAGCACCTCGCTGTAAACATTGGTCATTTTTACCCTTCCCAAGAGAATTTCATACATATCGGGAATTACTTTGATGAGTATATCTCTGCCCGATAGTATATTGATAATCTTCTGTGTGAGTTCAGATTCAGATGGCTCCAAGGCTAATATTACCTCATCCGGTTTTGTTGTATCCAGTATTTTTTCAAGATTGTCCGTTTTTCCCAAATGTGGAAACTTTTCAAGCGGAACAGAGAATTCAGTTTTGGGTTGATCGAAAACAGTTACAAAGCCTAAGAAATTATAATAATTTGAATTTCTGCCGCTTACGATGTCTTTGTGTAGATCATTTGCAATTTTTGAACTACCTATCATAATAGTTCTGAAGCGGATTTTACCTTTTCTAATTCTGCCCTTTGCCCATTCCAAAATTAGAAGTCTGAAAGCCAGCGTAATGCATAGATGTATTAAAAACAAAGAGAAAAATGCGTAATAATAACCCTTGTAACCTTCGGCATAATAATGAATGTCATTGAGCAGTAAAACAAAAAATAAAATAAAACTGCCAAGTAATACGGTGTAAGTGGTTCGCATCAGCTCATTAAGTCGCGACATTCGGTATACATTGCCATAGCTGTCGAAAATTGCATAGAGCAAAATCCAGAATGCTGGTACCGAAATAATCCCGTAGACATAATTCCAATTATCGATTGCAGCCCAAAAACTATCTACCTGTTGATATTCCAGAAAAGATTTTCTAAAATAAAAAAACAGGGTCCATGCTATGAATGCAGCCAATAAATCGGCAAAAATGTAAAGCAGCAGGCTTTTTGGAATTGCTTTGCTCATTAAAAACTATTTAAAAATGCAGCAGCTTAATGTTATCGATATAGATTTTGGCATCAGTTACACCAGTGCCAGTGAGGCTTGCCCTCAGAAAAACAGAATAAGAATCGGCATTTAATTCGTAAATATCTCCAGTTAGCTCAAAATAAATTTTATTCCAACCTTCTATGGTGTTCATGCCACCTTTTATAAAAACCTCATCCGAGCCTATATTTCTATGCGCTATGAGTCCAACCGCTATCGGAACATTTGTTTTGTAATTTATTTCCAGATAAACCGGAGAAGCAACGGTTGGTGATTGTAAGTTACTGTACCTGAATGTTGTAGATACGTAGCATTCCGGGTTCAGGCTGTCTATAAGCAATTGTCCTGAGTACAAACCTTCAAACACATCAACAGTCTGTTTTTGAATGTCAGAATCGGGAAATTGGTCTATATCATTACCAAAAACAACTCCAGGAGATTCAAAATTATCAATATTGATAAATTTTACATCGGGATTATAACGGAAAACTGGATAAAGCGTATCTATTTCTCC
>CAMDAB010000141.1 GCA_945888475.1 Saprospira grandis DSM 2844 | reverse complement strand
GCAAAAAAATTCTCATTGTTGAAGATAACGATATCAACCTTTTGGTAGCAAGAACGGTGCTTTCTTATCATGGTCTTATAATTTTTGAAGCAAAAAATGGATTGGAAGCCATCAATCATCCCAACATCAATGAAGTAGATCTCATTTTTATGGATTTGCAAATGCCTGAAATGGATGGTTTTGCAGCCACAGAACATCTCAGAAATATAATGGGAATAAAAGTTCCTATCATTGCGCTTACCGCCAATGCCGTAAAAACAGAAATTGACCGTTGTTTTGAAATTGGTATGAACGATTATGTGCTGAAGCCTTTCAATGAAATACACCTGCTCGATGTATTGTCAAAAAATTTAAATCTAGGCAGACAGCTAGTTGCCGCACCCAAAGAGCAGGCTGCTCAGGATAAATTATACGATTTGGAGATGCTGATAAAGCTAAGTGCTGGTTCCAATGAATTTATGATTAAGATTATCGGCATGTTCCTCGATCAGATTCCCGATACTGCTCAGGATATAAAAAATTCCCTAGAAGCGGCCGATTATGAAAAAACAAAGGCCCTGGCCCACAAAATAAAGGCTACCTATATTCAGTTTGGTGTAAAAAAACTCGAAGAAGATATTTTTCTGCTCAATTATTTCGACATCCATTCGAAAAGCGATTTAGAAAAATGTAAAACTGCGGTTGAAAACCTAGTACTTGTTACAAAGCAAATTCAAATCGAGCTCGAAAAAGTACTCAGTACCCTATCATAGCTTTCCCAAAGCTTTATTTAAATAGAGGTACTACTCACAAATCCTTAACATAATGCTATGGCGATATTTCAAAAAGTATCGTCTTTGGGACGTCCTATGTATCCCAAAAACACCCTTTTGGCTCGATTCAGCTAAAATAATTTGCTTTTTCGTTAATTAATTTACAAAATCACATCAAAATGTGATAAGAATATTTTGGAAAGATGATTTTTGAAAATTATCTTTGTTGAATGCAATAAATTTATTGTATTTAATTTTGTTTTAAATTGAGCGAACAAAATATCCATTATAGCACCTTATTTATTACTAACCTTTAAATTTTTAATAATTTATGACAAATCACTACAGGCCAGAAAAGCAAAACATGTTTTACTTAATTTTAACGATGTGTTTTGCACTTAACATTAATGCACAATCGACTATAGTTGACCAGGGGCATCCTTCCCGGAGTGGAGCAAACACTGCATCCGTTGAATTGTCAAGAGTTAACGATAGCAACATTGCTGTTTATGAATCAAAGATTAACGCTCAGCTCATTGAAATTAGAACCTTACTTTCCGACCATAAGATTGAGAAACATTTTAAAGAAGTTATCGGGCCAGCAGTAATTGTCAAATCAGAATCAGTATGCCCCTCTATCTCTCTAAAAAAAATGATACTAGAAGCTGAGAACTTTCAGGTAAATCCAAAAACGAATTACGACCATGTTGAACAAGCTTACAGATTATTAAATATTATTTTAACCGAACTCAATAAATTATAAACTTTTTAAACGCAAAGATTATGAGACTATTATTTACACTTCTTACTATTTTTTCATTTCTAAGTTTTAATACTTCTGTAAATGCTCAGTGTACGCATACCATTATCCTTACTGATACCTGGGGAGATGGTTGGAATGGAGGTACTGTATCTGTATCTGTTGGTGGAATTGTAGTGCTTAATAACATTACAATAGCAAGCGGTGCAGGGCCTTTGAATTTTAATTTTACTGCTTCGACAGGCCAGGTAATAAGAGTTTATCGTACAGCTGCAGGTGCATATCCAGGCGAAATGAGGATTAGAGTTATTAACAGTACTGGAACTGTTGTTATTAATACCGTACAGCCTGTCACTGGTACAGCTACATCTGGAGGTACTACTGGAACAGCATCTTGTGCAGCTCCACCACCATGTACACAAAACAATGTTAATTTAAATATCAGTGCAGGTACATATCCCGGAGAAGTTTCTTGGACGCTAGTTAATGCTGGTGGTACAACAGTTGCCTCAGGCGGCGCTCCGTATAACCAAAATCTTTGTTTGCCTACAGGTTGTTACACCTTAAACATGAACGATTCCTGGGGTGATGGTTGGAATGGCTCAAACTATACCTTTACGCTATCTGGAAGTACTATAGCAACAGGTACTCTTGCAAATGGGACTTCTGGCACTGCACAAATAGGGATTGGCACAAGTTGTAATGTACCAACACCCCCCGCAAACGACAATTGCGCCGGTGCTCTTGTTTTGTCTTGTGGCAACACAGTTACAGTAAACACTGCCAATGCTACTAACGATGCCGCTGGTTCAGCTTTGTGTGGAACTACAATTACGACCCCTGGAGTATGGTACAGGATAGTTGGAAATGGTCAGCAGATGACTATATCAACGATTGGACTAACTACAGCAGATACAAAACTTATGGTTTTTAGTGGTTCTTGTGCAGGATTGGTTTGTGTTGGTGGAAACGATGACTTCACCGGTTTGCAGTCAAGTGTAACTTGGAACTCTGTAAATGGTACTACTTATTATGTTCTTGCAGCTTTATTTACAGGTACAGGAAGTTTCCCTATGTCCTTAAGCTGTGTAACCCCCTGCCCAGTTCCATCAAATGATTTGTGTGCTAATGCACCTATCCTCAATCTTGGCACGAATAACAATCAAACGCATGTGGGAACAGGCTGTGGCTCGACTCCAAATTTGGGAACATACAAAGATGTCTGGGTTGCCTTTACAGTACCATGTGGGGGAATGAATGTCGTTATTGATTTTTGTGGCTCAACACCTGTACATAACAATGCATACCTTAATATTTTCTCTGATTGTTCATTTGCAACATTTACTTCAGCTGCAAACTGGAATTTTACATCCTGTCCTGATGGAAACATAAGACTCTATTGGAATAATGTTCCGGCCGGTACTTATTATTACCCAATTCTTATTGATCCGGCTTGGGAAACAAATTACACGCTAAACATTTCAGGAACACCTTTGCACACTCCTGCCACTGCACCAACTTCCATTAGCGGAACAACTACAATTTGCGGTGGACAGAGTACAACCCTTACACTACAAGGTGGATCTGCTGGTACAAATGGTACAGTACAATGGTTTGAAGGTTCATGCGGAAGTGCCGTTATAGGTACTGCAAATTCAATTACTGTTGCTCCAACAACGAATACAACCTATTTTGTACGTTATATTTCCTCATGCAATACAACAGCTTGTGCAAGTGTTAGCGTAAATTTAAATTCAGCCTCTACACAACCTACCTTGAGCGGAGCAGGTCTTATCTGCCCCAATACAACGGTTAATCTCGTGGCTAGTGGTGGAACTGCAGGAACAGGTTCTCAGGTTGCCTGGTACACAGGTCCTAACGGCACAGGTTCTTTCCTTGGTTTTGGCAATAGCTTCAGCTTCCTGCCTACATCAAGCTCAATTGTATATGCAAGAAGAGAGGGAACCTGCAACACTACTGTAGATGCCAGTACTTCAATTACTTTGAGAGATTATGTTTATGCTGCCAATAATATCAGTTCTACAAATTATTGTACTGACAATACAGGTTGGAACCATTTTTACAATGGCAACGATATCATTCTTTCTGTAAGAGGTAATCTTTCTTCAGCAGGAACAGTAACGGCGCTGATTAACGACAATGCAAACTATTTTTCTGCTCTTGGAAACACAGCACTTTGCGCTTCAGGTATCAATCCAGGTGAGGCTCAATTCGAAATGCAAAGAAGCTGGAATGTAAGCTATACTGGCACACTTTCAGGCACTTACCAGGTGAGATATTATTTCAATCCACAGGAACGTCAGGATGTGATTGATGCTGCTGCAGCATATTTGGCAGCCAATCCAAGCTGTGCTTACACTTACAAATATAATGCGAGTAACAGCGGTTGGTTCTGGTTCAAAAATAACAATGTAACTTACACAGCTCCGAGCTTCGATGATAATCCTAATTTTGCGCTCATGTCAAGTACAGCTGCGGGTACTACATCTAACGGCCTTACTTACACTGAAATTTCAAATATAACCGGATTCTCTGGTGGTACTGGTGGAGTTGTTCTTTTACCTGGTGGTTTCCTTCCTGTTGAGTGGCTTTATTTCAATGCAGAGAATCAAGGCAATGCAAATCGTTTACTTTGGGCAACAGCCAGCGAAGAAAATGCACTTAGTTTTGATGTTGAGAGAAGTAAAGACGGTTCAAACTTTGAAAAAATCGGAACTAAAACAGCTGCGGGTAATAGTTCTGTAACTAACTATTATGAGTTTATGGATAACAATCCTCAAAACGGTTTTAATTATTACAGAATCAAACTTATCAATACTGATGGCACAGAGGAATTTACAGAAGTTAAAGTGCTAGAGAATAAATTCTCTTCTGATGACTTTGCTGTTTATCCGAATCCAACAACAGATATTATTCACTTTAACAGTACAGTCGATAAAGCTGAGGACATGAAAGTGGAAGTACTTGATATTTTAGGAAGAGTTGTTAAAACTGAAATTCACAAATCTGTTATTGGAAAAAATAATGTTCCATTAAGAATTGCTGAATTGCAAGCAGGTGCTTACAGTCTGCGTGTGACTTTCCTTCAGTCAAACAGAACTAACTCAGCAAAATTTGTTAAGAAATAAATCTTAATACTTGATTTAAAATAAAAAAAGACCGCAAATGCGGTCTTTTTTTATTTTAAACTATATGCTTTATCCCCTAAACAATGAGCGGATAGTCAAACTAAAAAAATGCTTCAAAAAAGAAAAGAGAAGAACCAACTTGTATTTAAACAACTCACAGGGAAACTCTAATTTAAGCATTCAAGGCACGCTCCAAATCCTCAATCAGATCATCGCAATCTTCAACACCAATACTCAGACGGATTAAAGAATCTGTGATGCCTACTTTTATGCGTTGTTCTCTTGGAATAGATGCATGTGTCATGGTTGCCGGGTGACCGATGAGCGATTCCACACCGCCCAATGATTCGGCACAGGTAAAGTATTCAACATTCTCCATTACTTTGGCAGCAGCATCGAAACTATCATCTTTGAGACTGAAAGAAACCATGCCGCCAAAATCGCGCATTTGTGCTTTGGCAATTTCGTGCCCTTTGTGCGACTCGAATCCTGGATAATAAATATTACCCACCTTGGGGTGATTTCTTAAAAACTCAGCTACTTTTCTGGCATTTTGGCAGGCACGCTCCACACGCAGGTGCAGGGTTTTAATGCCACGCAGCAATAAAAAACAGTCCTGTGGACCGGGCACTGCTCCAACGGCATTTTGAAGGAAATAAATATCGTCGGCAAGTTTTTTGTCATTAACAATCACACAGCCATGCACCAAATCGGAGTGACCGCCCAAATACTTGGTGGCAGAGTGAACTACTATGTCAGCACCCAAATCAATAGGATTCTGCAAATAGGGCGAAGCAAAAGTATTATCGACACAAACCATGATGCCATGTTTTTTTGCCAATTCACAGACAGCTTTTATGTCGATGATATTGAGCATTGGATTGGTTGGAGTTTCTACCCAAAGCATTTTGGTGGCAGGCGTAATGCATTTTTCCAATGTTTCCATATTGTCCATAGGTACAAACTGGTACTTGAGGCCAAAACGTTCGAACACCTTGGTGAATACGCGATAAGAACCGCCATAAAGATCATCGGTCGAAATGACTTCATCGCCGGGATTGAGCAATTGCATCACAGTGCTTGTTGCCGCCATACCAGAGCCAAAGCAAAAGGCATGACTAGCATTTTCAAGTGCTGCCAGATTGGCCTGCAACACATTGCGCGTTTTGTTGTGTCCGCGTGCATAGGCATAGCCCTTGTGTTGCCCGGGCGACTCCTGCGCATAGGTCGAAGTCTGATAAATTGGAGTCATTACGGCTCCTGTCACTGGATCGGGTTCGATACCCGCATGGATTACTTTTGTTCCGAATTTCATTTTATTAGATTGTCAGATTGTCAGAATACAGATTATCAGCTTAGTAGCAAGTAGCATCCCGATAGCCCCGATAGCTATCGGGGGGAGCAAATATCAAGACAAATACCTGCTAAAAACTGTTAGCTTTTTTGTAAATTTCTTTGTGTTGCTCTGTGTAACCCCGAAAGCTTTCGAGGGTTGTGTACTTTGTGGTAAAAAAATTCATCTCATTTCATAAATAGACCAATTTTTCAAGATAAGTATCATGATAAGGTCATTTTCAAATTTTCAAATTACCAAATTTTCAAATCAAGTATACAACTGTGCAATAAAACCATTCCGCATTCTCGGTTCGATATAAGTGGATTTTGGCGGCATAGTACTTTTCATATCAGATATTGCAATTAAGTCTTCAAGTGCAACAGGATAAAGATTAAAAGCTGCCATCACTTTTTGCCCATCTACACGGCGTTCCAATGCTGCCGCACCTTTTACGCCTTCTACATATTTAATCGACTCTTCCAAACGAACATCTTCGATACCAAGAATATGCTGCAATACGTATTTATTAAAAAGATGCACATCGAGACATTCTTCTACAGGAACAGATTTTGGGTCGGGGGTATAAGCCTCGCGCAAAAAGAGCCGGTACCAGCTTTGTTCTAGATAAAGCCCCATTTGATGTTTATCGGCTGGGCGGAAAGCAATCGGCTCCTCTTCAATATGATAAATGCTACTTAGTCTCTGCAGAAAGTCTTCTGATTTAACCCCTTTCAGGGAAGTCAGCACACGGTTAAAATTGTTTATAACTATTTCGCTTGCCGGAAAATAACCCGCCATGAGATAATTGTAGGGATTGTCGGGGTTATTGCGGTCGCCATAGGTTTCGTAGAGTTTTTCAGCTGTTACAGCCCTGTGATGACCATCGCAAATATAGGAGGCCTTCACATGTTTCTGAAACAAGCGTTTTATCCTTTCGAGCTGAGCGGGATCTGATATTTGCCAAAAAGTATGCACTTCATCTTCATAAGGAATTCTGAAACTGTAGGGCAAGGCAACTGTAATTCTGTTAATGAGGGCATCAATTTCCAAAACATTCGGGTAAGTAAGCATAATGGGTTTAATCACCCCATTTCTTTCTTTGAACAAATCGGTCATCTGCAGTTCTTTGGCCGCAAGGGTATGCTCGTGTTTTTTGATATGCCCGTCGATATAATCCTGAATATGCGCACAGGCGATGATACCGGTATGGCTGTGTCCAGCCTTTGTTATTCTCTTTATGAAAATACAAGGCTCGTCCTGCTGTCGGTAATATCCGTCGCTGAGGTAAAGGGTAAACTTGCGTTTGGCTGTTCCGAAAAAATCATCGGTCGAAACGATGTCCCTCAAATCGGGTAGGGCCGGGCGGAATGCATTGATATTTGCCATGTCAGCACTTTAAATTATAGGAAATCAGAGCATATAAAAAATATAAATCAGCTGTTAACGATTATATTTTCTGCAAGATAAGAAGTTCAGTTTAATTGAAAAAAGAAAATATATCAGCTTTCCCAATTTGGACAATAGCAATCACAAAAAAATGATGGGATCTTTTATCAATTTTATTTATTTTGCAGTGATTTATATGGAAAGCCTCGGGTTAAATACAATTAAAAAATATAATTAAAGCATCATGAGCAGTCAGGAAGAACTTCGTCAGGTACTCAGTCTGATGAAACTGGAAAAGGAAGAAGAAATCAGACAATATCAGCTGCTCCTGGAACAGATGTCGGTTAACGATCGCATAAAAGCCGGTGCCTGCTGGTTTCCGCTCGAAGTGGAAAATTCGGGATGGAGCCTCGGAGAGCACCCCTTCATTGTAGTTTCGCGAAATAAACTGCTCGATACGCCGCACAAATTCAGAGCGGGTCAGGTGGTGGGCATATTTGCCGAACAGTTTCTCGAAGACAAAAAACTGATGGAATATGGCGTCGTACATTTTGTCGAAAAAAACAAAATGAAAATTATTTTTTACGGCACCGATTTACCATCCTGGGTAATCAGAGGAAGAATTGGTGTGCAGTTGGCCTTCGATGAGCGTAGCTATATCGAAATGGAAAAAGCCATCAAAAATGTACTCGAGGCCAAAGGAAACCGCCTTGCCGAACTGCGCGAAATACTACTTGGATACAAGCCGGCTTTCTTCGAAAAAATGGATTACAACATTGAAATCCCTCACTTGAATCCATCTCAGAATGAGGCTGTGATGCAAATTCTCAGTGCCAAGGATGTAGCACTGCTGCATGGCCCTCCCGGCACTGGAAAAACTACTACCTTGGTAGAAGCCATCAAACTATTGGCAAAAAGAGAAAGTCCAATTTTAGTTTGTGCCCCTTCGAACCCGGCAACCGACTTGCTGACCGAGCGTCTCGCCAAAGCCGGTCTGAATGTAGTGCGCATTGGTAACATCTCGAGAGTAGACGATGATTTACTGCAACATACCATCGAGGGAATTCTGGATGAAAGGCCAGAAATGAAAGAGGTGAAGAAAATGAAAATCGAGGCTGCGCAGCTATTCCGTCAATCGGAAAAATTTGTCCGTAATTTTGGTGCGAGGGAAAGAGAGGAACGCCGCGATAATAAATTCGAAGCCCGAACCCTGCTGCAACAGGCCAAAATGCTCGAAGATTATGTGATCGAAAAAGTACTTACAGAGGCCGATGTTATTTGCTGTACACTGGTGAGTGCCATGAATCGTTACATCGAAAAAAGAAAATTTCATACCGTAATTATAGACGAAGCCGCTCAGGCGCTGGAGGCGGCCACCTGGATTCCCATCAGCAAAGCCGAAAAAGTGGTATTGGCAGGTGACCCTTTTCAATTGCCGCCAACGGTAAAAAGTATGGAAGCTGCAAAGGGTGGTCTGGCGGTCACCTTGCTCGAAAAAGGCGTAGCGCGGCTCGAAAGAGTACAGCTACTGAATGTGCAGTACCGTATGCACGAGCTGATTATGGGCTTTTCCAATCAGGAATTTTACGACAATCAATTACATGCTGCCGATTTTGTGGCAAAATGGACACTCGACATGGCCGATGGCTCAGATACGCGCCCTGTAGAATTTATCGATACGGCAGGATGTGGATTCGACGAAAAGGTAAATCCCGAAACACTGAGTTCTTATAATCCCGAGGAATACTTTGTTTTGAGACAGCACCTCGATCATCTGCTTACGTTGGCATCGACTGAAAAAAGGCCAAGGATTGCCATTATTTCGCCTTATCGCGAACAGGTGCAATTTATTCAGGAACATATCAAAAAAGATTTCGACCATTATCCAGACGATGACATCAGTGTCGATACCATCGACTCCTTTCAGGGTCAGGAACGCGATGTGGTGTACATTACACTGGTAAGAAGCAATCC
>CAMDAB010000140.1 GCA_945888475.1 Saprospira grandis DSM 2844 | reverse complement strand
TCCCAATAAACTTTACGGTCATCGGCCTGTAGTGCAATTTTATTTGCATCGGTAAATGCCTTGTAAACATCGCTGTCTGCAGTATAGGGTTTACCGGTTTTAGGATCTATTGGAACTGTTTTTGGCAATGTAAAGGTATTGTCTTTACTATTATAGATTTCAGGTACAACCGCAAATTTTGGATCAATTTTGGGCTCCTCAACAGCGACAGTTTTTTCTACAGGTTTAAGTACATTGTTTTCGAAATAAACCTTTCTATCATCAGCCAATTTTGCAATTTTATCGGCCTCCATAAAAGCTTTGTAGCCTTCTGTTCCTTCGGCATAAGGTTTACCTGTTTTGGGGTCAATCGGAGGAGTAAGGGGCAATTGATAAGGATTTTCCTTAGTACTGTTTTTTGGAATTATCACTACTGGTTCCTGCACTGCAACTATTTCCTCAACCACTTTCAGCGCCACATCCTTTTTCCTGGTTTCTACTGCTTTAATACCTTTGGTGCTAATATCGGCGCTATAAATCTGATAACCCTCGCAGATGACTTCCATGATATAGTCTTTATCGGCTGCCAGGATAAATTTATATTCATTTGCCAATGGGTATTTCTGTTCGAATACAATATTTTTATTCGAACCATCGAAATCGTAAAATTTAACAGTGACATCTTTCAATGCCGTTTTTGTAGGATCTTTTTCGCTGTAAACGGCCCCTTTTACCAAAAGATTTCGTTTAACTTCGCTATAATAAAAAATATCATCGTTGGTTGTAGATTGTTTTTCCTTACCAAAAAGCCTGTTCGAAATCAGGTAACCACCACCATGCGCCTCACTCACCACAAAGAAAAGATCATCGGCCGATGAATTTAGCGGAAAGCCAATATTTTCACCCAGGGTCCATTCAATTTTCTCCCCTATAGATCTGTAAATATCAAAGCCACCTGTACTAACCTTTCCATCCGAACTGTAATAAAGTGAACGGCTTGGGTAATGATAATGTGGCGACACTTCATTGCCAATGGTATTTACATTAAGACCCAAATTCTTGGGAATATTGAAGGCAACAATATCATCGCTCAAATTTCTGGTTGAGTACCAAATATCCATCCCACCTACGCCGCCTTCACGGTCAGAGGCAAAATAAAGTACCTCTTTGTCTTCGACAATTGAAATTTGTGGGTGAGTTGCATTGAAACCTGCAAGGTTGATATGGTCTGGCAGTTTTACCGGGCCTGCCCAAGCTCCATCCGACGGATTGGCTCCAGGCGTAAAATACAAGAGGTAGATTTCACACATAGGTTTGCCACCTTCGAGTAAATCACATTGCGTAAAAAAGAAACGTTTCCCATCGGGTGTAAACGAACCATTTCCAAAATGATTCTTACTCATTTTTCCGGTAAAGATAGTCGGAACCTGTCTGGTCATCCAGGTACCCTGTCTGTTTTTTTGAGTGCGGTAAATTTTTGAAACCCCACTGACGGTTGACGAGAAATAAAGGATATTGTTATCGAATGGAATTGGAGCAAATTCTGTTTTTTCACTATTAACATATTGGTCGAGGTGCTGAATTGCGATATCTTTATTGGTGATCTCAGCTCCTCTGAGTGCATAAGTACATCCTTGAATTTCGGCTTCAGCCATTTCAAACATTTTTTCATTATCGCTTCCTTTGTAGGAACTTTTAAAACTTTCGAAAGCGAGCCTTGCCTCGGCATACTGCCCCGATTGTTTGAGGGCAGATGCATAAAAATAACCGGGTTTTTCTATTCCCTGGATATTGTTATCATCTTTGATTGGTTCGAAACATTTAACTGCCTTGGCATAATGTCTGCTTTCTAAATAATTTTTTCCTGCTTTGTAAGCCAGTTTTGGTTCTTTCTTGATACTGTAAGCCTCCTCATAGGCAGCTGCAGAACGTAAAATATCTCCGAGTTTTTCAAACTCTTCGGCTTCTTTTACCAACTTTTTCCAATTCTTTTTTTGACCATCCTGCGCCTGCAATGAAATAGCAGAAAAAAGGAGCAACAGAAGAAAATATTTCGAAAGATTCATTTTAGGATATTTTACTATTTTAAGTAGGCAGGATTCCAATTCGTCAATTAAACCTTTAAAAGTACTAAAGAAAGAGCATTTTTGAGCTGAATTGTGCTAATTATTAAAAATCGAATTCCAAAATTATATTTTTTTTTCAATGAAGCAAAAACAAGTTAAAAACATTTGAATTTTTATTGCACAACAGCGTATTTAGCATTTAATAAACAAAAATTATACTTTATAATTTCGATAACAAATTTGATGATTTTTATCCTTAATTTTGTCATCGCATAAATCCACGGCCGAAATTCAAATCTATGAATACACAAGAAAAACAATATTTTCCAATTTTGGAAAAATATGCAAACAAACACAAGCAATTTACCATCAACGATGCCTCTTCTGTTACCGGAGTACCACTTTTGGAAACGGAATACAGCATCAAAGACCTGATGGAAAAATATGACTGTAAACTGAAGGTAACCGAAAACGGAGATTTAATTTATGATTTTGGTCCGCATCTCAAAAGAAGAGATGCCAAATCTTTTGCCGAATATTTTAATCAATTTCTGGCCTTGGTATGGTGGGGATTCAGCGTTTTTTACAAATTTATTATTTCGGCCTTCCTTGTGATTTATTTTATTGTTTTTCTGGTAATTGTTCTTGGAATAGTACTTGCTGTGCTTTCGGGCGGCAAAAATGACAACGGTTCGAAAGGCGTTGGGAATCTGCTATATGTACTCTTCAGGGTTTTCTGGACAATCTTTGAATGGAACACCATCATGGGCCACAACCGAACTTACAGAAAAAGAGATAGTTATGGGTACAACTATCGTCATTACGAAGAAAAACAGGGCTTTCTTTCAAGTATTTCGAACAAAGGTGGAAGCAGTTCCGACAATAAAGGATTCGTTGCTTCGGTTTATGACTTTGTATTTGGTCCGCCCCGAGTACAGATTAACCCGCTCGCCAATATGCAGGAAATGGCAACATTCCTACGCGATCACAAGGGACTTGTAAGTACTTCAGAAATTCAGGCGCTGGCAGGCTGGTCGCGCGATGATGCCAAAAATTTTATGACAAATACCTTGGCCAGTTTTAACGGAAAAGCTGAAATTTCAGATCAAGGAGTGCTCTATGGCGATTTTTCGGAATTGCTCAGAAGAAAGGACAAAGTAGCCGGCGCCCCGATAATTTATTATTGGGATGAATATGAGCCTGAATATGAACTGACCGGCAATAAAAACCTTCGAGACCTTGGGATTTTTGCCATGAATGCATTTAACCTAATATTATCGGGATTGGTGATTTGGGGCCCACTTGCTGTTTATGGCTCCGGTTTCTTGTTCACCCTTTTTCTGGGATGGATACCATTTTTCTACTCCTTGGTATTCTTTACAGTACCCGCATTCAGGTGGCTTTATCTACAACCAAAAAGACGGCAGCAGCACCTGCTCAATGTCAGAAAACGTTTGATGATGGCCATTTTTCAGGAACAATCGGCAATGCTTACCCTCAATCAACTTACAGCAATTGCCAACAAACAACATCCAAACGAAGAAAAACTAAAACCAGGCTTGGTCGAAAAAGTTATGATGGATGTAATTCAGGACTTCGAAGGTGAATCTTTTGTCAACAAAAATGCAGAGGTAGTTTATAAATTTGAAAATCTCGATCTTGAACTAACAGAAATAGAACGTCTCAGAGATCAGAAAAAGGATGACAATCAATTGGGGAATGTTATTTTCGAGTCAAAATAATTCTTTCTAAAAACTCAGACAAAAATGTCGAAAAAGAAAATCTGGCTTATAGTTGGACTCATGAGTACTGCCTTGGCAGGCATTCTGGGGCTGCAGTTGTATGCGGTGTACAGCTCCTACAAGCTGAATCTGGAACTCTTTGAAAACAATGTTCATGCAGCCTTGGATCATGTTGTTTCGAAGCTCGAACAATACGAAATTGAACAAACAGCCGAAAGATATAAACTGCCCACGCTCACAGTAGAGACCGACAGCGGAAAAGAGATATCAACTGTAGTGGAAGTTGAGGCCATTCACAGTTCACTCAAAAAAGACAGTATCGGACGAAATTTTTCTACTGTAAATATTACGCCTCCAAACAAAGACAGCCTATCGAAAAAAGTTTTTGCCAGCGAAGTGACCCGCACCTGGAAAAAGGGCAGCAGCGAAGCATTTATGACGCATTTTAAAACCTACTTCACGCATCATACCATAGTTCAGAATATACCTATTGAAGAAAGAGTAAGTCTGAAACTGATTGATAAACTATTGCACAGAGAACTTACCCAAAAAGGGATCAACGCAACCTATGCCTATGGTGTCTATTCCCTCAAAAAAGATACATTTGTTCTAACGAATCAATTGCAGCAGAATAATATCGACCGTTACAGAATGCCTAAAAGTTTCAAATACCAGGCGGCTCTTTTCCCAAGTTCGCAGGAGCAGCTTGCCATGCTTTTTATCGATTTTCCTCACAAGGATGTTTTTATCTGGCAAGGAATTATTTTAAACCTTATCCTGAGTCTTATTTTTACTGGAATTGTAATTGTAGGTTTTTATTACACTATATATGTCATCTTGCATCAGAAAAAACTCTCAGAAATGAAAAACGACTTTTTGAACAATATGACCCACGAATTTAAAACACCTATTGCAACAATATCTCTTGCAACTGACGCGATCCGCAATCTCATAAAAAATCAACACCCTGAAAAAGCAGAGCGTTTTATCAAAATTATAAAAGAAGAAAATGAACGAATGGACTCGCAGGTAGGAAAAGTACTACAGATGGCCCGAATCGACAAAAATGAATTCAACCTCAACATTGAGGAAATTGATGTTCACGATATTGTAAACAGAGCCGCCGACCGTATTGCGCTGCAGATTGAGCAAAAAAATGGTAATCTTACTGTTGATTTTCAGTCTAAAAATTATGTGATTGAAGCCGACGAAACACATTTTACCAATGTTATCTACAATCTTCTTGACAATGCCAATAAGTACTCTCCCGAAAAACCCGAAATTAAACTTACGGTTATCGATAGTTCGGGTGGCATCAAAATCTCGGTCGAAGATAAAGGTCTGGGCATCAGCAAGGAAGCAAGAAAATTTATTTTTGATAAATTCTTCAGAGTTCCAACCGGCGACGTTCACGACATAAAAGGTTTTGGATTGGGACTCAGCTATGTAAAGGCTATTGTAACTGCTCATGCCGGTCATATCGAAGTAAAGAGCGAACCTGGCAAAGGAAGTATTTTTACCATTTTTTTTCCATCAAAACACAGAAATGACTGATTAGAGCGGAAAGAGAATTTTAATTTGGTAATTTGAAAATGAGATAATTTGAAAATAAGCGCGGTATTTTAATGCCGCAACAGAGTCGAAGATTTAAAGAAGCGAAGATGGAAAGAGAATTGTAATTTGGTAATTTGAAAATGAGATAATTTGAAAATGAGCGCGGTATTTTGATTCCGCACAAAATTTCGAAGATTTTTTCCAAACGGCTTTAGCCTTTGTGAAAAAACAATCCCAACGGAGCGCGGTATTTTAATGCCGCACAAAATTTCGAAGATTTTTTTCCAAACGGCTTTAGCCTTTGTGAAAAAACAATCCCAACGGAGCGCGGTATTTTAATGCCGCACAAAATTTCGAAGATTTTTTCCAAATGGCTTTAGCCTTTGTGAAAAAACAATAGCAAAGGAGCGCGGTATTTTAATGCCGCTACAGAGTCGAAGATTTAAAGAAGCGAAGATGGAAAGAGAATTTTAATTTGGTAATTTAAAAATGAGATAATTTGAAAATAAGCGCGGTATTTTAATGCCGCAACATAAGATTATTAAAAGAAAAATGCACAAAATTTTTTAACATTTGAATTTCGGCATATTTTTAGCTGACAAAATGTTAAGAATGTATCTACATTTATATTTTACCTTACGTTTGACTATTAATAATCCCCAATATAACACAACACTAATTTATGAATCTGAAAAATAAAATCCTGCTCGTTGAAGACGACAGAAATTTTGGAGATGTACTCTGCTCCTACCTCGAAATGAATGACTACGAGGTAACCGTTGCTACAGATGGCGAAATGGGCCTAGAGGAATTTAAAAAAGACCGTTTCGACCTCTGTATTTTTGATGTAATGATGCCAAAAAAAGATGGTTTTGCACTAGCCAAGGATGTAAGGGAACTCGATCAGGCGGTATCCATAATTTTTCTTACGGCCAAAACCATGAAGGAAGATGTTATCAAAGGTTTTAAACTGGGCGCCGACGATTATATCTCTAAACCATTCACCTCAGAGGAGCTACTATACAGAATTCAGGCAGTACTGAAACGCGGCAATAAACCCGAGAAACAAAAGCAGGAATCGAAAGATTTTTATATTGGAAAATATCATTTTAACTATCCCTTGCGTATCCTCAGTGTCAAAACAGATAAAGGTGCAGATAACCAAGAAAAACTCTCGCCCAAAGAAGCCGAACTGCTCAAACTGTTTTGCAAGTACAGCAACGATATTTTGCCAAGAAGTCTGGCACTAAAGGAAATATGGGGTGATGACAATTATTTTACAGCAAGAAGTATGGATGTTTTTGTGACCAAACTGCGCAAATACTTGAAGTACGATGATAATATCGAGATTGTCAATATACATGGCAATGGTTTTCAACTTAGAATAAAAGAGGGCGAAGACGCCTGATTTTCTCTAAAATAGACTAGCAAATAAAAAAATCCGATTTAAATCGGATTTTTTTTATTTACCTTACAGAAATATGCTTTTCCAATATTAATTTTTTGCCCAGTTGAGAACTATCCTTTTTAAGCAAAAAAAATTATAATATCTTGGGAAGTTAATTTAGTAAACAAGATGTTTTAATTTATGAATTTATGTATTGACATTGGCAACACCCGTACAAAAGTTGCTGTATTTGATTCCGACGGCAGTCTGGTAAAACTGATTATCCGAGAGGATTATACCTCAGGCAAATTAGACAAGGTATTGAAAAAGTATGAGATAGAAAATGTAATAGTTTCATCTGTCAGAAAAAAACAGGGTAAATACAAACGTATGTTGGGCAATAAGGTAAAAACCTTTGTTGAACTGAGCCATGAAACGCCCATACCTGTAAAAAATCTTTACCACACACCCGAAACCTTGGGCAAAGACCGTTTGGCAGGTGTAGTTGGGGCATTTTACCTTTTTCCGGGCAGCGATGCACTTGTAGTCGATGCAGGCACCTGTATCACTTACGATATCATCGACTCAAATGGAAATTATTTTGGTGGAAGTATTCTGCCTGGCATCGAGATGCGTTTCAAATCCTTAAATACTTTTACTGCGAGATTGCCACTGGTGCACCGCGATGTGCTAGACTCGCACATAGGCGATACAACTTTGACAAGTATACAAACCGGAATACAATTTGGAGTCGTTTATGAAATGAAGGGCTTTATTGCTAAATATCGTGAAAATTATCCCGATATTCGCGTGCTTGTTACAGGAGGCGATGCAAGTTTTTTTGAAAGTCAGATGGAAAATCAGATATTTGCAGTTCCGGATCTGGTACTTATGGGTTTGAACCAAATTTTAAATTACAATGTCAACATCAACAAAGCAGAATAAACTTAGAGAATTTATCCTTAGTAAAATATTTTTTCTAGTTGTTTTTTTAGCACTAATGAGCATTACAGCCAATGCTCAAAATTACACCCGCAGAAACTCACCTTATTCGCGATATGGCATAGGAGATGTTTTTAGCACGCAGTTTACCCAACAGCTAAGTACCGGAGGAGCATTCAGTGCTACTTACAATTCGCTTTGGGATGCTGGCATTATTAATCCTGCAGCGCTTGGTCACTTACAGACAACTGCCTTTGAAGCCGGAGTATTTTATAAACACAGTCAATTGAGTGAAAATACCACAGGGCGAAAATCCGCTGCCAACGATGGAAACCTTTCCTACCTTTCCCTCTCCTTCCCTATAACCCGCAGCTGGGAAATAGAAACAGATACGCTAAGACGAGCTATTCCAATACAATGGGGCATGGGCATAAGTCTGTCTCCGCACAGTACGATTGGCTACGATGCCCGTATTACAAGAAATTTGACAGATATTGGCGAGGTGGAATACCGCTATGCCGGTGAGGGTACCAGATTTAGGGCAAATTGGGCCAATGGTATCAGATACAAAGGATTATCTGTAGGTGCTAATCTTGCGCTGCTCTTTGGTACGGTATCGGAAAAAAACACAATTAATTTTCAGGACAGTGCCTACAATTTTGCCTATAACGAGCGTATTCTCAACAACAAAAATACACTCGGGCTGCTTTGGGATATTGGTGCTCAGTACGATTTATATCTTAAAAAACAAAAAGACCGACCCAATCCGCTTGAAGACCTGCGACTTACCCTGGGTGCTTACACAGGCAGCAGCAGTAATTTGCGCATTCTCGACCGACAGGAGCAGATACGCTTTGGCAGTGCATTTGGTGTCGATACACTCATTATGAGCGACGATGTTCGCAGTTCTATGAAATTGCCGCTGAGCCTTGGCGCTGGAATAGCCATTACAAAGGGTATGAACTGGCGATTTGGGCTAAATTATGAAACCCAGTTCTGGAACAGTTTTAGTTATACAGGCATTAATATGGCCAATAGTTACACCATTTCTGCTGGAGCTGAGTTTACACCCAATTTTAAAGATGTTTCTAATTATTTCAATAGAATACGCTACCGTTTTGGCTCTTATTACGGAAAAGATCCAAGAATTATTGGGGCAGGAACAGAAACTTACCAACTTTTAAAATATGGCATAACTTTTGGCTTAGGATTAAGGATGAAACCGCAGAAATCGACAAGCGAATATGCAATACTTGGACAAACACAAATAGGATTTGAATTTGGATACTTGGGACACCCCGAACTAATCAATGAATATTTTTTTCAAATCAATCTTGCATTTTCACTTAACGACGGCTCATGGTTCAGAAGAGCAAAATTTAGATAAAATTTAAAAATTGAAATAGATTATGAAACGCCAATTAAACACCATCAGAGTTTTTCTTGCTGCTGCCTTTTTGGTAATGGGCTTGCAAGATATTAATGCACAATGCGACAGTTGGGAAAAACACCCGCAAGGCAAAGAAGAAGCTCAAAAATTGCATGTACTTTATCGTGATAAAATTAAAGAGAAAAAATATGAGGAAGCCTTCCCCCTTTGGGAAGACCTCTTCAAATATGTTCAAATACCACTTCCTGCTAAAAAAACGCATTTTAATGACGGCATAGAAATGTATGTCTATTTTGCTAAAGCCGAGAAAGATAAAACCAAGAAAAAGGAATATCTCGACAAAATGAATGCCCTTTATGAGCAGATGGCAAAATGTAACGGTGAAGA
>CAMDAB010000139.1 GCA_945888475.1 Saprospira grandis DSM 2844 | reverse complement strand
AAAAAAAAGCAGCATCGCAAAGAGACCAAAAAGTTAAAGAATTTCATAAAGGCAATTAGCAGTGGGTATTTTCTGAAAAGAGGCTGTTGGGAAGAAATACTATCGCTTTGCTGCGCAGCCTGTGCCTGTGGCATCTGTGAAATATGCTGCGAAAACGGTTGCAACAGTTGTTGCTCGAAAGCTTGTGAGGACAGCAGAAGCAGAAGATGGATTTGGATTTTTCTTGGCTTTCTATTGGTCGTTGCCGGTATTACAGCGCTGCTATTCTTTTTATTATGACAAAGATTTTAGTGACCGGTGCTTCCGGATTTTTAGGCTATCATCTCTTAGCACAGCTTAGTAAAAACTACAGCGTGGAGGGTGTATATTATAGACAGAAATTTCATTTTCCATCCGTAAAATGGCATAAAATTAATTTATTGGAAGAAAAAGATATAGAAAAGTCGCTGCAAATAATAAGACCCGATGCAATCATCCATGCCGCTGCTATCTCAAATCCCAATGCCTGCGAGGAGCATGTTACCCTGTCACACTACATCAATGTATATGCAACTGTAAGCATTGCCCAATATTGTAAATCGATGAATATACCTTTGATTTTCATATCAACGGATCTCGTTTTTAATGGAACTATGGGCGATTACAGCGAAAATGATTTTTGTTTTCCAGTTTCAAAATATGGAGCTCAAAAATTGGAGGCCGAGGAATTTATAAACGAGAACGAACAAAACAGTCTTATCTGCCGACTGCCCCTGCTTTTTGGCTTTGGCCCAGCGTATAGCATCAATTTCCTGGGTGATTGGCTAAAAAAACTAGCAGATAAAGAAGAAATCATAGCCTTTAGCGATGAATTCCGTTCAACGATTTCGGTAAATTGGGCGGCAAGAGGAATTGTATCTGCCCTGGCTTATATGCTCGATAAAAGTTCTGAGCACAAAGAAAAAATCTTTCATTTGGGAGGTCCCGAATGTATTTCAAGATTTAATTTTGCAAGGCTTATTGCCCATGTTTTTGGTTTTGATGACCAAAATATTGTTCCAAAACTTAGATCCGAACTGCCAATGCCTGCGCCACGACCCGAAAATGTAAGCCTCAACAGTTCATTGGCATCAGCTGTTTTGCAATTCTGTCCACCAGCACTAAGCGATCAGCTTTTTGAAATAAAAAATTCGATAAAGCATGTTTAACAGACTCATATTTATACTTTTAATATCCATTTTTGGTTTTTTCTGCTCCTGTAAATCCAACAAAAAAAATCGACAGGAATTAGACAATACTATAGAAAAGTCGGCAGAAAAAAGATTTTTAAAAGTAACGATTCCCAGCTCAAAAATCCGTTCAACACCAGATCTTGAGGGTGCTGTACTAGAACGAGCCAAGGAAGATGTGTTATTAGAATACCTAAACGATAGCACCAGTTTTACCTCAACGGTCAGAATAAGTGGTGAAAATATCGAAAGCCGCTGGTACAAGGTAAAATCGAGCCCTGGGAACGAGGGCTGGATATCGGCTATTTGTGTTCGTTTTCTTTCTGATGAAGAAAACCGTCAGCTTATCTCATTGACAGAAGATGAGGCCTTGATCGATAAAAAAGGGTCAAAAAACAGAACTCAGAAAGAAGCCAAAATAGATTCAGTCCTGCTTAAAACTTTCAGGAGCAGACTAGGCGCTTTTGAACCGAACGATCCAAAGGCTTTTCCGAACGCGGTTGCGCTCTTTGAGTCAATCTTTCAGCAAAAGGTCTCTGCAACAGCCGACTTTGCTTTTGCCGACCTCATGCTCTTGCACGAAAAGATTTTCAACATTCAGGTAACAAAGACTAATGCAGCTGCTTTTCAACATTTGGCTGATGAAATCAAAAATTATGGGAATATAAATTTGGACCTGGATGCTAAAGGTCGTGAGTTGACAGACAATTATATTGGTTTTGGGCTAAACAATAAAGCAAAGGTTTACCTGAGACAGAACTACGACCAGCTTATGCGTAAATTCCTGCGAATGGTTGGCCCTTCAATGCAGCATTATCTGGAACAGTGTGCTTTAGAATCGGATAGTCCGCCGCTCGTGGAAGGGCAAATTGCAGTTCCGCTTATCGAAATTGCAGCCTATGCCGTTTTTTGGGATAAATATCTTTCTCGTTTTCCCTTTTCGCCGGTCAAGTCAATTGCCAAAGATAAGAGAAGACTTTACAGCAGTATTTTATTGAAAGGCAGCAATGCTAAAACTCCCTTTACGAACGGGAAGCTAAATACATCATTTAAAGAGACTTATATTGCTATGACCACTCAAATGGGCGTATCCCCTTTAATTAAGTCTTTTAAGAAATACTATGAATTGCTCGAATCTGAAAAATTCAAAGAAAATAAAAAGATCAGGGCTATGTTGGAAAATATATTGGAGGAACTTTAGCCAACCTTTGCGTCAAAATGCTAATATTTTAAATAATAAAAAAGTGCGGATGAACGGACCTTCCTCACTTTTTATTTTTCAATCAACATGCTTCATAGTTAGATAATATGCTTCGAAACTTACTTTCATGTGTGATTCTAAAAATCTAATGATCAATTTTGCTATTTTTGCCCAAATAATTCTTCGACTCAATGAAAAAAGTATTGATTTGGGTGCTGCACCGTCAGGACCGATCCCCTTCGCAACGATTCCGTTTCGAACAATATCTTTCTTTTTTGGAAGAAAACGGTTATAGTTTTGAATACGCTTATCTCATCGATAAAAACGATGATAAGATCTTTTACGGAGGCGGTAATTATTTTGGGAAATTTAAAATTCTAATTAAAAGTCTTTTGAAAAGATGGCGTGAGTTGAGCAAAGCCAAAAAATATGACCTGGTTTTTGTTCAACGCGAATGTTTTATGTTAGGCGCTGCTTATTTCGAGTGCCGAATGGCTAAGAAAACCAAACTGATTTATGATTTCGATGACGCAATCTGGCTGCATGCAGTTTCGGATGGAAATAAGGCACTTGGCTTTTTGAAAGATGCATCAAAAACATCGCGCTTAATCAAATGTGCACATCTGGTATTTGCAGGCAATCAATATCTTGCCGATTATGCTAAACAGTTCAATGCCAAAGTTGAAATTATACCTACAACTGTCGACACTGATAAATTCCGCCGACAGGAATTTCCGAAAAATGATAAAATTTGCATTGGCTGGAGCGGCAGTTTTTCTACCATTCCACATTTCGATTCGGCAATTCAGGCACTTTTAGAAATAAAGGCAAAATATAACGATAAGGTATATTTCAAAGTAATTGGCGACCCAAATTACAAAAACGAAGCTTTAAATATAGTAGGAACGCCATGGACTGCCGAGGACGAGGTTTGGCAACTTTCTGAAATCGATATTGGCTTAATGCCCTTGCCCGACGATGAGTGGACACGCGGTAAATGCGGATTGAAAGGACTTACTTATATGGCTTTGGGCATCCCAACAATTATGTCGCCTGTCGGTGTAAATTCAGAAATTATAAGGGATGCAGAAAATGGATTTTTGGCTAAGGATACTGCACAATGGGTTGAGAAAATATCCTTACTCATTGAAAATGAAAAACTGCGCTATGAAATAGGAGAACGAGGTAGGGAAACGGTTTTGAACAAATTTTCGGTACATGCGCAAAAAGAAAGATACCTAGCGTTTTTTGACCAGTTGTGCAAACCTGAAAGTCTTATTTAACCCAGCATAAAGAGGAGAAACAAGGTAGTAACTATTGTAATTTCAACGACTGTTACAATAATCATTGTTTTGAAATGGGGTGTTTTTAGCATAAAATTCTTTTGTTATTAAAACTTTTAAATTTGCTAAAATGCTGCCTGACTAATTAATTTGATGTGTATTTCTATCAAAAAATAATTAACTTTGATTTAAAATCACCAAAATTTAAGACCTATGAAAGATAAATTAGTGGAACTTTTCGAGTCATTAAGTCGCGACAATCAAGAACAGCTATTTGACTATGCCATCATGCTTTGGGAGATGGAACAGGGTGAGCATCAATTAAGGGAACAACTCGGTATCGGTAAAAATTCAGTAAAGGTTCCCTTGCCTATCTCAGATAAAACCGACCCTAAAAATATCAACTAATGGCACAGAGAAAACGCATTTTTATCGATATGGACGACACGCTTTGTCAGTTCAGAAAAAGATATGCAGAGAAATTGAAGTCGCATCCCGAGATTGCTTACCCACAGTCGCAATACGGTTTTTTTGCAGATCTTGAACCCATTCCCGGAGCAGTTGAGGCATATAAAACGCTGGAAAAAAGTTACGATGTTTATATACTGACCGCACCATCATACCTCAATCCGCTCTGTTATACAGAAAAACGCGTTTGGGTTGAAAAACACCTCGGTTTGGAGACGACCCCAAATCTCATTATTTGTCAGAGAAAGGAGTTTCTGATGGGCGATTATCTCATCGATGATCATTTCTATCCCTTTACGGGGAAGATGATGCTATTTGGATCGCCAGAATTTCCCAATTGGGAAAAAGTATTGGAATACCTGGCTTAAATACTACTGTCGTTTTTCATGGCAGCATCTCTCAAGCGCTGCAAAAATGGAGATGCAAAAATAAAATCCTGAAGCACTGCATTATTACTTGTCGTGACTTCTTTACAATTGCCAGTCCATTCCAGTTCGCCAAAATAAAGCAGATTTATTTTGTCGCCAATCTCCATCACCGAATTCATATCGTGTGTATTGATTACCGTAGTCATATTGTTTTCGATGGTGAGTTCCTTGATGAGCTCGTCAATAAGGAGCGAGGTTGTTGGATCGAGACCAGAGTTGGGCTCATCGCAAAACAGATATTTAGGCTTCAGCACAATTGCCCTTGCAATGCCCACCCTTTTTTGCATACCTCCACTTATTTCAGATGGATATTTTTTATTGGCACCATTCAGGCCAACTCTATCCAGGGTACTGTCAACAGTTGTCTTTTTTTCCTTCGATGTCATGTTGGTAAACATGTCGAGGGGGAAACGTACATTTTCTTCCACACTCATCGAGTCGAAAAGTGCCGAACCCTGAAAAAGCATGCCCATCTTACTCCTGATAGCCTTGCGCTGTTTGACATTTAATGCAGTAAAGTTAACATCATCATACCAGATTGTCCCGGAACTAGGCTGAATTAGTCCTACCAGAATTTTTAATAGAACGGTTTTACCGGCACCCGAACGGCCAATAATCAAATTGGTTTTACCCTCTTCGAAAACTGTATTAATTCCTTTCAGAACCTGTTGTTCGCCAAATTGTCTTTTTATATTTTCGACGCGTATCATGCGTTGATGGTTTTTATTGAACTTAAAAAACTGATTAGGTGAGGAGCATGGCAATGATATAATCTGCAAGTAGAATCACGATATTGCTCATAACTACTGCATTGGTACTGGCTTTTCCCAGTTCTATACTGCCCCCTTTTACGTAAAAGCCCTGATAGCAGGAAATTGAAGTAAGTAAAAATGCAAAAACGATTGACTTTACCAACATCAGGAAAAGGTTGTAAGGAATAAAAAATGAGCGAAGTCCCTGCATGAATTCAGAGGCTGTGACTAGTTTACCCATTACACAGGCAAAATAACCGCCGGCCATACCCATGAAGGCAGATAACACAACAAGCATGGGAATCACAGCAATAGCTGCAACAATCTTTGGAAAAATCAGATAGGATGGAGTATCTACACCCATAACTTCCAAGGCATCAATTTGTTCTTTCTGACGCATTCCCCCAATTTCGGCAGCCATGTTAGAGCCTACTTTTCCGGCAAGGGCAAGGCAGGTAAAGGTAGGCGCCAGTTCTATAATCATAGTATCTCTGATAATATAACCGATGTAGTAAGGCGGAATAGAAGAACCTTGCAGCTGATAGGCAAACTGAACAGCAGTAACTGCCCCAATAAAAACAGACACAAGACCAATAATTATGAGCGATCCCACACCGATATCATTCATCTGACGTGCTGTTTCTTTCCAGTACATCGAAAATTTTTCTGGCTTCGATACTGTGCTGGCAATGAGAGTTATATAACGGCCTAAATGGTAAAACATAATATTATTGGTCAGTTAGTAAAACCAGGTCTCAATGATTTATAGCTATAAAATTAAGAAAAATACTATTCTTTATTTTAGCTAAAAAGGATAACAGATTGCAAAAATACAATTTATTTTATCATTTTTTAGCTAAAACCGGGTTAGTAAATTTCAATAGATCAAACGTTTTTTGAATTTAAAACATTGCTTATCAGCTGAAGATATTTTTCAAGTACTATTTTTTCGTCAAACTCCCTAAGGGCTAGCAATCGGCCTTCTTTTCCCATGTTTTCCAGTGTTTCTACAGTACTAAGGCATATTTTTTTTATTGCTTCAAATAGTGATATTCCATTGCGGGCCTCTGCCATATAGCCATTCTTTCCGTCAATCACCGTATCGCGGCAGCCTGCTGCATCAGTTGTTACAACAGGTTTTGCCATTGCAATGGCTTCGAGCATAACTCTCGGCAACCCTTCGCGGTAAGAGGGCAGTACTACACAATCAGCATTTCTGATAAATTCCCTTACCTGATCCGTTGCTCCGAGATATTCGACTATATTACTTTGTAGGGCATTATCAAGCTCAGATTTTGAAATGCATGATGGGTTATCCTCATCTAGTTTTCCGACAATTTGAAAGCTAGTTTGTGGAAAAATTGTCTTGATTTTTTCTGCTGCGAATAAAAATTCTCTGATTCCTTTGTCTAATAATAAGCGTCCAACGAATAAAAAAACCATTTTTTCAGAAACTTCGGTTTTTTCAATGGGTTTGAAATATTCGCAATTGATTCCGGATCCTCTGATTAGGAGTGTTTTATCTTTTTTTACAAGTTTATTTTCAATAAATAAATTTCGGTCATCGTCGTTTTGAAAAGCAACGAAAGCAGCATTTTTAAAGGCATATTTGTATAGCATTTTTGCCAGTTTGCTTACCCAATTTTTACTCAAAAAACTATAACCTAGGCCTGTTACAGTGCACATACACGCTGTTTTGCTTAAGCCTGCGGCAAAACTACCGTAAACATTGGGTTTAATGGTATAATGCAGCGCAAAGGCAATTTTTTCTCTTCGGTAAATACTCCTGAGTTCAAACATTAGTCTCAGGTCCTTAATCGGGTTTGTTCCTTTTCTGTCGAGATGAAGCAATGGAATAAATTTAAATCCTTCAGCCTCAATTATGCCCCTGTATTCATCCTGCGGTGCAATAGCAATAACATCATAACCCTCCTTATTTAGTTTGTGTAGTAAACTCAACCTGAAATTAGTGATGTTCCATGCAGTATTTGCAACAATTGCGATTTTAGGCTTAGAATCTGACAAGGCAATCCGTTTTTTATTATTTTTGTAAAATTATATTTTAATATGGGCATTTCAAAACCTTTTCAACCATTCCGAAACTACTTTTAAGAATAAATTGTCAATGTATCCCCTTCTGCTTTACGATAAAGGTATCGATATTTTAAATATACTCGATTTTGTGCTACTTCCCTTTCTGACAATTGGGATAATAGCCATATTTAATAATATAAAGAAGAAAAGGTACAAGGATTCGATCGTAGCACAATATTTTATTCCCGCATTGGTTTTTAGGCTCATTGGCACCTTTCTTACAGCCTGTTTATACCAGTACTATTATGGTTACGGCGATACAACATGGTACTACATTGGTGTATCTGATATTGCAAAGGCATTTTTTACAAAAGGATTTTCTGTTGGGGTGGAAATGCTGCTTTATCCCTACGACTTGTATTCCGATGCTGCAAAGGAATCAATAACCTATGTTTTCTTTTTTAGAAACGACTCCATGCTCACCGTTATCAAGTCGGGAGCCTTGTTTAGTATGCTAACCTTTGGCAGTTTTATAGGCGCATCGTATGGACTGACTTTGATATCATTTATAGGAATGTGGATGTTTTATCGGGTCATGCTAGATTTATACCCGCATTTACACAGGCCCCTTGCCTTCGCTATTCTTTTTGTGCCTTCAGTTTGTTTTTGGGGTACGGGTCTGATGAAGGATCCCTTGTCGATTGGGGGTGTCGGGATGTTTGTGTATGGCATCTATTTTCTTTTTTACAAATCGGGTCAAAGAGGTTTGCTTTTGCCGCTGCTTGCGCTTATCATTGGCCTTTATTACTCGATTGTAGTAAAAGCATATGTTGCAGTGGCAGTTGTTCCAGCAGCGGTTGTCTGGCTAAGCTTGATGTTTAAAAATAAAATTAAGAACAAAACCTTAAGGGCGCTCTCGGTTCCTTTGCTCCTTGCAATTGGAATTGGTTTTGGCGCCATTGCACTTCAGCAGGTTTCCAAAAGTTTTAAACTAGAGGATATCGCCCTCGAGGCGGCTAAAACACAATGGTGGATCGCACTCAATACCGAACAGTTCGGAGGTACAGGTTACTCCCTTGGCATATTTGAACCAACCCCCGCCGGTATGCTCAAAAAAGCCCCCGAAGCGATCAATGTTGCTTTATTCCGACCTTATATATGGGAGGCCAAAAAAATAATTGTTATCCCATCGGCACTCGAAGCAGTATTTACGCTGCTTTTTACAATTTATGTTTTTTTTACGGTGGGATTGTTCCGAACTTTACGGGAATTATTTTCTGACCCGACCGTGCTTTTTTGTCTTATTTTTGCAATTATTTTTGCC
This sequence comes from Saprospira grandis DSM 2844, assembly GCA_945888475.1. GTDB lineage: Bacteria > Bacteroidota > Bacteroidia > Chitinophagales > Saprospiraceae > Saprospira > Saprospira grandis_C. The sequence goes on along the minus strand of CAMDAB010000139.1, from coordinate 818 downwards.
TTTGCGGTAGGATTTACCTCTATGAATTTTGGCGCCTTGGCACGTTACAAAATCCCGGCGCTGCCTTTCTATTTTTCGGCCCTTGTTATTTTGCTCGATTCACGAAACAGAAAGGCCGCAATTGCAAATTTCAACCAGGCTAAAATTGAAAAAGCCGACGCTTTCAAATACAATTCAGTACCTTTACAGTAAACTTTCCAGATAGTGCTCCTCAATTCCAAACTGTGCTTTCAGTTCGGCAATTTCCCGATCTATTCTCAATATTTCATCGTTATTTGTCTTTTTTTTCAGCAAGCCTGCAGTAATCATGAGGTTTTTGGGTGTATGTTCACACGAGATAAATTCAAAAACCTTGGTTTTGTAGCCTTCACGCTCGAGCAGCAGGGCTCTTATGGCGTCTGTAAGCAGCTCGGCTTCGCGTTCCATCAAAATGCCATTTTTTAAAATATTATTCCAGGGAGCCTTAGGTTTCATCTGTTTCCTGATCTGTTTATGGCAACAGGGAGCCACAACAACCAGCTTTGCTCCATTCACAATGCCTTGTGAAATAGCAACATCGGTAGCGGTATCGCAGGCGTGCAAGGCGATGAGCACATCAAATGCCGATTTATTGAAATCGCGAATGTCCATCGCTGCAAATCTCAAATTGTCGGACCAACCCAATTTTTTGGCCTGTTCATTGCAGAACTTACAAAGCTCTTCCCTGAGTTCTATGCCCAAAATCTCAACTTTTAATTGCATTTTTTCCTTTAGCAAATAGTATAATGCAAAGGTAAGATATCCTTTGCCGCTGCCCATATCTACAATGCGAAGCGTAT
>CAMDAB010000138.1 GCA_945888475.1 Saprospira grandis DSM 2844 | reverse complement strand
CTGTGTGCTGTTGGGCAGATAAAGAAATTATCTGGATCACGAAAAGCAGTAGAAATAAAAGTTTTTTCATTAATGCATAGTTTTCTAAATTACTAATTTTGCAAAAATAGGCTTTTTTGTGAAAATATTCAAATCAATTTTATTAAGATTATTTATCATTTATATAACATTTGATACGTTTTGTTAAATCTAATTCAAAATATGAAAAATTTTATCAACCTAACAGTTTTATTGACATTGACAGTTTTAGTTTCCTGTACTAGCTCTAAAACTTATACTAAAAACAAGAATTATAGTTTTCCGAATGACTGGATCGGAAATTACAAGGGGACAATGCAGTGGTATATAGGTTCGGTAAAAAAAGCAGACATTCCAATAAGTATAGAAATATTAGCTGGGAGCGATTTCAACAGCATTATATGGCGTACAACCTATGACTCAACTAAGTTATTTCCTATAAAAACTGTAAAAGATTATAAAATAGTCTGGAATGACAGCCTTGAGAATGGACATTATCTGATGGACGAGCAAAATGGCATCTATTTGGATTTGAGACTGATTGATAACGCATTTTATAGTTGCTTCGATGTGGTGAACGAAGCAAAAGCCAAGACCACAAGGCTTGTTTCTATAGACAAGCTTGTAAATAAAAATGTCTTATACCACGAAGTAATCTCCTATCCCGAGCCAGACAAAAAAACCGGAAACGAGGGTGCATCAGATGGATTTACGGTAAAGAGTACCGAGAAGCTATCAACTCAAAAAGCAACTTTGAGAAGGATAAAATAATAAAAAAATGCGCCCATCTCTAAAAAAGAAAGGGCGCATTTAATTTTGTTAATTTATCTATGGCAAGTAAATCTGTCCATTCTCTATACAACGTCCGAGTACAATTCGTTGAACCTCAGAAGTTCCTTCATAAATCTGTGTAATTTTTGCATCGCGCATGAGGCGCTCTACATGGTATTCCTTCACAAAACCATATCCACCATGAACCTGTACTGCTTCGACAGTTACTTTCATAGCAGCTTCAGAAGCGGCGAGTTTTGCCATTGAACTGGCCATGTCATAATCTTTGTGCTCATCTTTGAGCCAAGCTGCACGGTAAACTAACATACGAGCCGATTCAATCTGCATGACCATATCGGCCAATTTGAAAGCTATACCCTGATGTTGAATGATAGGTTTGCCAAAGGCAACACGTTGTTTTGCATAATCGGCAGCCATTTCATAAGCACCTGCAGCAATACCCAATGCCTGAGCGGCAATACCTATACGTCCGCCCGAAAGGGTTTTCATGGCAAATTTAAAACCAAAGCCGTCCTCTCCTACTCTGTTGGCCTTTGGCACTTTTACGTCATTATACATGATGGTATGCGTATCTGATGAGCGAATGCCAAGCTTATCTTCTTTAGCACCGATTACAACACCATCCCATGAAGTTTCGACCAACAAACAGTTGATACCACGATGCCCTTTTGAAACATCAGTTTGAGCTATTACAAGGTGCAACTGTGAAGTGCCGCCGTTGGTAATCCAGTTTTTGGTACCGTTGAGCAGGTAATAATCGCCCATATCGATGGCAGTAGTACGCTGAGAAGTAGCATCTGATCCTGCTTCGGGTTCCGAAAGACAAAAGGCTCCAATCCATTCACCTGTAGCAAGTTTGGGAAGATATTTCTCTTTTTGTGCTTCATCTCCGAAGGTTTCCAAGCCCCAACATACCAGTGAGTTGTTTACTGACATTGCTACTGAACAGGAATTATCAATTTTTGAAATTTCTTCCATTGCTAAAACATAGGAAAGAGAATCCATTCCGCCGCCACCATATTTTGGATCGACCATCATACCCATGAAACCCATTTCGCCCATTTCTTTGAGTAGTTCGGTTGGGTGTTTCATATCGCGGTCGCGGTCAATTACACCGGGGAGACATTTTTTTTTGGCAAATTCACGTGCTGCATCGCGCACGGCCAAATGCTGTTCACTCAGTTCAAATTGCATAATATTCAGTTGGTTATAAATTTAAAAAATATTGTTATGAATTAACATCTAATTTTTGTCAGCCCAAATATAAGACCTTAACAATTATTTACAAAAAAAGATTTTTACGAAAGCCTGCCAATTAGTAAAAAGACTGCCCAAAATGAATTGAACAGTCCTTTTAATATGAGTAATTCTAAATTATTAGAATTGTATAATTATACCGATTGAAGGCACAGAAACTGATAATGTATTATTCACTCTCTGTAAAAGATAGGATTCATTTGGCTGACCTTGGTTCACAATTTGCGGCTGATTGTTGTTGTTTTCATCCTCATCCAAAGTATATTGTGGTACTTGCGCAGCCTGTGAAGGGAAATTCTGAAGGTCGAAATAAAGATTCAAACTCCATTTCTGGTAAAACCATTTGTAGTCGATTCGAAAATCTACGCCGTAAAATAGGTTAGTTCTTTCGGTATTCAATAAGCTGTAATCTCTGAGCGCCTGACCAAAACGATCCCAGTTTACTGTCAAAGCCGATGCAACTGTGTCGAAAGGTGTATATGGCAAACCTGTTTGCATTCTAAAATTAAGTCCCAATTGTAATGTTTGATTGGCAATTTTTCTTTTAATTGGATCCTTTCCTTTTCCTGCTCTTTTAGCATTTCTGGCATCGAGAATAGATTTATTCATGATGTCGAAATTTTTACCAAAAGCTGCATTTAAAATGTGACGGCTATCCCAAGCCGAATAAACATAATTATTGTTAATGTCTTTAAATTCAGAAAAACCGAAGGTATAGGCCATAATTCCAAAAAATCCTTTGTATAGTTTTTGTTGAACCAGAAACTCTACACCATAGGAACGACCCTCTCCTCTGGCATCTACAGGGGCGTTACCAACCACACCAAAATCTCCACCAAAATTAGCAAGCGCAATGCCTTCATTCAACAAGAATGGATATTGCTGATACACTTTATAATAACCCTCAACGCTAATTTTTGTCGCGGAAGCAACATTATAGGCAAAACCACCCACTGCATGGTAGGATCTGATAAATTTTAACTTATCGCGATTGGCAAATTCGTCATTCGCTTTGTATCCTAAGGCTGTATAAGCCGGCAACTGATAATAAATACCTGTATTGGCATTGATTGATAGTTTATCAGTAATGGCATAAGACACAGAGAAACGAGGGGATATCTGATTGAAAGGATTCATCATTTCTTTATTGTAATCGTTACCATCGGCACGGACTCCCAAAGAAAGAATCAATCTTTCAGAGAATAACTTTTTAGATAACTGACCAAAGGCAAAGTACTTGCTGAAATTTAATTCACTTTCATATTCGAGGGGTGTAGCCACTCCATTTACTACTGTGAATAATTTACTGTTGCTGTAAAAACGTACATATTCATAACCTAAACCATAGTTCAATTTGAAACCTTTATCGAATCGGAGAGTATGTTCTGCTCTGAATTTATTTTCACTTTCCTGAGAATTGTAATCAATACTTTTGGGCTTGCTTTCGTCATTGTCAATATGTTTGTATATGTCATTATTGAGCATATTACGGCTGAGTACAAAGGTAAAATACCCAGTCTTCATGAATTTTTTGTAAACAGCACCCAGCGTATAATTCCATTGATTGTTGATGGGAATATTGTTCAAAATATAACGCTGATTAGCAGTAGAATCAGCTCCAAGATTCAGCTTAAATCGGTCTAAAGCGCCAAGGCCTGTGATGTAAAATTCATCTTTATTGGGCAAAGATGTTTTGATTTTGAACTGAAAATCATTGTATGTTGGTAAAAATGGAAGACCAATTAAACTAAACAAAAATTGAAGATAGGACTGGCGTGCAGAAAAGAGGAAAGTTGTCTTTTTATTTTTACTCAGTGGACCTTCCAATGCCAATGAAACGTCTGTTGCGCCAACGCTAGCAGTAAGACCAACTCGATCTTCACGAGGATTTTTCTGTCTGAAATTAAAAACAGAACTTAGTGAATTGCCACGATTTGAAGGAAATGCTCCGCTGTAAAAATCCACTTCCGAAATCAGGTCAACATTTAAAAGACCCTGTGGTCCGCCCGATGCACCCTGTGTGGCATAGTGATTGATATTTGGCACTTCGATATCATCGAGATAAAAACGGTTTTCATTGGGCGCGCCGCCACGAATGATAAGGTCATTTCTGAATGAATTGGTAGTTGTAACACCTGGTAAAACACGAATCACTTTGGAAATATCTCTGTTACCACCGGGATTGCGCTGAATCTCAGCCGTTCCGATTGTTTGAAGTGACACAGGACTTTCTTCCGGCTTTTTGAAAGGTGAGGCTGTAACAACAACCTCCTCAGTCATTTCATCATCTTCTTCCAATTGAAAATCGTATGTAGCAGGTCTTGAATTTGTAACCTGGATTTCACTGATGGTCTGAGATCTGTACCCCAAATAACTTACCGTAATGCTGTATAAACCTGGCTCTAATCCGCTAAATTCATATACACCTTCCAAATCAGACACCACGCCATTGGTTGTATTTGTTATGATAACATTGGCGGAAATGATTGGATCATTTGTCGTGGCATCGGTAATTTTACCTTTAATTATACCTTTCTGGGCAAAAGCTGAAATAGAAAAACAAAATAAAATAAAAATTAGAGCACTGAAATTTTTCATAAAACTTAATTGATGTTTGATAATGCAAGGACACATATTTTAAAAAACATCATAATATAAAATTTGTTTAATATTTTCATAAAAAAACCTAAACAAATTTAAAAGTTCCTATAAACTATAAAAATTGTTCTAGAAATTCAAACGCATTATAATATCGACTTGAGCATCTTTTCCTAACATAAAAAGATGATTTCCAATTGCTTTAAATCCATGTTTTCTGTAAAAAGCTATTGCCTCGGTATTTTTCTCCCAAACGCCCAGCCAGATGTATTTTAAATGATTTTGCTGAGCAATTGCTATGGCTTTTTCCATTAGTTTTTTACCGATTCCAATTTCTTTAAACTGATTCAATACGTATATTCGTTCAATTTCAAGTGAATCGGAATTATCTCTTTCGGTCTGAGCTTCTCCTAAATTGAGCTTTAAATATGCCGCCAACTCATTTTCGATGTAGGCAAGAAAAAAAATCGAATGTGGATTGTTTAACTCTTCATTCAATTTTGAAACAGATAAATTATTTTCCAGATACACACTCATGTCCTCGTCAGAGTTCGAATGAGCAAAACTTTGCACAAAGGTGCTGATGGAAATTTCCCTTAACGCTTCCAAATTGAAAAGTTCGGCTTTTGTAATACGAAGCATTTACTAATCAATCCTTTTTCATCAATAAGCCACTTTGCAGAAGCATATCCAATTCAGTATTCTTAGCATTTATGAAAGCATCCTGCACTGTATTTACTGTTCTGAAATAATTAATCTGAATGGTTCTGAAGTCGAAATAATTCAGCGTACCAGCTTTGAACCTTTCTTCGGCAATTTCGAGGTTACGGGTTGAATTGCTCAGCATTTCAAGGCTCAAATTGAGCACATTTTTTTGATTTTCGTAAAGGTTGTATGCAATTTTGAGCTGTTGCGAGAGTCGGCGTTCCAAATCCTTGGCCGAAAATTCAGCGATATTTTTTCTAAGTTCCGATACTTCAATTGCTCTGTTGATTTTACCGCCGTTGTAAATTGTATAATTCAATGAAAAATTCAAACCGGCAGAAGTAGTGGTACCTCCTCTCCAGGTATTTGGAATAATAGGTTGTTTGCCTTCAATTCTCGCAACATTTAATTGTTCCGAAACATTGGCACCTAATATTACACGAGGCAGTAAATTAGCTTTTTGCAATTCTATGTCGGTCTGAGCTATTTTAATTTTAATTTTTTCAGCGTTTAATTGTCTGTTATTGGTTTTCATTTCGTCTAAAAGCTCATCGAAACTGTATTTTTTTAAATCGTAACGAATACTGTCACCCAATGAAAAATTAAGATCTTCCGTTACTTCAAGTCCCATTGTTAGGGCAAGATTTTGAAGAGCATTTTTATAATTTGTCTGCTGTAAAACCCATTGAATAGAATCGTTTAAGTAGGCATCGCGCACCTGAAGTAAATCGAATTCAATGGCCTGACCATAAGCTCTTTTAGCTTCGATATAGGTAATTTTGTCACGTGACAATTTCAACAATTCAGCCAGCATTTTCAGCCTTTTTTCCTGTATCAGCACATTGTAATAATTTTTTGAAACCTGCAAGGTCACATTATCAACTATTACCTGTAAATCAGCCTTGTTTTGCTCAACTACTGTTGCCAATCTTTTCTTTGATGATTTTACTCTGCCACCATCGAAAAGCGTCCATTGCAAATCGACAGAAACCGTACTGTTCGAACCCAAAACATCGGCACCATTTAAGAACGATGTTGGATTTTGAATACTGCTGTAGGTATTTGAATTTTGAAAAGAAGTGGAGATTGTAGGCATTTTACCAGCTTCGCCCCAATTGTTGCTCTTTTCGCTGATGGCCAAATTTGTATTAGCCGATTTTAAATTGTAGGCATTATTCAAGGCCTTTTCAACTGCAGCCGACAAACTCAACTTTTCCTGAGCTTGTGCAGATAGAACTAAAAGCAGAAAGGCATTGATAAGAAGATAATATTTCATTTTCATTTATGACATTTAAAGTGCCCCAAAGATAGCTTACTTGTAAGATTATTTACTTAATCGACATCAAAAATAGATAAGTTTTACTTATGTCGGGATAAAGAAATTTCCAAGGGTTGATTGAGCAGTCTTAATAAAACTTTAATACCTTTGCATTGTTCATTTGAACAGTCTCGTTTGGGGTGCCAATCGGAAATTTGTATACTAGCAATACAATTTTCCTATTACAAAGTAAAAAGTACAATGTAAGGCTGAGATTATACCCATTGAACCTGCCCGGGTAATGCCGGGAAGGGAAGATGAACTTTCGGTTTGCTGCCGAAAGTGGGTTTCGTTACATTTTTTGTGGAGCATCCGTCCCCAACGGTCTGCTCGCGTAACCCAACTAATTTTATTTATGATCAATTTAAAATCATTTTCAGGACTTTTATTTGCATTGTTTGTCGCAAAAACAATGATTGCCCAATCTTCGATTAAGGGTACAATAGAAAATGAAAAAGCTGAAAAGCTTGGCGGGGCTGTTGTTCGAGTAGACAAAACCCTTCAGGGTGCCGTAAGCGACGCAGATGGCAACATCCAATTAGTACTAAAATCGGGGACTTACGAACTGGAGATCAGTTACATTGGTTATGGGGTCAAAAAAATTCAAATCCAACTTGCCGAATCTGAAAACAAAGATTTAGGTGCTATTGTAATGAATGAAAATAGTCTGATGACGGATGAATTTACTGTCATTGGAACAAGAGCCGGAATTGACGATCCTTTTGCTTACAGCAACCTTACCAAAGAAGAAATCGAAAAAAACAATCTAGGTCAGGATTTGCCTTATCTGCTCGACCAAACGCCCTCTGTTGTTGTTAGTTCAGATGGCGGTGCAGGTATAGGTTACACGGGCATCAGGATAAGGGGCAGCGACCCAACCCGTATCAATGTTACCATCAATGGTATTCCGATTAACGACTCAGAATCGCAGGGACTTTGGTGGGTGAACATGCCCGACTTTGCCAGTTCTGTCGATAATATTCAGATACAACGTGGATTAGGTACCTCTTCGAATGGTGGTTCAGCTTTCGGTTCCAGCATCAATTTACAAACAAATGGTATTGAACAAAAGCCTCATGCGCAGCTTAGTAACAGCTTTGGCAGTTTCAATTCGCGCAAACATTCGCTACAATTGGGCAGTGGACTCATCAACAACAAATGGAGTTTCGAAGGCCGCCTCTCACAGATTTCGAGCGATGGTTTTATCGACCGTGCCAGTTCCATGCTACGCTCCTATTATTTATCTGGCGCATATGTAACCGATAAAACCCTGATTCGTGCCAATGTCTTTTCGGGAAATGAAGAAACTTATCAGGCCTGGGGTGCTGTGCCGCTGCAATATGTGGATACCAACAGAACCTACAACCCTTATACTTACGAAAACGAGGTGGATAATTACACCCAAACCCATTATCAATTACACCTGAACCAGACATTGACAAAGGGATTGACACTGAATGCTTCATTGCATTACACGCGTGGATTCGGATATTTTGAACAATACAGAAATGGCGACGAACTGGCCAATTATGGCATCGAATCGGGAGATAGCCTCATCACAGCATCCGATCTTATCCGCCGCCGTTGGCTCGACAATCATTTTTACGGCGGAGTCTATGGCTTGCACTATAATTCATCTAAACTTGATTTAACCTTTGGCGGAGCATGGAATCATTACGATGGCGACCATTTTGGAGAAGTCATCTGGGCCCGATTTGCCGGAAATTCAGAAATTGGCAAGGAATATTACCGCAACAACAGTAAAAAAATTGACGGAACTACTTACCTGAAAGCCAATTATAGGGTTTTGCGCAATTTGAGTCTCTACGCCGATCTTCAGCACCGCTTTATCAACTATGAATTTTTGGGATTCAACAATGCAATCGAAAATGTAACACAGTCGGTTCAATTAAACTTTTTTAATCCAAAAATCGGAGCTGTGTATTTTCCCGATAACAGACAAAAAATATACCTGTCTTCAGCTATTGGTCACAGAGAACCAAACCGTAATGATTATACCGAAAACAGCCCAGCTACCCGACCAACACCCGAGCAGATGTATGATACAGAAATGGGCTACAGCATTAACCTAACTAAATTTGCATTCGAAGCAACTGCCTATTTCATGTACTATCAAAACCAATTGGTTTTGACAGGAGAGATAAACGATGTTGGGGCCTATATGCGCAGCAATGTACCCCAAAGCTATAGAGCGGGACTGGAACTACAGGGCGTCTGGATGCCAGTTAAGGGCTTAAAATGGGCAACAAATGTAACACTGAGTAGAAATAAAATACTGGCATACACAGAATTTGTCGATAATTGGGATACCTGGGGACAGGAAGCAATTGATTACAAAAATACCGATATAGCCTTCTCTCCTGCCCTAATCGCAGGTTCAGAACTGAGTTATGACCTCATTGACAAAACATTTGGAAGCAGTAACAATAAAAAACAGGTGCTGAATGCTGCCATCATCAGCAAATATGTTGGCAAACAATATATCGACAATACGCAGGAAGAAAGCCGCGCGCTACCGGGTTTTCTAGTCAATGACCTCAGAATCCGCTACAGGCTTCAAAATATTGGGCTAAGAGAAATTGGATTGAATTTTATGTTGAGGAATTTCACGAATGCACTCTACAGCAACAATGCCTGGGTGTACAGATTCCGTTCTCCTTCCTATGATCCAAGACAAGATGATCCCTACAGTGGACAGGAAAATGGAGATTTGTATCATCTAATAGGTTTATTTCCGCAGGCAGGTATTAATTTCATGATTGGCTTAGATTTAAAATTTTAATTTTTAGTATTAAATCAAAATATTACTTTGTTAAG
>CAMDAB010000137.1 GCA_945888475.1 Saprospira grandis DSM 2844 | reverse complement strand
AGGCCTTGTATGGCTTTTTATGTTTTTTATTTTACTCAACTTAATTGCAGGATTTTTCAATCCAAATTTTTTCATTGTATTATCAACACTCATCATATTAAAAATAATATCCGATTATATTTTGCTGGCTAAGGCAACTGCCTATTTCTCACAGGAAAAACTGATGAAAATCTTTCTACCATCCGTTTTTTTGCACTGGATCTACATTCTTACGGTAGGTTTTGTTTCAATGTTAAAATTAAAATACAGCTGGAAGGGCAGAAGATGGTCATAAAAAATTGAATTTTCTAAAATCTTAATATTGCTTAAATTTGAGTTAAGGTTGCCCTTTCAAAAACTAGAATATAAATTTTGCCGTTAAATTTGTTGAAATCAATCATTCAACTAAAATTTAATACACATATGAAAAACTTATCTCATCTCTTTGCCGGATTGGCTGGTGGCTTGCTGGTTTTGGCAGGCAGCTATTTTATGAGCCCTAAAGAACAATTTAACGACCCTTTTGCTTCCGCGCCCAAGCAAAAACAAGTGAGCAAACTCGCGAACAATGATGGCGGAAATCGTGGACCTTTAGATTTTTCTCAAGCAGCCGAGGCCATTATGCCAGCTGTAGTAAATGTCACTTCCATCACCGAGTTTAAGGCAAGATCCGATGCTGAACGCCGATATATGGAACTCTTCGGCTCGCCCGAACCCGATCAGTCAACAGGTTCTGGCGTAATCATCAGCAACAAAGGTTATATCGTTACAAACAATCATGTTATAAAAGGTGCAACACAGGTTGAGGTAACCCTCTATGACAAAAGAAAATATAAAGCTACGATTGTTGGCACCGACCCTTCAACAGATCTGGCTGTTTTGAAAATCAGTGCCGAACAACTTCCCACTGTTGAATTTGCCAATTCGGATGAAGCCAAAATCGGCGAATGGGTGCTGGCTGTTGGCAATCCTTTCGATCTCAATTTTACGGTTACTGCCGGAATTATATCTGCCAAAGGTCGTAATATCAATATCCTTGGTCGCCAGCAGCGTAGTATTGAGTCCTTTATTCAAACAGATGCTGCCGTTAATCCCGGCAACAGCGGCGGCGCCCTTGTCAATGATGAGGGGCAGCTATTGGGCATCAATACTGCCATAGCGACACCAACAGGAACCTACGCGGGTTATTCTTTTGCAGTACCTATCAATCTGGTCAAAAAAGTAGTGAGCGACCTGATGGAATTTGGTGAAGTGAAACGTGGTTACTTAGGCGTAGTGATAAAGGACATGAACAGCGATATTGCCAAAAAAGAAAACCTCAGCATTACGCAGGGTGTTTTTGTAAATGAACTGGTTGATGATGGAGCAGCCAAAAAAGCAGGCATGCAGATTGGTGATGTGATCCTGAAAGTAAACGGTATTGCAACAAAATCAGTCCCCGAACTGCAGGAGCAAATCGGCAGCCGAAATCCGGGCGACGAAGTTGTCCTTACCGTTTTTAGAAACGGGCAGCAAAAAGATTTGAATATCAAACTAAAAGAATAGCATTAGTAAAATTGCAACGCTATCTGATTAATAACAAAAATTTTAGTAACTTTGCAACAAAGACTAGTTTGCTTGCATAGCTCAATTGGATAGAGTGTCGGTTTCCGGAGCCGAAGGTTGCAGGTTCGAACCCTGCTGCGAGCACAGAAAAGAGGCTGGAATCTAAGGATTCGGCCTCTTTTTTTGTTTATTTATTGGCCAATTGACCGCAAGCAGCATCGATGTCTTTTCCTCTTGAGCGGCGAACAGTTACTGCAACGCCATTTCGGCTGAGGAAACGTGCAAATTCATCAATTTTGGCATCTTCCGATTTTTCGAGTTCTACGCCGTCTACCTTGTTGTATTCGATAATATTTACCTTTACGTTAGATACTTTTCGGCAAAGTCTCAGCAGATTTTCGGCATCTTCTTGTTCGTCGTTGAAATCGCGGAAAGCAATGTATTCGAAAGTAATTTTATTGTCTTTGGTATTTTTTTGAAAATATTGCAGGGCCTCGGCAAGAATTGAAAGATTATTCTGCTCATTTATGGGCATGATCTGGTTCCGCTTAAAATCGTCGGCGGCATGCAGCGATATGGCCAAATTGGTTTTCAATCCGTCATCGGCCATTTTTTTGATCATTTTGGCAATTCCGGCTGTGCTTACAGTAATACGTCGCGGAGCCATTCCCATTCCTTCTTCCGAACAGATGAGTGCAATACTATCCACTACGGGTTTGTAGGCCAGCAAAGGTTCGCCCATACCCATGTAGACAATGTTTGTGAGCGGATGTCCGTAAACTTCCAGGCACTGACGGTTGACCATTTGCACCTGATCAAAAATTTCAGGGGCATCGAGGTTTCTGAGTCTTTTCATCTGTCCGGTAGCACAAAAACTGCAGGTAAGACTACAACCTACCTGACAAGAGATGCAGACAGTAAAACGTTCGCGTTCGGGAACCGGAATAAGTACCGACTCTATCAGATGCCCATCGTGCAGCCGAAAACGTGTTTTTATGGTGCCGTCATTACTGCGTTGTACCAAGTCTTCTTTGATAGGACGTATTACGAAATGTTCCTCCAGCTTTTGTCTTAAAAGCTTCGAAAGGTTGGTCATCTCATCGAAACTTTGAGCGCCCTTTTTCCAAAGCCACTCCCACACTTGCTGTGCACGAAATTTTGACTCGCCTAAAGATTTAAAAAATTCAGTAAGCTCGTTTTTTTCTATAAGGCGTATGTCTTGTTTCATTTAGATGAAAGGGTGAAAGGATGAAAGAATTTTCTTAATTTGAAAATGAGACAATTTGAAAATTTGAAAATTTTTTCCAAACGGCTTTAGCCTTTGAGAAAAAACAATAGCAGAAGAGCGCGGTATTTTAATGCCGCTGTAGATGAAAGGGTGAAAGGGTGAAAGATGAAAGATGAAAGATGAAAGATGAAAGATGAAAGAGGCAAAGTGTCTTGTCCTAAAATAGGTTTGCACAAAATCAGTTACTCAATTCCTGAATTCTCCAGATTGCTTTTGCATGTTTAGCCAATTCTTTTTGTCGAGATGCGACCTTGTCTTCATTCCAACTCAGATATGCTTCGGGTAAAGCATTTGTTAAACCACAAATTGAAAGTCTAAAGATTTCAGTTTTGTCTTCGTACGATTTTTGCCCGGCGTCTTTATTCAGTTTCTTTTCTAGTAAAGTCAAATTACCAATCCGATACACCGAGCGTTTAAAAGCGTTAAGATCGAATTCACCCCAGTTTTGATCGGCATGCTCAGGCAAGATATGTTCTACAGTAAATAAATCACTTTCCCAATCCAGGTCACTATTCCCAAGATAGCGATCAATTTTGCAAAAAATATATTTTAAAATCTTGTGATTCCGGCTATTATTCATAAATTCTTTGGTGCAGAAATCATTTTCAAAATTATAATCGTTGATGTAAACAGGCTTAAAATCAGTAATATTAAATTTTTTATCTCTGTTAATTGACACTGCAATTGAATTGTATAATTCCTCTTGTTCATTAGGATTCATCGCGCCAATTATATTGTAACGAAATGAAATAACTGAACAAATTTTAATGAGTTTCAATAAATGGTCCTTTTCAAGATTTTTGATTGCTGATAAAAACAGTGAATAGCTTTGTCTGTTTTGGAAAAGCTTCAACGATCTCAATATTTTTCTTATTTCAGCCTTGTCGGACCAAAAATTATCTTCAGGGTTTTGAATAGCCAAAAAATAATCAGCATTGTCGTTTAAGTCCCTTAGTAAATGAAAAACTGATGCTTTATCGGAGACAGAATTTTTTATTGTTTTGTATAAATTCCGCATCGAAGTTGATTTGTTTTTGCTGTTCCAGTAATATCTGAGATAATCTTCGAATCTATTCTCAGCTAGTTTTACAGCAATTTTTACCCATAAATTTTCAAGCTCCTCTAATTCATAAACCTTGGCAGTACTACTGTCTACAATAGAAAAAAGATAATTTTTAAGTAAATCGGCCGAAGAAAGTTGTAAACCCCTGGCATTTAGGGTTTCGAATACCAAAAATGCATTTAGTCTGTCACTTACCTCAACAACAGTAAAAAAAAGTTTATCGACAATATTATCAATAAATGCCGCCAGTTTCTCACCGCTATCAAATTTGTTTTTTATTCTATTGTAAAACCAGTTGAAGCAATCCCTCATCTGTTTTTCTGAACTGTTGATATTGCTTATAGGCAAGTCTTTTAACAATACCATTTGCTGCTTATAATAGTCATCGCTGTTCCTATTTAATTTCAGCTTATTATTCGAAATAAGGGTAACAGGATCAATGTATCCGATATAACTATTTTGTAAATTATCCAGCCTTTTCAGGTTATCTTGCGAATCGATACCAGCTTCAGCCAAGTTTTTAAGGCACTTCAAAGTTGCAAGTATAATAAGGCTAATTGTTGTGATCCGCTGCTGACCGTCAAAAATCTGAAATTCTTTAATTTTTTCAGTCTGAAGTACAAGAATACCCATATAATGTTCATCTTCATCGCAACTGATGAGCGGTTGAACATCATGCCACAAATCGTCCCACTGTTCTTGTTCCCAGCTATAGTCTCTTTGGTACTTTGGCACTTCATAGCGCAAACCATTCCCCATTATCTGGCGGTAGGTTTTGTTAGATGTGCTCTGAATACCTCTCATGTGATTTTTTTAATTCAAATTTGTTTTAAATGTCATTCCAAATATTCCAGGCTGCCATTGCCTGCAAATGCAACATTTCCAAACCATTACAAACCGTTGCATTCTGCTCCTTGCCTCTTTGCATAAAGACTGTCTCGGCTGGGTTATAAACCAAATCGAAAAGGATATTGCTTTCATCCAGTGCCGAATACGGAATATCGGGAAAAGTTCTTGTGTTTGGAAACATACCAAGAGGAGAACAATTTACAATAAGCTTATGTTCCTTTAGGGTTTGAGAATCCAGATTAGTATATCCAATTTGTCCACTTTCCGGATTACGGCTTACAATTTTATGTTCAATGTTTAATTTACCAAGCACATTCGATACAGCTTTTGCAGCACCGCCGTTTCCAAGAATAAGTGCTTTTTTTATCTCTTTTCTGTTAATCAGAATTTTGCTCAAACTTAACGCAAAGCCTACTGTGTCGGTGTTGTAGCCGATTGATTTTCCGTTTTTAAAAAAAACACAATTCACTGCGCCTATTTCGGCAGCAGATTCGTCCAATTCATCGAGATAGGGTATAATTGTTTCTTTGAATGGAAGCGTGACACTCAATCCAACATAACCCTCTGTTTTAATTTTTTCGAATTGCGCTATATTATCCATTTCAATAATGTTGAATGTTGCGCTGATATGCTGTTCCTTAAAAAGTTGATCGAAAAATATTTTCGAGAAGGAGTGACCCAGTTTTTTGCCAATCAATCCAAATTTACGCATCTTTCTTTTTCTTTAAAATATAAAAAATATAATTTGTGTATGAAATATACCACATTCGGCATAATTCCAAATATTACAATTCAGTATCTTTCTTTTTTCTTTTGAAAAGCCAAATAATATATTCGATAAGGTATGGCGCTGCCGATAAAGCAATGATTCCAAAAATCACTATCTCGAAGTTTTCCTGAATAATTGGCAATTGGCCAAAGAAATAGCCCAAAAGAGTTACACCAACAACCCAAATAACAGCACCGATTACATTATACTGAAAAAATTTGGCATATTTCATGTCACCTATGCCGGCAACAAAGGGTGCAAATGTTCTAACAATGGGTACAAAACGCGCAATAATGATCGTTTTAGGCCCGTGCTTTTCATAAAAAATATTGGTTTTGTCAATATTTTTCTGACTTACAAGTTGTCTGCCTCCAATCTTCATTTTTAAAACCCTCAGGCCTATTCTTTTTCCGAGGTAATAATTTAGGGCGTCGCCACTGATGGCTGCTATAAGCAATAGCCCTAGTAATAAAAAAATATTAAGACTTGCCGTTTCGCCAAGTTCATTTACTTTACCTGCACAAAAGGTACCCGCTGCAAAAAGCAGGGAATCGCCCGGCAAAAAAGGCATTATTACCAAACCAGTTTCTACAAAAATTATTAGAAAAAGTATCAGATATATCCAAACGCCATATTCCAGAATCAGGCGGTGTAGATGATCGTCGAGGTGCAGAAAAAAATCGAGCACAGCGTGTAAAAATTCCATTTTGGTTTTCGATTAGGGTTTAACGGTTTAACTTATTATAAGGCTATGAGAAGAACTTCGTCCGCAGCATTTCAAGAAATTCATCGGGATGATAATTTTCCAGCGCTATGCTGGCTATTGCTGCATTTAACTCATCTCCCAAAAAAGCAGCTTTATCCTTTTCGGCAATTTCATCATATTCTATGATTAATTCCATTTTGTTTTCGTTACTGGAATCCTCTATAAAAGATTTCAATGCCGCCAAACACAATTGCTTTTCTTTATTCATTGATGAGATTGCTTATTTTTCAAAAAAACGAAAGTCAAAAGTAATCATCTTTTGACTTCCGTGAATATTTAATAACAGTAAATTAGTTATCTTCACTACTGTTAGGATCTATACCAATATGTTTGGCACTTAGGGCGGGGCCATACTCACTGGCATAATTACCTACTCTGTCAATAATATCATGCGCTTCATCGCTGTGCATTCCATTCGCTTCACGAATAACTTTCAACGCAAGCATGTTTTTATAGGTTCCAAAAGAAACGCCTAGCATCGTGTAGTTAATCTCCAGTAATTCTCGATAGAATTCGATTGACAAATCCTCGTTTAATTCAAAAATTGGGGCTAAAACCTGAAAATAAACATTATCTTCCTCGTCAACGTACCAACAGTCGATCCATACTTCCTGATCACCACGCATCAAAGCCCAGGCACCTTTCTCCTCTTCATCGCGGCAATTATTGGGGTCAACGCCAAGCTGATTAATTGCATCTTCTACTATTTGATAAAAATCCTGAATGTTTGCCATTTTTTTTTAAACTATTGAGTGAGTAATTTATTTTCTTAAGTTTATGTAATAACTTAGGGCACAAAGATAAAAATCCTAACAAAAAAATCTGCATGATTCACATAGAACATTTGTCTAAATCTTACACCGGGCCATTTTTGGGTGCAAAAAAAGTAATGGCGCTGAACGATATCAGCCTTAGTGTTGACAATGGAAAGACACTAATTGTTTCAGGGACAAAAAACTCGGGCAAGAGCAGTCTGCTGAAAATAATAGCCGCAATGATGCAAGCAGATAGTGGCAATGTCGAAATATTGGGCAACAATCCCAAAAAAGCAGCTGCTGAAATTCGAAGACAGACAGTTTACCTTAGCAATATTCAACCTTTTTTTGGCTATTTAAGTGTAAAAGAGCATTTGTCTTATTTTGCCGCATTGAAGGGCCTCAAACAATCGGAAGTCAAATCTCGGATAGATGAATTTTTAAAAAATTGGGATCTGAAACCCGGGCAGGCCGTATCAAAATTACCGATTGAACAGCAAATGCTTTTGGGACTTATACAGGCCCTGATTGTACGTCCAAAAATTATTTTAATGGATGAACCTGTCCTAGGACTCGATTTTTTTACAGCAAAGCCTATTTTCGATCTAATTGCTGAGGCAAAAAAAGAAGGCATCGGAATTGTATATGCCTGCAGTAATCTAAGTAATGCCGAAATGTTTGGTGATGAAATTATTTTCTTACATCAAGGCAAATTGGCCCATCGGTCCGACATGCAAATATTTTTACGAAGCTATGGCAATTCGCTCAACGATGGCTTTATCAAAATCATTTCCGAAGCAAATAAAACTGCTCTATGATGACCTTATTATTAAAAGAAATCCGCTGCCTTTTACTAAATAGCCGTTTTGGATGGTTATTGCTCATGTCATACCTCATTCCTTTTGCTGTTTTTTTTATGCTGTTCCGTTTTAGCGGTCAGCTCATACAGCAACAGATCGATGGCAGTAATAAAAAGAAATTCAAAGTCGCATGGATTTCTAAAGATGGCGCAGCCAATGACATCAGAAAAAAGCTTGAACGAAATCCACAGATTGTACTTATTGACACTCTAGATGAAGATGCGCTTGAAGAAGCCGTATCTGTTGATAGCATTAGCGTAGGAATTGTCATTGCCAATAATTTTGATTCAGCCATTGCAAAACAAGAAAAAGCTGAAATTTCGCTTTATTTCAAGGGCGAAGGTAAGGCATTGAGTCTGGTCCAGAAAAGTATCTCAGCTTACAGACGAGAGGTTACAAAACGAAATGTAAAAGACAGCAAACTGCCAGATGGAATTGTAAACCCTATAGAAATTACGGAAAAAGACCTGAGCAGCATACAGGAAATTATCGAAAATATATCCGAAATGCTCAACCGAAGCGTCGCAATTCTATTATCATTGCTGATGTTTATTTTTGGCGTAGTCGGTGCACGATTTGCTTTGGGCAAACTTTTTTGGACTGAGCATACTGCCGGTTTGAATTTTTATTACAATCAGGCAGCCATTGGTAGCTCTAGGATATTCGGATTAAAGATTGTATGCGCTAGCTTTTTTAGCTTTTTGATGATGCTCTTATCGCTGCTTGGCTTTGCAACAGCAATTTATTTCGATCAGGGAGGGATTATTCAAGCCATTATTATACAGTTGAAAACAATGCTGGGCTGGTACAATATAGCCCTTCTTATGCTGCTTGCCTTGCCGCTTAGCTTTACTTACAGTGGTTTTTGGGGCATGTTGAATTTGATGCTCAACAAGCGCATCAGCGTCTTTTTATCCAATCTCAGCTTTTTGATACTGCTTATTCTAATGGTTATTGCAGGCGCTTCAGCTGCCGACCTCAATTATATAAATGCTTTTTTACCAACAATAAGTCCGGTTATTTTTATTAAAACAATGTTGTCATCAGAATTGAGCACATTTGGTTTTGCATTGGTATTTCTGGGTACTTTGTGCTGGGGCATCCTATTCAATTTGGTGAATTTGTACAAGTTCAATAAAATATAATTCAAGCACAACAATATACTATAATCGAAAACGGCGCATCCCATTCAGGTGCGCCGTTTAAATTTCCCAAAAAATTACCTAAGATATAAAAACTATGAAATTCTTATTGAGGGATTTGCCCTCCTATGATGAATATGTTTTTGGTTTCGATGCAAAGATACGATGGCCCATGCACAAAATCAAATGGTATTTTTCTTAATTGTTAATTATAGGTAAATTACTTATTTTGTTTTGATGTAATGTTAACAAAAAAATACGGCGCAGTTCCCCAACTGCGCCGTCAATTTTCCCCAAAAATTACTCTATGAAAAAACTAAAACTATGAAAAACTTATCGAGGGATTTGCCCTAAAGTGTTTAATGTGTATCTTAGTACTGCAAAGGTACGACAGTATAGGTGTTGCATCAAATGGCATTTTTCTTAATTGTTAATTATAGGTAAATTACTTATTTTGTTTTGATGTAATGTTAACAAAAAAATACGGCGCAGTTCCCCAACTGCGCCGTCAATTTTCCCCAAAAATTACCCTATGAAAAAAC
>CAMDAB010000136.1 GCA_945888475.1 Saprospira grandis DSM 2844 | reverse complement strand
CATTATATATACTTGATGTTTTTATCGAATTTAATGCAAAGATAACAAAAATATTCGGGGGATCTTGAAATTAATTAAGAGTAGCTAATTGTTAAATATCAATGTTTTCTATGGTCGATTTAACCATTTTTCAACTCCTCCGTGATGCGAGCAGGTTCCTCTTCTGTTTTTGCTGTAACTATATGTTCCGTCTTTGCAAATTGCCGTAGGTTTATCAGATTTTCTAGTTGCAGCAGATTGAATACTTGATCTATAATCAATTCCTGAATCACTGCAGGAACTGAGGCTAAAAAAAGCAATAGAAAGTAAAATTGTAATTATACTTTTCATAGGAACTGAAAAAGTTATTTTAATGATTTTTTTCACTTTCAAAATCCATAGGAATATCATCCAGGCCCAAGTCAGAATCATCATCATCCAATTTAAACTCAAGAGGCATTGGTTTATCCAATTTCATAACAGCATTTTCGATGATTTGATGCAATGAAACTGGTTTTTTTGCCCTTTTTTGCTCATTCAAATTATCGATTACTGCTTTATTACTGCTTTTTTTGAAGAACTTTTCGAGCTCTTCGGCCGAGCGTTTTGTGATTGTTCTTTTCATAGTTTTACTGTGTTTTATAGAATTGGGGCTAACAGAATCCTAATTCCCGGCGCCGGTTTTTTTGCGGAAGCCAATGGATTTTTTATTGAAAATATCTTCGTCGTTGCTGAGTTTCAGGGTAGCAGTATCCTCGTAAGTAATCACATTGAGCATCATCGGATTACGCTCCTCATTGGGCATTGCCGCAAGGCGCAGACTCTGATTTTTGGTAATTTCATTGATGACATTCCTTACTGTACGGGCATTGCCAAAATATTTGTCGCGATAATCATAAATAAATTCCAGATACTTTTTCAGGTGATCTTTGGCATCCTCCTGAATGATGAAGCCCTCCTGCTGGAGCATGAGTTCGGCAATACTGAACAACTCTAGCGCTGAATAGTCTTCAAATTTCAGCATCTTATCGAAACGGGAACGCAAACCAGGATTGGCTTTGAGGAAGACCTCCATATTGTCGGGATAACCGGCCACAAAAACAAAAAATTGTCCGCGGCTGTCCTCCATTCTTTTTAAAAGTGTCTGAATGGCCTCGTTTCCAAAATCGCTACTGCCACTCAAGTTACCTGCTCCACCCGAGGTGAGCGCATAAGCCTCGTCGATAAACAATACACCACCCATGGCTTCATCCACTTTCTCGGCTGTTTTAATGGCAGTTTGACCAACATAACCTGCTACCAGACCCTGACGGTCGGTTTCAACGGTATGTCCTCTTTCCAAAATGCCCAAAGCCTTGTAAATCTTGGTCAGAATGCGGGCCACGGTTGTTTTGCCTGTACCGGGATTGCCAATAAAAACCGTATGCAGGAAAAATTTATTCAGCACGTTGCGGCCACTTTCGCGGTAAAAACGCACCAGACGCACCATTTCTTCGATCTCGGTTTTTACATTATCCATGCCGATGAGTCCGTTCAGTTCGGCCATTGATATCTTGAGCAGTTTTTCGTCGATTGGCAGGTTTGGCAATTTTTTCGGACGCTCTACGTCGATCATTTCTACATCCTGAATTTCAACAGTCTCCAGCGTTTCTTTATCAAATTGGCTAGGATTTTCTGCCGACATGATGCGCAGTCCCAGATTTATCTTGGCCTGATCGATTAAATCGTACACAAAACGTGCATTGCCAAAGGTTTTATCTCTTTTGCGATAAGCCTCGGTAATGATTTCATCGATGAGATCTTTAGCCGCTTCTGATAATTTTACAGATTTACGGTTACAGGCATATTCCGAAATCTTCGAGAGTTCCTCGGGTAGATAATCGGGAAATTCGAAATACATTTTGAACCTCGATTTCATGCCCGGATTTGACTCCAGAAAACTTTTCATTTCTTTGGGATAACCAGCAGCAATTACGGCCATATCGCCTGCACCGTTCGACATTTCCTTGACCAGAATTTCGATTACCTCGCGGCCAAAATCCTTGCTGTCATCATTGGCTCTTGCAAGTGCATAAGCTTCATCTATAAAAAGTACGCCTCCACGGGCTTTTTCAATGGCATCTTTTACCTTGGGTGCTGTCTGTCCGATGTATTCACCTACCAGGTCAACACGGTCCACTTCATGAACATGCCCTTTAGAGAGCAGGCCCATACTTTTGTACAACTTGCCCATCATTTTGGCAACGGTGGTTTTGCCAGTTCCCGGATTTCCGTAAAAAACCGAATGGATATTGATTTCTTCATCCTCGACAAAGCCTTTTTCGCGGCGAAGATTCAAAAATTTCAGATAGCTGGCATGTTCTCTCACCTTTTGTTTGATGCTGCTCAGACCGATGAGGCCATCGAGATTGAGCATGACCGTTTCAAAATTATCATCTCCTTCCGGATTTTGATTCAAGACAACCGGCTGCATCTGATTGGGTAGCACCACGCCGGCAATTCCCTCCTCCGAAAAAACGTTCACTTCGAATGGAATAACGGCCAATAGTTTATCCATAAATATAATCTCGGCAGTATAGCTGTCTTCCGACCAGGAACCTTTTATATTGGAACCCCAGTGAATACTGAGGTCGATATAATCATCTTCAGCATCGACATGGTGCAGCTTTACGGTTTGACCTTTGAGCTGACGGGCCGAATTCATAAATTTTACTGTAATTTCGCAATACCAGCTGCTACCTTTCAGCATATTGGCGAGCAGGATTTCGCTGTACACATAGCGTGTTTCCTCTTTCGAAAAGGTTTTCAGGTAGATTCTTTCCTCCTTTGTCAGATCATCGTAAGGACCCTCATAGAGTTTCAGAGAGCGTAGTGCGATATATGCCATAGGGTCCGCATATTTCACTGTGCTTTCTTCAATATAAAAATACTTTGTCCCAACTTTTTCCCCATCGACATAAGCCTCCCAATAATAGGTGCCTTTTTTCCAGAAATTTCCGATTTTTTTATTTCCCCAACCCTCGCGGATATAAACTACCTGATCGTATTTACTCACTTTTCTATCGAGCTCCAGGTCGCAAAGTTCTTTACGTCCTTTTTTCAGCGAAAAGCATTTGAGGTTGACCTTAATATTCCAGTCCTCTTCATCGAAAAGTTTGTTGTAAAATGACAATTCGGCGTAGAGATAACTCGTTTCGTAACGGTCGAAAACCTGACGGTATTTTTTCTTATTGTCGGCCAACCATTCGGTCGAACCGTACACTTTAAGGTCGCGGTATTTAAATTTTATAAGATTCGGATCCAATAATTTTGACATTGAAGTATATTTTGAGGAAAGCAGCCTGACTAAAAAAATCAGTTCTTACTTTCTTATAAGTGTAAAGTCGGTGGAAAAATTCTATCAGCAATCAAATTTAACATAATTTGATAAAAAAAACCTAAAAATGCAGAAATAAATCTGTGCTAAAGCAGCTCGAGGCATTTTTTCAGACTATCGCGCCAATATGGGATGCTGATACCAAACTCGCTTTTTATTTTTGCTTTATTGAGCAGACTAAAATGCGGTCGGCGCGCTGGAGTGGGATATTCTTTGGTCTCAATAGGAAAAACCTTGACACTCAGGTCTCTGATTTCAAAAATTGAAACAGCAAAATCGTACCAGCTGCAAACACCCTCGTTGCTGTAATGATAAATTCCATTCCAGCCTGGGCCTTTGCCCGATTCCTGTGCAGCAATCATATCGAGCATAGCCTGAGCGAGGTCGGCCGCATAAGTAGGTGTACCAATCTGATCGAAAATGACTTTCAGCTCGGGTCTCTCGGCGCCCAGTTTCAGCATAGTTTTAACAAAATTATTACCAAAGGAGGAATAAACCCAGGAGCTGCGCACTACAATTGTCTGTTCACAGATTTCGAAGGCTTTATGCTCGCCCTGCAGCTTGGTCAGCCCGTAAAACGATTGCGGATTGGTTTCGTCTGTTTCTACAAAAGGCGTATTCTGATGATTGTGGTAGACATAATCGGTAGAGATATGCAGGAATTTTGTACCATAAATATTACAGGCTCTTGCAAGATTTTCGACACCTATCACATTCACTTTTATGGCATTTTCATTGTCGCTTTCGGCTTTATCCACAGCTGTGTAGGCAGCACAGTTGATGCAGTAGGCTATGCGCTGTTTTTCAAAAAAAGTTAAAACTTCATCGGCATTGCAAATATCCAGTTCATCGGCATCGCTGAAGATAAATTGAAAACTGCCAAGATAATTTATTGAAGCCAGTTGCTGCAGTTCAGATCCTACTTGTCCTTTGGAACCTGTTACGAGTATATTTTTCATGGGGTAAATTGCTGTAGATTAAAAAACAAAACAGTCTTCATGCGCTGCCAAAGCAGGTAATATGCGGTCTTTATCAGAAAGTATTGCATCTGACAAATCAATTTGCCAATCAATTTTCAGGGCAGGGTCGTTATAAATAAGTCCACCTTCGTCGGCTTTTGAGTAAAAGTTATCGCATTTGTAGAAAAACTCTGCCGTTTCGCTCAACACTACATAGCCGTGCGCAAAACCACGCGGAACATATAGCTGAAGCTTATTTTCGGCGCTGAGTTCTATGCTGTATGACTTCCCGTATGTAGGTGAGCCCACACGCAGGTCAACCACAACATCCAAAACAGTTCCCTCCAATGCCCTTACCAGCTTGGCCTGAGCGGCTTCTCCTTTTTGAAAATGCAGCCCACGAAGTACGCCATAGACCGATCTGGCTTGATTATCCTGTACAAATGGCCTGTTTATTCCGGCCGCTTCAAAAACCTGTTGGTTGAAACTCTCGAAAAAGTAACCGCGCTCATCGCCGAAAACTTTAGGCTCGAATACAAGAAGGCCTGGAAATTCTGTTGTTGTAAAAGGCATTTTGTCTGTTTAAAACTTAAGTATTTTTTGCAAATTTATTCAAAACATTTGATTTGGTCAATCAAAAAATCGAGATAAGAAACGGTATATACCTGATAGGCCTTCGACCAGTTGATTTTTACAGCATCGATTTCAAAATTTTTCAGCTTTTTCAAACTTGCTTTTGATATAAAAAAACTGCATCTGTAATACGTTTTTTTGCCTTTCTGTTCCGCCTCAGCACCTGCAAACGTTTTAAGGTAAAGCGTTTTTCCTTTTATGGATCGGAGCTCCAGGCTTGAGTTTGGAAGCATCTGCCCCATTTGCCCTGCAATTTCACTATCCTGTATAATGATGTTCATATTCAGGCTGTATTTTTCATCGACCTTTGTCAATGCAGCCCAAGATTCAAGATATTCCTTTCCGACAAAAAAACGTTCGGTTCCTTCGGGACTAAAGCCGAAAAATTTTCTCGGCTTCAATTGCATTTTCTTTCTGCTGCTGAATTCATCGGTCAGATTCATTTCCCATTCACAACTGATGGCGTTTTGGGTCTGAGCAGAAAGGCTGAAACAGAGAAGCAATAAAAGCGTAGGGAAAAATAGTTTCATTTCGATTAGGAAGTTCTTTGAACTTTTCATGTTTCAAAGATAAAGCCTTTTGAAAAAATAAGTCAAACTGAGCACTAATAATTCTTTAAAAAATCCGGACTGAAGCATCTAAACAACTTCGAGAAAAGCAAGTTCGTAAAATTTACATGATAGAAACATTACAATTAGCATCTGCAAATATAAATTTTCTATTTTTGTGCGCTTAAAGCAGCGAGGTGTAATGAAGAAAATAGACAGTGTGATACAAAAAACAGCGCGGCTAAAGAAGGCTTTGACCAAAACTTCTTTTGCTGCCCAACATATTATGCAAATGCAGTCGGAATGGGCGGCTCTTCTTGATAATAAAAAAATTACTTATTCCCTTAGCCCTCTGTTGTATGCACTTGCCATACGTTATCCTGAGCTGAACGCCCTGGCTGCCGAGCAATTGGAATCGGCAATGTTGCCCGACTATTCGAAAAGTCCTTTGCAAAGCGGTTCAACACTTTCCATTATTGGGAATAGCGGATTAACTAAAACCGAGATTAAAAATATTTTGAAAGAATCGGAGGTGAAGTACAGTACCGTTCCCGAAAAATCGACCCATCTGCTTGTAGGTCGCAGCCTCAGTGAATCGGAACTTGCTTTGCTATTGGAACTGCGCGAGGGACGTACCCTGCTAAGCGAGCGTATATTTTTCGATTTTTGCAGTGCCATCAGGTCTTTCGATACCGATAACCCCGATGCAATCAGGCAGCTGATGCTGCACGAAGATGATATCAATGTTGAGATTGCGCTGGAACTTATGAAATCGACCGCTTCGCCAAAGGATTTTATTTCTGAGATTTTAGGCATTTTTATCATTTCCAAAAAGGAAGATTTGATAACAAAGGCAGAAAAACTGCTGAAGGTCTATGGCTCTGCCCTATTGAAAAGCCGACTGTCGAAAATCAAAAAAGATGCCCTGAACAGCAATTTTGATGAATGGTTGCGCGAAGCAGGTATCAATGTGGGACATTTTTACAGACTGGCCTACCTGAAAGACCCCCGACATATTTCATATTTTAACAAGGCCGTGCAACTGCTCAAGGCCGATGAGCTTGACAGTTTTTTGAACAATGCCATCCGCTGCTGGGCTTTTAGTGCCAAACCACAACACATTTCTGTTCCTTCGGATGTTGATTTTGAACGATTTGCACCTAAAATTTATCAGTGCTACGGCTTGAAAGAGCTCACTATCAATATTCAGAATTATAATTTCCTAAAAAAACTACCTCCGGGTATTGCTGCGCTCAGCGATTTGGAAAGTCTCATTATAACTCCTTCGCTTGCCGAATTTCCATTGGAACTGCAAAAGTTGCCCAAGCTAAAATCTCTTTTTATTAATGCAGTACAAATGACAAATCTTGATAATGTTTTCAATCGCGGCTTCGAGAAATTGGAATACCTGAAACTGCATCTTTGCCGACTCGACCGGCTGCCAAAAGGAATCGGAAATTTGAAATCACTTCGTGTACTCGATTTAAATGGCGGTGACCTCAAAGAGCTTTCTCCTGAAATTAGCCAACTGAAAAATTTAAAAGAGTTAAATATCGATAATAATAAGTTCCGCGAAATGCCCGAGATTTTATACCTGATGTCGGAACTGAAAAAACTTAAAATGAAAAACCGCTGGTCGGATCAGGAGCAACGCAACATTGAAACCCTTAAAATGAGTCTAAGCGATTGTGAAATAATTATTTAGTTAAAAACAGCATGAAAAAGATTGAAATTCTAAAGGAAAGTTTTGTGGAGCGGCTATACTTTACGGGACCTGATATGCGCAACAACTTATCGGAGCAGCCTTATTTAATTCCAGTGAATGCTGTACCTGAAGATGCCAAAGTACTCTTTTGGGATTTTGAAAATAAAATTATCCAAGGCAGTTATAATTTGTGTGAATATCAATACGAAGAAAATATGCTGGTTCACATCGATTTTATCAGCAAAGAATTTTTTGAAATTAATTTGAATGGGACATTTTTTTCTAATCCTGAATTTTTTCAATTGACTTTGAGCCGAGAATATAAAATCAAAAACGGTGATGCTTTACAGGTAGAGATGAATCATCATGCACTAATTATGTGCATTTCAGAATAATGTATAAAAAAAGCCATCCCGAAGGATGGCTCAATATTTATCTCTTTCAGCTTATTTTACACAAAATAACTTACAAGGGCTGCAAGGGTATCTTCATCCACTTCGCCACTATCATCTAAGCTATTGTCGTTTTGAAATTCCTTAATTGCTGCAATCGTTCTGCTACCGACAACTCCGTCAATTGCAAGATTGTAACCAATGTCATTCAACACAAACTGAAGTTCGATGCCATCGAGTTCTTCAATCTGGCCGAATGCTGAACGCAGATAATAACTTGTGTCGCTGTCAACCTTACCGCTTGCAGAAAGGTCATTATCTTTCTGAAATTCCTTTAGTGCTTTAACTGTGTTATTGCCAATCACACCATCAATTGCACCGGGTTCATAACCCAAACAGGAAAGAATTACCTGAAGTTTCATGCCGCCAACATAGCTGCGCAGCGAAGGAATCATAATCACATCGCCAGTGTAGTATGAATCTTTACCATCGTTCATTTCTACCAAAATTGGATATTTATTGCCATCGCCATAAAATTTTTCGGCAACAGCCCAGGGAGAATCGCCATCTTCGATGGTGTAATAACTCACAACATCAATATCAAGCTGGGTTTTCACCGAGCCGAACAATCCGCCGGTAAATTCTTCCTCAATTTTAGCCAAATCTTCATCGCTTTCGACAGTGCCGCTGACATAAGTAATTCCATCTTCGATGGTTACACTCAGATTTTCGGCATTTATGCCAAGCTCCTCAATTCGATCAAGAATTGTTTGCTCATTGATTTCATTTTTTGCATCATCAAATAGTCCCATAACAATAGCAGGTTTTTTAGTTTTGAATGTATTTTAAAAATTGAGTTTTTTAGTAAAAAACCCTCTTTGTCTTTAAAAAAAAGATTACTAAAGGTATGATTTTTTTTCTTTTGAAAATTATTCATTCAGTTAATATTTTAAAATAGTTTAACTTGTAGCGCATTTGATATTGTTTAGTTTTTTTCTAAAACGAGCTTTCAACAATATTTTAGGATATTAATTATTATGCGTATCTTTATACTTGATGATAATTTGGACCTAGTTTTGAATCATATCCAATAAACAAATAAGATGAAACGCATTTGCCTAGCTATTTTCTTATGCTTGACAGCCCTTGGGCTGAATGCTCAAAATACTGACAAAACCCGTGATAGTGACAAGAAAAAGGAGGACCAAAAAGTAATTGAAAATAAGGCCACAGATAAACAAGCCACAGAAAAGGAAGAACTGTTAAAGCCAAGTAAATCTGCTGAACTCAACAATATTGAGCTAAGCGATGAGGCCTCGCAAACCATAGAAACAATTGTCATACAAAAGGGCAGAAAAAACAAGAAATCGAAAGCTAAAATGGTCTCGCCTCCTGCACAAAAATTCAGGGTGCGCCTGCTGATTCAGAATAAAAACCCTCATCCAATGTGGTATCTGATGCCTTACAAGGGCTCGAACCGCTTGCCGGAAAATGGCTTATTCAATGCCGAGCCTACACTAATTGAAGGCAAAAAAATGTTGTCGATGCGCCATTACCAAGGGCAAGCGCCTGAAACTTTTTTGCGTGAAATACTTTTTACGGGTTTGGAAAACCAGCATTTCAGAGCCTTTTACCTGCCTGCCGGGGCAACACTTTCCTTGCGGAATTATAACATCGACTGCTGGCAGGATTCAGAAACGGTCGAATTTTGGGCAGTTAAAGAGCTGAAAGCCAACAATAATATCGAGCTTCAAAATGCCATGCCTTATGAGATGCTATCCTCAATGAATATAGAAATCAACTGCCCAAACGATCAGAACTGCTCAACTGAAGCAGTAGCTCCCAATGACAACATAGCTGCTTCGACTGAACCACTTCGTTTTGTTAAAGCCAATAAAGTGAGTAAATATCTGGTCAGGCTCAATCAACCTCAATGATTTGATTAAAACTTGCAGCAGGAACAGAACTTTTATTATTTTTG
>CAMDAB010000135.1 GCA_945888475.1 Saprospira grandis DSM 2844 | reverse complement strand
GCACAGCCGCTCAATGTGCTGCTATTGGGGGAGGAGAATGCTAAGTCTCTAGGCGTAAATATACAAAAACTTCGTTGGTATATCATTATAACAACAGCTTTGCTTGCTGGCAGTATTACTGCTTTTTGCGGACCAATTGCTTTTATAGGAATTGCTGTACCTCATGCCGGCCGAATGCTTTGGCGTACCCAAAGGCATCAGATTCTTATTCCTGGTACAATTTTATTGGGAATGGTTGTTATGTTGTGGTGTCAGACTATTGCTACCTTACCTTTTCAGGACAAAATAATTCCTATAAATATAATTACTTCCTTGCTGGGCGCTCCGGCAGTTGTTTGGATAGCTTTGAGTTTCAGGAAATAAAACTATAATTTTTTTGATAATTGATTCAAAAAAAATATCTTTGCATAGACAGTATTTAGCCTACACTATTTATAAGCCAACACAGAGAACTATTTTTCTGCGTTTTATCATTATTATTATTAAATTTTAAATTAAGGCTTATACTCCAATAAATAGCAAGATGATAAGATCTTATTACATAATTGCTGCTTTAGTTTTTCTCATATCATTGGCTCCGCTCAAAGCTCAGCAGGATCCGATGTTTACAAAATATATTTTCAATCCTCTCTCCTATAATCCGGCATACGCAGGCACTACAGGTTATCTCGATTTATCATTATTGCATCGCCATCAGTGGTGGGGTCTTAAAGGGGCTCCAATGACGCAAAATCTAACCATGCACAATTTTATTCCAAAACAAGGTTTGGGTTTAGGTCTGAATACTTCCTTGGATCAGATTGCCGTTTTTCGTCAGTTCAATTTTTACGGCTCATTTTCTTACAGAATTGCTATAGGCAAACGTTATCACCGCCACAGAAAAGCTTTGCAGCCCAACACCTTCCTTTATATGGGAATGCAGGGCGGTGTCACCAATTTTAGTGCCGATTGGAACAGACTCGATTATGCCAATTACAACGATCCTGCATTCAATAACCAACAAGCGCTCAATCTATGGATGCCCAATTTTGGTGCGGGTTTTTATCTGCAGGCGCCAAAATGGTTTGTAGGTTTTTCTGCTCCCATGCTGGTTGAGCATACGTACAGAAAACGTGAATCTTTTGAGCCAATAACAATTCCTGTTGCGCAGTCATACAGGCATTTTTATCTTACAGGTGGGGTAATTATTCCTATCAAAAAAGATGATATTGTCTTGCGTCCAATTCTTTTAATCAAAAACGTGGGTCTTTTCTCTGCGAGAAACAGTGCAGACACCCGTGTGAACGCACCAACTGAACTCGATTTAGATATCTCAGTTGTTTACAAAAAGAAATTCTGGTTTGGTGTCGCTTTTCGCACTGCATTTGACGTAAAATTTAGTTCCTACGATTCGGTCGATTTCTGGTTCTCTGTTCGTATGAAAAACAAATTGAGAATTGGTCTGGCCTACGATTTTACACTTACAAAACTTAGAGGCCCTGCTCAGGGTACTTACGAATTGATGTTGGGCTACGACCTTACTCCCGTGCCTGTTACCAATCATCCGGATATGAAACCTTATAAGTGGTTTTAACATTAGATGAAAGGATGAAAGGGTGAAAGATTTTTTAATTTGAAAATTAGTTGATTTGATAATTTGAGAATTTTTTAATTCGTCTCGTCCGGCAGACGAGACCAAACTGCCCTCGAATGCCCCCCCGATAGCTATCGGGGCTATCGGGGAGGCCTTTGTGAAAAACAGCAGCAGATGAGCGCGGTATTTTAATGCCGCAGTAAATATGAATAAACATAATTCCGTGAACCAAAGCTCCGCGAAGCGAAACGAATATGTCTCGTCCGGCAGATGAGATTCCAAACGGCTTTAGCCGGCGGCTTATTATTTTTGTAAATCTAATTTTTGATTTCTAATTTATCCAGTCCGATAGACGAGATCACACTTGGCGCCTACTCATTGGCCAGGTACTCCAAAAAAGCCCTGATTTCCTTTTTATCCCAGTCAATGCTGCCCTCAACCCTGGCAACCAGTTCTCCTTTTTTGTTGATAATATAGGTCGCCGGAACAACCCCATCGAAAATACTGCGGATATTGGCATCCGGATCGTGGAGAAACACGAAGGGGAATGGATTTTCTTTTACAAAATCCTGCACCTTATATAGTTTTTGATCGATAGATACCGCCAGTAATTTAACATCGGGTCGGTTCATTTTTCTTAGTAGTTCTTTAAAACCGGGCATTTCCTTAATGCAAGGCTTGCACCAGGTAGCCCAAATATTCACAATCAACAGATTCCCCGGAAAAGAGGAAGAACTGACAGGATTTCCATTCAAATTTGTAAATTTTATTACCGGCGCCTTTTTATTGAGCAGTTCAAACTTTTTGGTCGCATCGTTGCGCAACATCTCCAGAATTTTTCGTTCTCTGTTATCAAGTTTTTTCTCCAGGATTTTAATTAAAATATCGTTCTGCTTTATTTTTGCAAGTTCCAGTGCTGTTTGACCATGTTGGTTTTTGACCTGAATATCGGCTCCTTTTTCGATTAAAAGTTGTGCAGCGTGCAGGTTTTCATTTTCGACGGCATGATGCAGCAGCGTAATGTTAATTGTGTCGGCAAAATCAATTCTGTTCAGAAGGAGCTCCGTCATTTTATGATTCTGTTGCATAATAGCTTGATGTATCGGACTCTGAAAGGCAGCTGTGGTGCAGGTTTTAACCCTAATATTTGGATTCGCCCCTTTATCGATCAGAAGTTTTACAGTTTCATAATGGTCATTTAAAACCGCATCGAAAAGTGCCGTTTTGCCATTTGCTCCTTTTAAATCAACTTCAATTTTTTCATCATTAAGCAGGTAACTGATAATGTCGTTGCTGCCGTATGTTGCTGCAACATGCAAAAGACTTTTTGCAGAGCATTCGTCGACTGAACTGATAATTTTTTTAAGGTCGGCGCCCTTTTCTTTCAGTAATTTTAAAATTTTTAGATTTCCAACAGCTGCTGCGCTGAAAACAGGAACCCAATTGATGCATTCGTCTGAATACCTTTCATAAGTGTAAACGCCATTTGGATTAGCCCCAAGCGATAAGGATTTTACCACTGTTGCATAGCTATTGTCGAATATTGCATAAAACAAATCACGGGTTGGATCAAGTGGTGCCTGAGCCATTAGTACAACATGAAACAAAAAAATAAAAAAGCTGATTTGTAAGAACCGCATTATAAAATAGTTGTCTGATAATTAAGCTGCTGAATGTTTCAAACATGAGCGAACATCGTACCAAAAACAAAATGTATCTTTATTTAATTGTTTATTTTTTAATTTTGTGCAATCTTAAGTCTAAAACCGAATTAATATATCGCAATATGCTCAGAATTATTATTTTAACTTTTTTGCTTTTGCAAAGCTTTCTATTACTGGCTCAACCTGAGCAAAGAATCTTCAATGCCACTATAGTTGCGGGTTTCAATGCCTCACAGATTGATGGTGACAATACCGCAGGGTACAGAAAAATTGGATTAAATGTTGGGGCCCGTGCCGGAGTAATTTTAAGCAAAAGATGGGAAACTTCTTTTGAAATACTTTTCAGTCAACAAGGGGCTCAAACGCAACTTGTCAGAGGGATTCCAAGAGCTTTCAACTGTCAGTTAAACTACATTTCAGTTCCCCTCATGATTCATTTCAAAGACTGGGAAATTATCAATGCAAATAATCGGCTCTATCAACGCTTTTGGTTTGGTGCCGGCATTTCCTACAATCGCTTGATGGGCGGTTTTATCGATGATCCGAATGGTAAAATCTTTGTTGCCGACATTACAGGGAACCCATTCAAAAAAAATCATGTAACCCTGTTGGCCGATATCAATTTCTTTTTCACGAGAAACTGGGGGATCAATTTGCGTTACGAAAGAGCACCAATGAACATTCGCGAGAATATGCTATACAATCCGCATATGATTGTTTTCAGAGGGCTGTTTACTTTTTAACGGACCAGATTTTTGAAACTACCCAAAGACGAGATATTAGCACTTTTGGTTTTTTATCGCACAGGGAGAGAAGGTGGAAAAACTATCGAACTACAAAAAATGGTATTTTTGCCTTGTAAAAAACAAACATGCGACGCGTTTTTATTTTAATAAGTTTGACCATCTGCTAGGTTTTTACGGAGTAAAATATCAGTATTTTGCTTTGCAAAATCTAGCCCCGATGGCTATCGGGGTCTGTATTGTCCCTAATATACGTGTTTAAAATCTCATTAATCCGAAAGTGATTTTACAAAACCAGTCCATTATTGAATCTTTTTAAAAACACAGATTCGACGGTAGCAATACTTATAAACTCAGATCTTCGATACTGATTTTTTCCTCACGGAAGACTGATTTTAACTTAGACAACAGGCACCGCTTCCCAATATAGAAGCGCCATTTAATAAATTAAATAATTTTACCTATTCACCTTCAATCCAATCGACAATTCAAAAATCAGATTGTTGACCTTTTGTTGTGTTGTGTAAATTGGTTGACCCGAGACAGGATCTGTATATTGTGTACGCAAACCGGCTGGAATAAATACCTGGCGGCCGATATCGGGATTAATATTCGCTTCAATAAAAAAAGAGAGTTGGCTGTTGCCTAAATCCCATTCATAACCCCCGCCAAACCAAACACCATAGGTAAAACGGTTTACTCCAGTCTCGGTACCAAGGCCAACCAACTGATAATCGACCGTATAATCGAGCGTAACGCCAATTGCATAATAGGCCAGACTTTTTTCCTGAAGCCGGAAAGCCCCTTTACCCAATAAGCCCAGTGAAATATTGTGAAAAAGATTGGAGGGAATTCTTATTTTATTGTTGAACTGATCGTAAATAAAGACATTCCTGAAGGTTGAGCCCTTGCGGTGATAGCCAAGTTGTGCCTGAAAACCGCTTCTTTGTAAAATTTTGCCATTTTGTTTCCACCCTCCCAAGGATTCTACAAAAAGATCGCCATGGTAAGAGATGAGACCATTGCGCTGAAAACCATTCCAGTTTTGGGTTGCAATGGTTGGTCCGCCCTTGAATCCATAAGCAAAACCACCACTGCCCAAGCCTATTACTTCTTCCTGTGCAGAGATTGAAAGTGCAACAACGCAAAATAGAATCGTAATTATTGTTCTCATTTTTCTTTATTTATTTGCTAAGGTAAGCAGGCAACAGCAAATATTCAGTGTTAACTTCCAAAAAAATAAGCATTTTTTTTACCTTTATGGACTAATCGTACAGTATTTTGGCCATTATAAGCTATGAAAAAAGAAAAAAAGTCGGCCTTACACATTTCATCCGGGACTGATAGTCCTGCTGTCTACAACCCTGAACTATTGCAAAAATTCAGGCGAAAAAAGCACAGCAGCGAGGAGTTTATAGAGGCAATACAAAAAGGCGACAGCGTTCTGCTCAGTCAGGCCATCACCCTCGTTGAAAGTAACAAAGAAAGCGATCAGGCCGAGGCCGAAAAGATTGTTGCAGCCTGTCTCCAACATAAGAATAATTCCATCAGAATTGGTATCACTGGATCTCCCGGCGTAGGAAAAAGCACTTTTATTGAGTTCTTTGGCAAAATGCTCATTGAAAAAGGTCTCAAAGTAGCTGTGCTCGCTATTGATCCCAGCAGCCAGCTTAGTCATGGCAGCATACTGGGCGATAAAACCCGCATGCAGGAGTTGTCGACTAACCCCAATGCCTATGTTCGTCCCTCCGCTGCAGGCGATTCGCTGGGCGGGGTAGCACGAAAGACAAGGGAGACAATTTACCTTTGCGAGGCTGCAGGTTTCGACGTTATTATTATAGAAACAGTGGGCGTGGGGCAGTCAGAAACAGCGGTGCACTCTATGGTCGATTTTTTTCTTTTACTGCTGTTGCCAAATGCCGGCGACGAATTGCAGGGCATAAAACGCGGTGTTGTGGAAATGGCCGATCTGATAGCAGTGAATAAATCGGACGGGGCGGCACTGGCACAGGCAAAACTTGCCAAGGCACAATATCAGAATGCACTGCATATGTTTCCGCCCAAAATCGGCGGCTGGATTCCAAGTGCTGAGCTATGCTCAGGTTTAAGCGGAACTGGCATCGAAGCTATCTGGGAAAAAATTGAAGCCTATAAAAAACAGATGTCAGAAAACAATTACTGGCAAAAACATCGGGCCGAGCAGGCAAAGTACTGGATGCATGAAAGCATTTTGCAGCACCTGAAAGATATGTTCTATCATCATCCCAAAATCAAAGATTTATTACCTGAAATTGAATCGGAGCTTATTGCGGGTAAAATTTCTTCTTTCAAAGCGGCAAGATTACTTTTGGAGAAGTTTATGGATTAGGGAAGAAGCAATTGGCAGTTGATTTTGTATCAAGAAACGAAGTTCCGCGAAGCGCATCAAGTATCAATACGAATGTCATCTTAGACTTCAGACTATTAGACTTTAGACATTAGACTCTAGACGATCAACGATCAACAAATAACGATCAACGATTAACAAACAACGATCTGTCTTTTAATCTTTCCTCTTCAAATCTTTCCTCTTCGTTTCTTTCACCCTTTCATCTATCTTAAATGACCTTAGAACAAGCACAACAAGCCGTCGACAACTGGATAAAAACCATTGGTATAAGATATTACAATGAATTGACCAATACGGCAATCCTCATGGAAGAAGTGGGCGAAGTAGCCCGACTGATGGCCCGAATTTATGGCGAACAATCCTTTAAAAGTCCCGAAAAGGCAGCTAGTGCAAAGGATGATCTTGCCGGAGAAATGGGCGATGTGCTTTTTGTATTAATTTGCCTTGCAAATCAGACCGGGGTGGATTTGGGCGCATCGCTACAGGACATCATGGAGAAACGCAGTATTCGTGATAAAGAAAGACATGCCAACAATCCGAAACTAAAGGACTGAGTTTTCTATTTTGCAGATTGACCTGAATTTTGTAACTTTACAACTCAAATTAAAATTTTATTAATTGCTCTATTGATGAAAATAGCTGTTGTAGGTGTAACGGGCATGGTAGGACAGGTGATGTGCCGGGTGCTCGAAGAAAGAAAATTTCCGATTAGTGAATTTATTCCTGTTGCCTCAGAAAAATCTGTAGGTTCTACAGTAGTATTCAACGGTAAAAACTACAGGGTTTTAGCAATGGAAGAAGCCATTTCTATGGCTCCCGATATTGCAATTTTCTCAGCAGGCGGTACAACAGCCAAGGAATTTGCGCCAAGATTTGTGGCTGTTGGAACTACTGTAGTGGACAATTCATCAGCTTTTCGGATGGAAGCTGAGGTTCCGCTGATTGTTCCTGAAGTTAATATAGAAAGTCTCAAACCTGAACATAAGATTATTGCCAATCCAAACTGCTCGACTATTCAACTGGTTGTGGCGCTTAAACCTTTACATGACAAATATGGAATTAACAGGCTTGTAATTTCAACCTATCAGTCCATGACAGGTACAGGTGTTAAAGCAGTAAAACAATACGAAGCTGAACTGAGTGGCGGCAAGTCGGACGCACCTGCATACCACTATCCAATTTTCCAAAACTGTATTCCGCATTGCGATATTTTTAATGACAATGGATACACCAAGGAAGAAATGAAACTGGTGAATGAGACCAAAAAAATATTAGGCGATAATAACCTGCGTATTACGGCAACTGCAGTTCGCGTACCTGTACTTGGGGGACATTCAGAAAATGTGAATATTGAATTCAAAACAGAATACGACCTTCAGGATGTCAGAAATCTGCTTTCAAATACAGAGGGACTTGTACTAATGGACGATATTGCGAACAATGTTTACCCAATGCCATTACTTGCAAAAGACAAAGACGAAGTATTTGTTGGGCGTTTGAGAAGAGATGAATCGCAAGGCAATACGCTGAACATGTGGATAGTAGCTGACAATCTGCGCAAAGGTGCTGCCACCAATGCGGTGCAAATTGCCGAATATCTGCTAAAAAAAGCCTGGTTCAAAAATACTTTGCAGTACTAATTGAGTAGCTATGTACAAAGAAGAACTCAAACAGATTTTTGCCGAAGTGCAGGACCTAAGCAACGATACAGCCGATTTGCAGCTGCTCGAAGCGCTTGCCAACAATATTGTTTACATTCTTTCGAAATTGCAGTTAACTGAAAATAAAAATGACAAAACACTCGCTTCTTTAGTCCTTGCCGATATGCTGAATACGCTAAACAAGGAATTTGTGTGGGCAAAAGAAGAAGATAGTCCTGTGGAAAAGCAAAAATGGTTTCAAAAGGCTAAAAAACAGGTGCTCGAAGATATGCAGGTACTTTTTGAAAATGAATAAAGGAAAATACATATATAATCCCGATACGCTGACCTATGAAAAGGTAAAAGGCGGAGGCAGAAAAAATATTATTTTTTTTGTAGGAGCTATTGTTTTCCTAGCTTTGCTAACGCTTGGCATCTATCTTTTATCTCTGGATATGATGAATACAGCCAATCAGCAAAAAGACCTGATGGAAATGCACCGCCACTATAAAAAAATGCAGTCGGAAATCGAGCTGATGAAAGGTGGCCTCGAAAATCTGAATGAACGCGATGCTGCCATTTCAAAACAGCTTATGGAAATTGATCCCGAGGAATTTTCATTCTTAAACAAAGGCATCAGTCCCGATTCGATGAAAAAACTCAACGATGCTCAACTTGTAGATCAGATATCGGGCAATATAGTTGAAATGCGCAAGAAAATTGCTGCAATATTGGCCACAAAATCTGAAATGGAATCGCTGCTGAAGGAAAAGGGAAAGATGTTGAAGGCAATTCCATCAATCAGACCCATCAAAAAACCGGATAATGGCATTGAATACCTTTCTGGTTTCGGCTTTCGCAAACACCCTGTTTTTAAAATTTTGAAAATGCATGGAGGTATTGATTTTAGTGCCGAAATAGGGACGGCCGTATATGCAAGCGGTAATGGAAGGGTTCAGCAAATTATACAAAAGTCTGAAGGTCTTGGGAAATGCATTGTGATCGACCATGGTTACGATTTCCTTTCACTCTATGCGCATCTTTCTGAAATGAATGTCAGGGTAGGAGAGGAGGTTAAACGCGGACAGATTATCGGCCGGGTGGGAAACAGCGCTACGGTGACGCCGCATTTGCATTATGAAATTCAATACAAAAGAAAAAGGGTAAATCCACTACATTTTTGTCGCGATGGCATGAGCGCCGAAGAATTCAACCGCTTTGCAGACATGGTTTCGAAAGAAAATCAGGCGCTGTCTATTCATCAATAACAACTATTTCAAGAATGACCGCAACCGAACTGACTTCGAAACTGGGCATCAGCAGTGCTACACTAAAAAACTGGGAGAAAAATTTTAACAGCTGGCTAAGTCCGGATTATAAAAACGGTAAAATTTTTACTGAAATTGCGCTGAAGCAGTTTTCTGTCATCAAATATCTACTTCAAGAGCGAGGGTTTACCATTTCCGGTGCCCTCAAAGAAATTGAAAGACAGGAAAATTTGCATGGAGATCAGTCCTTTCTGATAGAAAAATTACAAGGACTTCGCACTTTTTTGCTTGAGCTGAGAAAGCAGTTAGATTGAAATGGACACTTCGGGCCAGATTTTTCTAATAAAATAACTCGTCCGGAATATTTTCTAAATTGGCCAGATAGATTTGGTCATCCTTACTGCGAAAATATAAATTTTCAAAAATATCAATAATAAAATAC
>CAMDAB010000134.1 GCA_945888475.1 Saprospira grandis DSM 2844 | reverse complement strand
GGTTTACCATTTGGACCAAGGGGACCGCCACAATCTACTTCAATGGTGACTGTTTGTGCATCGATACCATAAACTGCACTTGCAAAAGCTTTTACTAACATAAAATCGGATGGGGGAATCAATAAATTTTTGTTTCAATTTACAAATATAGAACCATCAAATGACAATTGCCACTAAATTTTTATGCCCGTAGCATTTTTTTTAAACAAAAGAAGCCGTTAAAATCTACTGACTATTTTACAAATAGTCATAGCTTTGTATAATAATTCACATTTGTGCTTATTTAAATCAATTCTAATGATGAAATTTCTTTTTACACTGCTATTCTTTTTGGTTTTTACCCAAATCGGAGCCCAGGGAAACCTTGGGTTTCACAGCGACAATTATTCGGGGGTTTACTCGCTTAATTTCAATCCGGCCGAAATTGTGGACAACCGCTACCGCTTCCACATGAATATCTTTTCATTGGATCAGACTTTTAGTAATAATTACCTTGGTGTAAAGGGGAGCGCCCTTTTTGCCGATAGAGATTCTGCTTTTAATGATCCCGATTTTAACAGAAACTGGGTTGAGGAAAGATTAAACGGAAATAGTAAGTCTATTTATCAGAATTTGAATGTAGGTTTGATGCCTTCTTTCATCTTTACCTTCGGAAAGAAAACTCAACATGCGGTTGGTTTCAATATGAAACTAAGAACCATGGTGAACGCCAATGGAATCGATGAGGTAACAGCTCGTCAAGCCTGGTGGGAACAAAGCCTGGTCGACCTTTACAATATTGATATCCAGAATAAAAACCTATCCATTCAGACTGCTGTATGGGCAGATTATGGCGTCACTTACGGTCGCGATATCATTAAAACCGGAGCGCATTATCTGAAAGCTGCAGGAACATTCAAACTAACGCAGGGTATTGCTTCAGCCTATTTTTACTCAAATAATGCCGATATTACCTTTACTTCCGACTCTACAATTTCGATAAGAGATACCGATATTAACTTTGGCTATTCTGCTGCCTTGTCTCTAATTCCACAGAATTCAAATGAAGCAACCGACAGAAATCGCTATGGTATGGGTGTTGATTTTGGCGCTGTGTATGAATTCAGACCAAAAAAGGAAAAATACCTATACGAAATGGATGGAGATTCGACACATGAAAATCCAACCAAAAATAAATACATGCTCAAGGCCGGTTTCGCAGTTACCGATCTTGGATATTTCCGCTTCGATCGCGCCCGTGGTTTCGATGCAAGATTTTATGCAAATGTAAATGACTTAAATTTGGAAAGATTCTTCTCTACTTCATTTGAAAATTTCGATACAACAGGTCTTCAGGGATTTGGCGACACGCTCAGTTCACTATTTGATGTAAGAACTACAAAAAATAAAAAGTACAACATGTCCTTGCCAACCAGAATCAACATTTATGCTGATTACAACATCTGGAATGGCTTCTATGCAAACTTTACTGCATCATTTGCTCCGGGCTATCTGAGAAATCCAGAAAAAACCAGATCGCTTTCCGAATTTAGCCTTACACCCAGATATGAAAATAGCTGGTTCGCTTTCTTCCTGCCAATTTCGGTAAACAGCCATGGTAACACACATTTTGGAACAGCGTTCAGACTTGGTCCGCTGGTTTTGGGTACGAATGATATCACACCGCTGATGGGTAAGAAAACCATTAGTGACCTGAATTTCTATATGGCACTTTCTGTTCCGATCGCAAGGAAACTCAAG
This sequence comes from Saprospira grandis DSM 2844, assembly GCA_945888475.1. Taxonomy (GTDB): domain Bacteria; phylum Bacteroidota; class Bacteroidia; order Chitinophagales; family Saprospiraceae; genus Saprospira; species Saprospira grandis_C. The sequence goes on along the minus strand of CAMDAB010000134.1, from coordinate 8,013 downwards.
GACAAAGACAGAGACCATGTTTCGAATAAAGAGGACCTTTGCAAAAAACAAAAAGGTACATGGGCAACCAAAGGTTGTCCCGATTCAGACGGTGACGGGATAGACGATTCAGCAGATAAATGTCCTAAAGAACCCGGTCTGGCCGAATTTGGCGGTTGCCCCGACAGAGATGGCGACAAAGTTGAAGACAGCAAGGACAAGTGCCCTGATGTTGCCGGTTTGGCTGAATTTGGCGGTTGTCCCGATATGGATGGAGATAAAATTATCGACAGCGAAGATAAATGTCCCGATGTTGCCGGTTTGGCAGAGTTTAACGGTTGTCCCGATAAAGATGGTGATAAAATCATTGACAGTGAAGATAAGTGTCCTGATGTGGCTGGCTTAACCGAATTTGGTGGTTGCCCCGATAAAGACGGCGATAAAATCATCGATAGCGAAGACCAGTGTCCCGACCTTGCCGGCTTAGCAGAATTTGGCGGATGTCCCGATAAAGACAGCGATGGAACTGCCGACAAAGATGATGCCTGTGCCGACATTGCCGGTCCTAAAGAAAACAAGGGTTGCCCATGGCCCGATACTGATGGCGATGGAGTACTTGACAAAGACGACCATTGTCCTGCAGTTCCTGGTACTATTGCTAAATATGGCTGCCCCGAAGTGAAAGAAGAGGTTAAAAAAGCAATCTCAGTTGCCTTTAAAAATCTTCAGTTCGAAACAGGTAAATCGGTGATTCTGAAAGCCTCTTATCCTTCCCTCGATCAGTTGGCAAAGATCATGAACGATGACAAAGCCCTACTGCTTAAAATTGCAGGCCATACCGATAATATTGGTGTAGAATCTGAAAATTTGAAACTATCCAAAGCCAGATCTGAAGCCATCAAAACTTATCTGAGCAAAAAAGGCATTGATGAAAAACGAATTAGCGCCGAAGGCTTTGGCTCAACAAAACCTGTAGCCGACAATAAAACCAATGAGGGCCGCGCCTTAAACAGAAGGGTGGAACTTATGGTAGATTACGAATAGGAATTAACTTTCTGAAATTTATAAAAAAAGCCATTTCCGGATCTGGGAATGGCTTTTTTGTATTTTATTCTTTCAACAATTTTATGATTTGATCTTTTACCAGGGAATAGCGGTTCCAAATCATCAAATGATCCATATCAGGGAGAAAAACACTGTCAACAACTGCATTAGGCATCTTCTTCAAGCCATAAACAGAATTTTTGATGTTTACAATCCAGTCTTTGTGACCATGCACATAAACTGATCGATTCCTAAGTGAATCCCAAAAAGGTAGCATCAGCCTAAGCTCATCGGAATGCGTAATTTTTTCTTCGTTGGCCACTCTGAAAGATCGTGGCAAAATCCAACGCAGACCCCTGTAGGAAAAAGGTTTATTAAACCAGAATTTTTTCTCATTGTCCGGATCAATTGCAGGCGCCAGAAGCAATATCGAACCATTTGCTATATCGGGATAATCCATAGCAAGTCTCAGCACAATAGGTCCGCCATAGGAATGGCCTACCAGCAGCACCGGTTTATCATTTTTATTCAGCCTGAGTATTGGAGCGATATAAGCTGCCTGCTGTTCGATGCTGGTACAGGTTTTGCCAAAACAGGAATAACCGTATCCGGGGCGATCCACAGCAATCATTCTGGCCTGAGCAACTAATTCAGTATCCTGCAGATAGGAGATAAAATCCTGTGAGGAACCGGGCGCACCATGTACAAAAAGTATCATAGGTTTGTCCTCCTGACCGACTTCCACATAACGAATTGAATAGTCGCCGGCCTTATATGTATCAATTTTTACCTGATGCGGAATTTCTTTAAATTTTTTCCGCACCCGCTTGTCCGACATTCTGAATTGCATACAGGAATCTAATAAAAGAACTAATAAAAACAATATAAGCAATACACTTGCGCTACGGAGGACAATTTTTTTCATCTGATGGATTTCATGGTCTGTTTTTTAAACAAGCAGCGCAGCATAAAGGTTGAATTTAAGCCCACATAAAAATCTAAGGGTCAAATCTCGGCTTAAAATTATTAATACCAGATCTGTCCCTTTTTTAAAACCATTAAATAAAGCTAAACCCAGTATCAAAAATTCCGAGTCCAACCATCAGATTTTTTTTAAGCCTTTACTACAAATCCTCTCCCTTCATAACAAACTTACCGTCTTCCCTGACCAGCACTTCCGATTCTTTTTCCTTGGCGGGGCTGATGATATCAACCTCGTAATATACATCGCCATTACTAAAAGTTACAAGGGACGCATCATCGATTTTGTGTTTGGGATATTTGCTTTTCACCGCATCGAGCACAACTTTAGGTACATTTTTTATCTTTTTTTCTGTAAGTAGGTGATGCCCTGTTACTGTAATTTCTACCTCGTAGTGCGCTCCTTCAGATTCGAAAGAAGCCTCATAAATTTTGCCGGGCACTTCCCATTTCCATGCAATTTCTGCTAGGTTCAGCTGCGGATAAAGTTGTTTAAAAACCCTTAAAATCTCATTTGGAACATATAATCTGCTCATATTTTGTTTTTTTTAAATGAATTATAAATCTGTTTAAGATGCTTGTCAATTGTTTAAATGTAAAAATATTGAAATGGTTCACAATAAGGATATCGCTACAGTATTTGGTTTAATAGCCTTTTTTGTTCGCGCCAGCCAGGCAGGTAGCGATTCATAAGTATTATGAAATTACGGTTGTGATGCCTCTCCAGCAGATGAACCAATTCGTGTACTACAACGTATTCGATACAAGAAATTGGTTTTTTGGCCAGTTCTATATTAAACCATAAGGTTTTAGAATCAGTAACACAACTGCCCCATTTGGTTTTCATTTTTCGGATGCCGAAATCAAAATCTTTCAAATTCATTTTCTCTGCATAATCAGAAATGAGCAGTGCCAGTTTTTTTCTTAATTCCCTGCGGTACCAATTGTAAAGGGTGTTTTGCTTCTGTTCAATTGAAGCAGCGGGCGGTGTATAAAGTTCAATGTTACTGTGTCTGAGTATAATTTTTGGACTTGGGGCTTCTATTACCTTCAGCAAGTACCTTTTGCCCATATAAAAATGACTTTCTTGCGTGAGAAATTCTTTCTCTACCTCTCTTTCTTGTGAGCGGATTTTTTGCTGTTCTTTTTTTATCCAGGCAAGTTTGCCTGCCAGATAAATCTTGACTCTGTCGAGATCAAAAAAATCGGGTGATGAAACCGTCACTTTACCATCTGGCGGATGAACGCTCAGATGCAGATTTTTTATAGCCTTGAAACTCACTTCTACTTCAATCCTTCCAATTTGAATAATTTCAGGCTGCATTAGTAATCTTCTTTATGGGTTTTAATAATCTGATAGATCGCTTCTGCTTTTGCATCGTCGCCAACTACTTTTTTTATAGCATTGATGACCTTCCGTTCCTTCATTACATTTTCCCTGAAACCCTCCTGCTTGGCATACTGTACAGCATCATCGCAGGCAAGTGCCAATTTTACGTTACCATCAAGTGTATGATAAAGTGCTATTTTCCCCGGAGTATTTATTGTTTCTGGAACATTATCGTCTTTACCTGCATTGACCTTGCGCGATAGCTCGGCCATTTTGAGTAAATATTCCTGATAGCTAATCGTTTCTCTTTTTCGTGCTTCTATCAGTTCATTCAGCAGTACCGACATTTTTTCAAAATACTTAGGGTCGAGCAGATGTTCTTCTACAATTTTACTTCGAACATTGTTTTCCATAATTTCCGCAACGGCTTCCTGGTTACCTCTGGTTGATTTTGGGATACGTTCCAATGCCTCCTCCATGTTCAGTCCCATAAGCTGCAAAAGCGAAATATCCTCAAAAGGGGTTATTTTTTCAGACTCCTCGGCGCTAATATAAGTATCTATTAAAAAGCGCATATCTGCTTCAAAAGCTTTCAGGTCAATGCTTTCACTGCTAGCAATTCGAATCAGCTCGCGGAGTCTGAGATAATGCTCCATGCGTTCTTTAAAATGCTGCACCTGTTTTTCGCTGTATCCTGCTGTTTCAAAATCGGAACTCATATCAGCAAAAGCCCTTACATATTCTGCCGTAGCTTTGTACAGCGCCATTCTTTTGTATTCATTTTCTTTCAGATCGGATGCTATTTCCACATTGCCACAGAAAAATTTCATGTAGTTCAAATCGCTCTTGGGCGATTCTACGTTTTCACAGATCATTTCCAGCGTTTCCAATGCTGTTTCCAAACGCTCGGCAGCGGCTTTTACCCTATCTTTCATTTGAATTTGTACATCTTCCCTGCTAAAGTTTTCGGTATCGAGCTCAGAAGTGTACACATCTATAGCATCGGTAACCTTACCAAAAAGTTCCATATAATCGACAATGTAACCAAAGGTCTTGTCTTCACTGTCCAGTCGGTTTACCCTGCAGATGGCCTGAAAAAGCGTGTGATCCTGCATTTTTTTGTCAATATAAATATAAGTACATGGCGGCGCATCAAAGCCAGTCAAGAGTTTCGAAACCACGATGAGCAGCTTCATGCGTGCAGGTTCTTTCCTGAATAGTTCCTTGGCATTGTCCTCATAAGTTTCTGTCTTAGATTTATTGCCCTTAGGGCTCACATCTTTGAGCAGATCGGTGTAGGTTTTATAAATAAATTCCTTGTCAGTATCTGTATTGGCTCCGGTATCTTCCAGCGAAATATCCTTTGCCTGCGGATTATAGGAAGTAATAATAGCAGATTTGCCATTAAATTCGGTCGCCTGAAAAAGTTTAAAATATTTACAGGCCTCATAAATACTGCCTGCAACCAAAATGGCATTGCCCTTTTCGCTGTTCAAACGAGGGCGAGTACTGAAATCGAGCACAATATCCGAAACAATTTTTTCCATGCGGCTTTTAGAACTCAGCAGGCGCTGCATGGTTCCCCATTTCTTTTTCAATTCATTTTTCTGAAAATCATTCAAACCGCGCGTTTTTGCATCGAACCACTGATCTACCCTTGCCTGCGATGTAAGGCTCTGCTCAATATTGCGTCCTTCATACATCAGGTCCTTCACCACTCCATCTTCTACCGCTTCGTTAAACTTGTAGGTGTGAATGTAACGACCAAAGACATCCATGGTAGTTTTTTTGTCCTCTTTGAGCAGGGGCGTTCCGGTGAATCCTATAAAAACAGCATTTTGCAATACCAATTTCATGGTTTCGTTCAACTTGCCGCTTTGTGTGCGGTGACATTCATCTATAAAAACAAAAATTTCACCCTGTGTCTGTATTGGATTGTCTTTCAGTTCTTTGATGAAGTCATCATATTCAGTTTCTCCTTTGTTGCCGAATTTGTGTATCAATGAACAGAGCAGTCTGGGCCTCGATGCCTGCAAATAAGTCATCAGCTCTCTACCCGAGCCTGCCTTGGCAATATCCGACTCGCCCACATCGTTGAACACTCTTTCAATCTGATCATCGAGTTCGCTGCGGTCGGTGAGGATAACAATGCGGCTGTTGGGAACATTTTCGAGAATCCATTTGCCCAGCATCACCATCATCAGCGATTTGCCCGAGCCCTGCGTATGCCAGAGAATTCCGCCCTCGCGTCTGCGTACAAAGTCCTGTGCTGCTTTCAATGCAAAATACTGATGCGGCCGGGGTAGTTTTTTAACGCCTGCATCAAAAATAACGGTATTGTAAACAAGGTCAATCAATCGGGTTTTTTCGCAGATTTTGTGCAGATATTTGTCCAGCTTGTAGCCGCTGTTGTCCTCTTCATCTTCTTTCCACTTCAGGTAATACTTTTCGGAGGTGCCAACGGTACCATAACGAAGACCTTGAGTATTGTTGCCGGCCAGCAGAATTTGAACCGTGCTGAAAAACCATTCACTGAAATGCTCCTGTTGGTTTGAAATATTTTGCCGGATGCTCTCGGCTATATCTGTGCTGCCGCGCTTAAGTTCCAAAACACCAATGGCAATGCCATTGATGTAAATTACAATATCGGGGCGGCGATTGTGGTTTTTGTTGATCAGGGTAATTTCTTCGGCAATACCAAATTCATTGTTGAGCGGATTTTTCCAATCGATGGGAAAAACTGTGTCGAATTGTTCTCCTAGTTCGGGTTTGGCTTTTACGCCATAGCGCAACAGTGCATACATAGCTTTGTTGCGCTCGTAGAGACTGCCACTATTGCTGTTGGCCTGCTGGTGTACCCTGCTCACGGCCTTCTCAATCAGGCGCTCTTTATAACCCTTCTTTTGCAAAAATGCGCGCAATATTTCCTGCTCCACGTTACTATTTTGCTGCCGCTCCTCCCAGTTACCATAATAGCGGTATCCCAGTTCATTTTTAAAAAGACGGATGATGCGGTCTTGGGTGAGGCGTTCTATGGGGTTAAGCATGGCGGTATATTTTAAATATAAAAAACTAATTTCTTTCCCTTTTGAGGGAATAATTTCTCAAGATCAAAGCTAAGTAAACAAAATTCATTAGCATGTAAAATGGGCAATTCTACCCTTAAAAAAACATTGTCATCTATGCGGTAAATCTGGTTATTAAATTGAATATTATTGGGAGTCAACTGACGATTTAAACCAGTTGTTTGGTAAATATCAAAAGATAGAGATGCTGTTATATTTCTACTCATGATAGATTCGTTTAGCGCTAGATAAAAGCTAATATCCAAATTATTTTCAGTTATTTGCAGTTGAAGATTTTTTAGTAATACAGCCTTTTTTCCTGCCATATCGGTGCTAATTTCAGCATAATGTTGGCCAGCTTCCAAAAATTGTGTATTCATAAAGCTCCCTATCAAATGATGGACATCACAATAAGGATTAATTTCAAAATATTTCAACCCTATTGTCAATTTTGGTACAGCATGATTTTTATGCAAATGCAGCGCAAAAGATACTGCTTTCGATTCACAATCTTCAAAAAAGGGTTTTAGCCTTTTTTTGTTTTCATACAAATAATACCCCTTTTCAAATCTATTGACAAAACTACCGCTTATGGTTTCGCCAAAGTACTTTTTACTGTCAAAATAATGAAGATATTCTCTGGAGTTGTAAAAAGCAGTTTGATTATACTCAAAATGTAGCAAAAGCCAATGTTCAAAGGAGATAGCGCTATAGGCTATTTTAATATTGGACAAATGTTTAGCTTCTTTTTTATCTAGTTTTTTATCTTGGTATTGTTCAAAAAAGTTGACAATGTCCTTTTCTATTTCCTCAAAACTATTTCTTTTCGTGGTTAAAGATACAATACTCGCCATCTGAGCAGCAGATAGCAATGGAAAAAGATTTTGTAAAAAAGCCTCATATTCAACACTGTGCAAAAAGTATTGTATTCTACTTCTTTCAGCTTCATCAGAACGTACAGACATGTTTCTAATCTGGTTTAGTCTCAGCACCCCTGCCCAAGCAATTGAGTACTGTTCTATTCTTGTTATAGATGGATCATCCAGCTTATAAGCATTTTCTTCATCATTATCGGTTACTATCCATACCTCATAATAAGTGTTTTTCTCCAATTTGCCCAAGGCCACATCAATAAGCTTAGCCAAAGAGGAATACGCATTTTCAGGTCGCTCAGGCAATACTTCAATTTTTAGCGCAATTCGATGCGATAAAACGTCTTTCAAAGCGTTGAAGTAAGCTGCTTCTGTTTCCCCTTCACAGACAATCAGTATCGTTTTAAAAAAATCTAAATTATTAGTTTCTCTCTTTTTAATCGTTGGCGGTTGCAGCAAATTTTCATTGGCTTCTTTTTCTTTTTTTCCATCTTTCAAAGACCTGCTATTACTCTGTCGTTGATTTTTTTTGTTCTTCCGTCCCATTTTGAAGGTATTGAGAAATAATGGAATTGATATAAGGAATAAAAAGGGTAGGTAAACCTCCTACTTTGCCCGATTCATAATATTGAGCTAAATTTGGACTGCGCAAATTGCTGAAATTATAATCTGAAAATGAAAATAAAGTACTCGCGCCGTATTCATCTTTTTCGGTTATATAAATCTGATCCCTATCGAAAAG
>CAMDAB010000133.1 GCA_945888475.1 Saprospira grandis DSM 2844 | reverse complement strand
TGATATAGGAAACCATGCGCGGCCTTTTGTCCAATGCCCCAAGTTGATTCACATTGAATGTATTCAAAAAGGCATTGTAATCATCCAACTTTGCATCCTTGCCAGGAAAGACCAAAACATTGCCTCCATTCTCGGCATAGGTTTTCAGTTCGGAAGCCAAACCCGAGGAAACTGTATTCAAATCGCTCAAAACCAACAAATCATAAGATTTTAATTTTGAATAATCCAACTGATTTACCGATGAATTTGAAACTACAAAGTACTGATTGTTTTTAAAACCCGCCTGTACATATTTGTTGGCTGCGCCTCCATGAATTTCGAGCAGATTTACTTTTTCCTTGACATAGAAGGTCATATAATAATCATTGTCAAACTCTACAGGAAAATCTGTGACATTGAGTTTGGCTTCGTACCAGCCTGTTTTGGTAACCGTAACATTCAAGGTATCGAAAACCGCAGCTTTGGCCGGAATAGTTAGCGTGCCTCCTGGTCTCAGTTCGGAATTTAAATTGAGCGAAACCCGCAGGTTCGTCATTTCAACATCGGTATAATTTCTAATTTTTACTATCAGTTCATTAGGCTCATTTAATGAAAGCACCGGAGCCTCAAACCAGGCCGTATCGATGCCGACATTTCTACTTTGCAAGGCACTTAAAGGGATGAGATTCAAACGGTAAATGCTGTCATTGTAATTATTGATATCGACATTATTTTTCTGAAAATCGGAAACAATGTAAATTTCCTTATTATTGTTTACACCCGATTGCAATGCCTGTTTCTGGCGTGCAATGACCTTAGAAATATTTCTGACACTATAGCCGGGCTGTATTTCCTTGAGGCGGGCCAGCGCATCTACCTTGCTCAGCAATCTTTGATCGCGTCCTTCAAAATCCGTTGTTAGAATTTGAATTTTATCATTGGGTCCGTAGGCCTCCAGTATTTCCTCAATCCTGCTCCTCGCCTTCTCTATCAGGCGCTGGTCATCCGATTCGGCCGACATGGAAAAGGAATTATCGAAATAAATACTTACATCTTTGTTGCCCTCTTTTTTGGGTCCGCCTTTTTTGCTTAGATAAGGCTGCGCAAAAGCAAAAACCAGAAAAATAAGGGTGAATATTCTCGATAACAATACCAATAAATTCCTGATTTTCTGTCGGTTCGATGTCTGTTCCTTTACCTCTTTCAGGAAGCGTACATTGGTAAAATATACGGTTCTGAATCTTCTGAAATAAAAAAGATGGATAATGATAGGAATGGCTATTGCCAAAAGTGCCCACAAAAAACCCGGATATAAAAAACCCATAACTGATGGATATCTGTACTATTTAAAAATAAAGTCCAATAATAAGGCATTTTTTGCGGATTTGCCCATTTTTGATAATTTTTAAGAAAATTTTATGTGGGGGGATTTGGGAAAAGATATAAGAATATCTTTAAAGCGGTCATAAAGGAATGAACTAAGCTAACAATTCAAATAAGACTGACAGGCTGTTATTGTATGTCTAATTTAATTATATACAAAAAATTGTCCATTTGATGGATTTTGACATAAATTTTTTATGTTTGTGGGGGTATATTATTAAAATACCTAGAACAACATAAATCGATAACAGCAATTATGACAATTGACCAATATATCAACAATATCAACCAAAGATATAAACTTGGAAATGCTACTGAACACACTTTTCGTGGCGATTTGCAGCAACTCATAGAAAGTTTGGCACCCAATATCAGGGCGACCAATGAACCCAAAAGACAGAGCTGCGGTGCTCCCGATTATATCCTCACTCAGAAAGAAATTCCTGTTGGTTTTATCGAGGCCAAAGACATTGGAGACAAAGACCTTGACGGAACAAAGAAAACCGCCAATAAGGAACAATTCGACCGTTATAAGGAATCGCTCAATAATTTAATTTTTACCGATTATATCGACTTCCACCTCTATCGCGACGGGGAATTTGTTATGAAAATTTCTGTTGCAGAAATTACGGAAAAAGGCATAAAAGGACTGCCTGAAAATTATGCGCGTTTCGAAAATTTTATCAAAGATTTTTGTACCCATGTTGGGCAAACCATCAAAAGTTCTAAAAAACTGGCCGAAATGATGGCCGGCAAAGCCAGGCTACTTTCTGAAGTAATTGAAAAGGCGCTGACAAGTGATGAAAGCAATCACGAAGACAGTACTTTGAAAGACCAGATGCTGGCTTTCAGGGAGATTCTCATTCATGATATCAATGCCAAAGGTTTTGCCGATGTATATGCCCAAACCATTGCTTATGGCATGTTTGCCGCCCGTTACCACGACCCTACCTTGCCTACATTCAGCCGTCAAGAGGCTTTTGATCTGATTCCAAAATCGAATCCTTTTCTTAAAAAACTATTTGGCTACATCGCAGGTTTGGAAGTGGACGACCGTATCAAATGGATTGTGGATGACCTGGTAAATATTTTCCTTGCCTGCAATGTGGAAGAGATGCTGAAAAGCTATGGCAAGGCCACCAAAATGGAGGACCCCATTATCCATTTTTACGAGGATTTTTTGAGCGAGTACGATCCCAAACTGCGCAAAGCCCGTGGGGTTTGGTACACACCGCAGCCTGTGGTCAATTTTATTGTACGTGCAGTAGATGATATTCTGAAAACAGAATTTGATATGCCACAAGGGCTTGCCGATACCGGCAAAACCAAAATAAAAGTAAATGTGCAGGGCAAGCAAATAGAAAAAGAGGTACACAGGGTGCAAATTCTCGATCCGGCCACTGGTACGGGCACCTTTCTTGCCGAAACCATTAAACATATTCACAAAAAATTTGAAGGTCAACAGGGCATTTGGAGCAATTATGTGGAAAATCATTTACTGCCGCGCCTGAATGGCTTTGAATTGCTGATGGCGAGCTATGCTATGGCACATTTGAAGCTGGATTTGCTACTTACCGAAACAGGCTATAAACCCACTACGAACCAAAGGCTGCGCGTGTACCTCACCAATAGTCTGGAAGAAAGCCATCCCGATACAGGAACCTTGTTTGCCAATTGGCTGAGTACAGAAGCAAACGAAGCGAACCAAATCAAAAGAGATACACCAGTAATGTGTGTAATTGGAAATCCACCATACAGCGGAGAAAGTGCCAATAAGGGTGAATGGATTATGAAATTGATGGAAGATTATAAAAAAGAACCGGGCGGTAAGGAAAAATTAAAAGAAAGAAATCCAAAGTGGATAAATGATGATTATGTAAAGTTTTTGCGATATGGTCAGCATTTTATAGAAAAAAACGGTAGTGGCGTTTTGGCTTTCATCAATCCGCACGGTTTTTTAGACAATCCTACTTTTAGAGGTATGCGTTGGAACTTGCTTAAGACCTACGATAAAATTTACACAATTGATTTACATGGCAATAGTAAGAAAAAAGAAACAGCACCTGATGGTACTCCTGATGTAAATGTATTTGACATCATGCAGGGAGTTTCTATCAACATCTTCGTGAAAACAGGTAAGAAAAAAGCCAATGAATTAGGCAAAGTATTTCATTGTGATTTGTTTGGGAAAAGAGAATTGAAATATGACTTTCTTACCGAAAATTCAGTTGGTTCAATTGGTTATAAAGAAATTCCAAATATTGCTCCTGATTACTTTTTTGTCAACAAAGATTTTGATGCAAAAAAAGGCTATGATGAAGGGTTTGCATTAAATGAAATATTTTTCGACCCTGCTCCCGGATTTGTAACATGTCATGACCAGTTTGCTATTTCATTATCTAAAAATGAAGCGGAAATTAAAATTAATAAATTCTTACGAACCAATTCATATAGCGAAGCATCAAGTGAATTTAAATTATGTTCAACAAATCAGTGGAATTATAACTCAGCTAAAAGTAACTTACTGAGTTATAATTGGAAAAATGAACTAGCAATTATAAATTATAGACCATTTGATGAACGTCATACTGTATTTACTAGCGATGTTTGTACTCATAGAAGAATTGATAGAGCAATGAAGCATCTGTATTTAAAAAAAAATATAGGTTTAATTTTTGTGCGTCAAATTAAAACCACTGATAATTTTGATTATATTTATGTGACAAACAAAATTTTTGAATCATCTTTCTTGTCAAATAAAACTGGTGAAATTACATATGTTGCTCCACTCTACCTCTACCCAGAAACCACCGGTCAACAGACCCTTGACCAAAACACTGAGCGCAGGCCAAATTTGAATGAAGCAATTGTAAAGCAAATAGCAGAGAAATTGGGTTTAACTTTTGTAAATGAAAAAGAAACAAGCAAAGACAGCTTTGCACCCATTGACATTTTAGATTACATCTATGCAGTTTTGCATTCGCCAACGTACCGTGAGAAATACAAAGAGTTTTTAAAAATAGATTTCCCAAGAGTGCCCTATCCAAAGGATGCAAAAACCTTCTGGGAATTGGTAAAATTGGGTGGAGAAATCAGGCAGATTCATTTATTGGAAAGTCCGGTTGTGGAGAAATACATTACGCAATATCCAATTGATGGTAATAACACAGTAACAAAACCAAGATTTGAAGAAAACTACAGTATTATTAATGGCAATACTATCTCCTTAATGGACCCAGTATATCCAATGGGACGAGTTTATATTAATGATACCCAATATTTCCAAATGGTACCTGAGGTAGCCTGGAATTTTTACATTGGCGGTTATCAGCCCGCTCAAAAATGGCTCAAAGACAGAAAAGATCGCAAACTTGAATTTGAAGACATTTTGCATTATCAAAAAATCATCGTGGCTTTGACGGAGACGGACAGGCTGATGAAGGAAGTGGATAAGATTGAGCTGGAGTGAAAGCGGAGAGCAAACAATTTATAATTTTGTAAGTTAGAAAAAATGAAATGAAAAACGAGATTGTATTGTATCAAACAGGTGAATTGGCAGAACATATTGAGGTAAGACTTGATGAGGATACGGTTTGGCTGAATAGAAATCAACTCTCCACATTGTTTGGCAGAGATATAAAAACAATAGGAAAGCACATAAATAATATTTTCTCCGAAGGCGAACTTAACAAAACTTCAACTGTCGCAAATTTTGCGACAGTTCAAAATGAAGGAGGGAGAATAATAGAAAGACAAATTGAATACTATAACTTAGATGTTATCATCTCAGTTGGCTATCGTGTAAAATCCAAACAAGGTACACAATTCAGAATTTGGGCTACGAATGTACTCAGGGATTATTTGCTCAAAGGATATGCCATCAATCAACGAATGGACAGAATCGAAAATAATTTTGAAAATCTAAGTAAAGAAGTAAAACAAATTTCACTACAACTCAAAATACAGGAACTACCCACCCAGGGTATTTTCTTCGATGGGCAAATTTTTGATGCTTATGCTTTTATGTCCGGCCTTATCAAAAAAGCTAAAAAAGAAATCATCCTGATTGACAATTATATAGATGAAAGCACGATCACGCATTTGTCCAAAAAAGATAAAAAGGTGAAAGTCATTTTATATACCAAAACAATCAGCAAGCAATTAACTTTAGACATTAAAAAAGCAAACGAACAATATGGCTGCTTTGAAATTCAATCTTTTACGAAAAGTCACGATCGTTTTTTAATTATAGACGAAAAAACCGTTTATCACATCGGCGCTTCATTGAAAGATTTGGGTAAAAAATGGTTTGCTTTTACAAAAATGGAGATCGATTCTGTTGAAAGTATTTTAAATGCATTAAATAATAAAGAAAGAGAAAGTTAGAAAATTGGGTCAAAGACAGAAAAGACCGCAAACTCGAATTTGAAGACATTTTGCATTATCAAAAATCATTGTGGACTTGACGGAGACGAACATACTAGGCATTATCAGAAAAGCTAAAAAAGAAATCATGGTGATTGACAATTACACATCAAACAAACACATAAAAATGCATATTTACCAATTCATCATCAGAACATTTTTAATGATTTGTTGCCCCTTTCAATTGTTTTCACAAACAACAATTTTACCACTGAATTCCTATGGCGTATGGGACAGGTCAAATGCATACGATATTTCTGTAGATACAAATTATAACTATTTAAAAGGCATCAGTGCGGATGTAAACTGGGAAGATGTTCAAATCTTAGACTCTGTTCAATACGACTGGTCTGAGATTCAAAGCGTTTTACAAAGGGCATATATCAATGATCAGATGGTTAATATCAGCGTGGCAGTTGGGCCAGACGCCCCGCTATGGGTTTACGCAAACGGGGTTCCAGGCGTGCTCACAAATGACACTCAACACCCGAATTGGTCACAATATCCTTATTATCTAGACGATGATTATAAAAGGTATTATTTCAAAATGATAGAAAATCTTGGCGATTTTCTGCGTTCTCAACCCTCCTATCTTTTCGATCGCATTGCTTATGTACAAGTAAAAACAGGCTGCACTGGAGATGAAGTTGCCTATAAAGGAATCCCCCTGAATCCATTGGAGGACATTTCTGCTAATGAATGGCTCAGTTTTCGTTTGGAAGCATTTGAAAAATTTAGATTGACATTTAATAGCGGGAATACGAATACACAAATAGGGCTGCTTTTCAACAACATAGATCTGGTAGACGAACCAGCTGAATGGCAATGGGTTTCTAATAATGTCAGCTATGGATTTGGAATAAAAGGAAGTGCCTACTCGAGAGGACATCATCTCAGCCAGGAGTTAGATTTCAAAACTACCTGGACAACTTATCTCGTGAATCCTCAAGGTTTGGAATTATTTTCAGCTGCAGAAATGGATCAAACATGGACAAAGCCATTGTACCAGATAAATGTTCCCTTAGGCTTTTATTGGGGCGCATTAAGTGGGCTCAATACAGGCCTTTCCGTTTGGCTCCTCACACAAAGCGCTTTGCAGGAAGCAGAGACAAGACCCGAATTACATGATGTTTTTAAAATGTTTAATAAATATTCTCAACAAATGTATCCTGAAACTGCGGTAGCTGCATATAGCATTTTTCATGAAGGATTAAACGCTGAAAACACCCTTAAATTTCCGGCAAGTATTTATGTTGCAGCCAATAAACAAAATCAGGCTCGATATATTGCCATTTGCAATGCCTATGCTAATCGAGGCGCAGCAATGGATGATGTGTTCGCGGCGACTCAGGGACAGGTTTACCAACGCGATAATCAAACGGGATACAATGACGCAGGATGGAATATTGAAGAAGGAAATTACGAGCGATGGTTAACACAAATCAATCCAGATTCTACATCAATTGGTCTTTTCAGGGTTAGAGGTCTTATTGATTCAAGCTCTTCTAAGTACGACAGATTTGCACGTTCTTTCGAAAACAGCAGCGGAAGAAATACTATGTATTTTAAATTTCATCCCGATCTATTCAGCCTTGCCGCTCCGGATAGTTTGTCATTTAAAATTACCTGGCTTGATAAAAACCAAAATTCGACCTGGGCGCTGAATTACTATAATGTATCGGGTTTACAAACAGCACTCAATATTACAGGCCTCGGTGACAATCAATGGAAAACAAGCAATGTTACTATACAGCTTCCAATTATTAACCAAAATGGACCCTTAGGCGCTGATTTTATGCTGGTCAATACAGATAATATCGATGATATTTTTCACGGTATTGAGGTTGACATCACTCGAAGCAGCATTTCAAGTTCCATCAATAATCTTTCTGAAAGTGCAGAATCATTGATTTTTCCAAATCCGACATCCTCTGTTTTTTATTGGGATGAAAACATTGAACCTGATGAAATAAATGTTTACAATGTGCATGGGCAGTTGCTTTCAAATGTCAGGAAACCAATAACAAATTCAATTAGCTTATTAAACTTTGAAAAAGGGCTTTATTATATTGAATTCCTAAAAGAGAAAAAGATAATTTTCACAAAGAAAGTATATAGAGAATAAGGGACTTTTCTAGACTGATAAATAAAGACTACAGGTTAATAAGAACCATATCAAACCGGCTTGGTTTTTTATTTACAAAATATGGACTACTGGCATAGAATATAAATTAACGATAATTGACTATATTTGTGGGCTGTGAACAAACCTAATCTAAAAAAGGCAATATGAAAAAAAATAAAGGCTTGGGTATAGGCGCCCTGCTGTCTACCATGAATACCAATCTTGAAACAGAGGAGAAAAAAGAGTTGGTAAACCAACTTTCAACTACTGTGAATGAAATTGCATTGTCGAATATTGAAGCAAATCCTTACAATCCCCGTGTAGAATTTGAAGAAGAATCGCTACAAGAATTAGCCGAATCAATTAAAATACACGGACTTATACAACCCATCACGGTGCGTCACCTTGGCGGCGAACGATTCCAGCTGATTTCGGGTGAAAGAAGACTCAGGGCCAGTAAAATGGCAGGCATTGAAACAGTGCCGGCTTATGTGCGTATAGCAGGTGATGATGCCATGCTCGAGCTTGCACTGATAGAAAATATTCAACGTCAGGACCTTAACTCAATTGAGATTGCCAATACCTACGAGCGCCTGATGGACGAAATGAAAATTACCCATGAAACATTGGCCAAACGTGTCGGCAAAAAAAGAAGTACCGTTTCTAATTATCTCAGGCTCTTGAAATTGCCTGCAGTGATACAGGCAGCAATCAAAGAGGAAAAAATTACCATGGGACATGCTAAAGCATTGGTGAATGTCGAAAATCTGTCTTTGGTGAATGTAGTTTGCAAAGAAATTATCGAACAGGATCTTTCAGTCAGAAAAACTGAGCATTATGCCAAGTTATTTTCCAAAGCATTGCCCGATTTGATTCAAGGACTTACAAGTTCAGTCATCAGTCTGGGGCATTTTGAAAAAATCTCTGAAACTCCTGACATTGTTATTCAACTGAGCGTTTATAAGGAGGTTGTCAAAAAAAGACTTTCTATTCCTGAAACTGAAAATCTGATTAGTCAATTTCTGAACGGTTCAAACAATTCAGAAAAAACAATATCAAAACCAGAAACTAAACTAACTGCTGCTTATCAACGGGTTAAAGATAACCTCAAATCACTGCTCAGCACCAAAGTAGAATTAAAGGTTGACAAAAACGGCAAAGGACAAATAGTTATTAATTTTCATGATGTTGAGGATCTGAACAGAATTATCGAAACAATTGACAAATAGTTATGCATTTGAAATTTATATCAAAATGCCTCTTTTTAGTGTTTTTTTTAAAGTTAAACTTTATTAATTATGCTAAAGCTCAAAATCTGACATCCAGTCCTGACAGTTCTATTAGCAAGTCGGTGCCTAAAAAGCATTTCAACAAAAATCATTCGCCAAAAAAGGCGCTGATTCTTAGTTTTGCCTTGCCGGGCGCAGGTCAGATTTACAACCGTAAGTTTTGGAAACTGCCTATTGTGTATGGAGGTCTGGGCGCATTGACATATCTTGCAATTGACAATGGCACAAAATATCAATGCTATAGAAAATCTTACTTTGCCATGGTTGATGACGATCCATTAACGGTAAACACCTGCGATCCGAATCAATCGGCAGCCGATATGAAACTGTACAGAGACAATTATCAGAAAAATTATGAATATTCAATTGCAGGTCTGGTTGGTTTTTACCTGCTGGTTGCTGCCGATGCCTTTGTTGATGCGCATTTGAAAAATTTTGATATCAGCGATGATTTGACCTTAAAAATCAAACCGGATCTCGAATTGCCTAGCTTTGGCAGTTTGAACAGCAATTCAAATCTGAGTGCAGGAATTTCTTTTGAGTTTAATCTGAAACAAAGCAAAAAAACAATCAACAGAACTTATTTCTGATAACGCTCTGCCTCATCTGTCATCAGTTCAATGATATCAAGCACAGTAGCATTTAAATTTTCAATTGCCGGGCCAATACACCAATTTTCTCTGTTTCGGGGTTCCACATAGTTTGAAATTCCTCTGATTTCCAAGAAAGGAATCTTTGCCTGGAGGCAGGAAAAGAAAAAGGCTGCA
>CAMDAB010000132.1 GCA_945888475.1 Saprospira grandis DSM 2844 | reverse complement strand
GATGAGTCTATAAAACAAAAAAGAGGACTAAAGTCCTCTGTATATCTTTAATAATTATTATCGATAAGTCCATAGTTGTCCGGAATGAAGCTTCCGTTCAACAGGAGCTTCATTGTTCGTGCTGCGCACGCAACGAAACTCTAGCTGTTAGGTGCTGGCGCTTTTTCGGTCGTGGCTATTCTATTCATTTTTAATTATTTATTTCCTTTTGCTCTGTTGTGTGTTTTGCATAACATTTCACAATTCTTGATGTCTGTCGCACCACCTTTACTCCAAGCGGAAACGTGGTCTGCGTCCATTTCTGCTATTGTCCAAATTTTAGTTTTGTTCGTGTTGTTTCCAACTGCACACAGAGGACAATTTGAAATTCCTTTTTTCTCTGCTTCTGTTTTTTGTTTACCATAAACAGATTTTTTAGTTGCCTCGTCAAATACTCTTACGTCAAGAAGTTTAGTGTCTGATGAACCACCAAGTATAAATTCGAAAACTCCTCTTCGATTCTTTACATAAGAGTCAGAATACAGTTCTTTCACTTGCTTAGATACTTTGTTGTGGTCGTATGCTTGCTTCTTATATGTTTCATATAAACGCCCCCATTCAAGTCCCCGCATTTCACTCTCTACGTCTGTAAAAATTGATGAAATCCAGTCAATAACACTATTGAAATATGTTTTCAGTTCCTTTATGTTATCCTGTTTTCTATGTCGGCTCATATATTCGCTAACATTGCCTTTACTTACCCAATCCAAAGCACAAGCTAAAAAATCTTGTCTAAGTGCAGAACCAGTAACATAGGCACTCCACTTTTGAATATTTGAATTTTGACTATTACTAAATTCTTCTTTGCCAAGAGTAACAAATGGACCTGAATAAATAGCGTTTAATAACTCTTGATTATTAAGCGGAACACCTGCTATGTTGATTGTTTTAAACCATTCTTTAATTTCACTTTCCTCTCCTTCGCATTCATAGATAAGAAGTTTGGTTTTCAATATTAATTCTTGTTTATCTGAAGCAATACCACTGAAATATTGTTCCATTCCGTGTTCGTCTTTTATTGCGAATTTGCTTGTTAGAAAGCGACCAATACTTGTTATACGTTGCTGTCCGTCTAATACTTCAAATTTGTCTGCGCTCACAGTATTGAAATAGATTAATCCTAAAGGATAACCCTTTAAAATTGATTCAATAACAGCAACGTCTCTTTTGCCATCAGCATAAATATAATTTCGTTGGTATTCGGGTTGTATTGTCAATTTGCCTGATAGTCCGAAAAGTCCTTTGCCTTCTAGTTCATTATAAACAAAGCCTTCGCAAATGTCTTTTACAGTAATGTCTGTGCGTAATGTTGTTTTCATTTACTTTTTATGTTTGATTAAAACTCTTGCATATGGAACTTCGACAATGCCGTTTATCATCATATACAAGTCACCATCCACAGCACCTCTTTTTTGGATTTCTTTTCTATATTTTTTGTGTTCAGGTTTGTATGGTTGAACACCAACCTCTATACCTGAATTTGAAATACCTAAGCCAATAATTTCAAACTGCTCTGGATTATACTTATTTAAAAAACTAATTGGAACACCCATAGCGCCTTTGTAATCGCTTGGTATGGCATCAGTAAATGGAACATCAATCGCATCAAAATTTTCATATTTCTGATATTCTTTTCCTTTTATTTCTTTGTGTTTGCTGAATTTTATGTTATCCTGTTTGGTCATTAATGGTAATGGTTCGTGTCTTCTTCCGTGGTCAAGATTTGTATACCATCCAGTTCCAGCAACACTTATCATCTTTTTTCCATCAGCACTCATTTCAACTTCTGTTCCGCTTAATTCATAATCATCGGGAACAAAAAAAGTCATATTCTTACCATTTAACCTTTGATTAAATCTTACTCCTGTCCACAGTTTATTTTGCTTGATAAGTGAGAAAATATCTCTGTATGTAATAGCATTCATATTTCCTATTACTACAAATTTCTTTTCAGCTTCAATTATCCAAGCAACGAATTCACGAAATAATGAAAAAGGAGGGTTTGTAATGATGATGTCAGCTTCGTCTCTTAGTTTTTTTATTTCTTCGCTTCTAAAATCACCATCTCCTTTTAAATATGTCCACTCTAAATCATTCACATCAATCTTTCCATCTCCTGATTTATCTCTAGTCAATGTAAATATTTTTCCGTTTTTTCTCGTCTTGTATTCGTCATATTGTGGGTCGTTAACTTCAAAAAGAGAAGGTTGGTAATTACTTTTATAGTTTTTACTTTCAACTGCATAGCTTGTGCTAATTAGTTTTTTAAGTCCGAAACGTTCAAAATTTTGAGCAAAAAACTTTGTAAAGTTGCTCCATTCTGGGTCGTCACAAGGCAACAAAATTGTCTTGCCATTAAAGGTCTTAGGATTAAACTCCAAATAGGCTGACATTTCTTTTTCTATGTCGTGGAATTGAGTGTAAAACTCATCCATTTTTGCCTTATTTGCATTTCTTAGGTTCTTATTCTTTGCTGTTTTCGCCATCTATTATTGTCTCAATTTGGTCGTAAAGTTACGATTTTAAATTCTGTTTTTGAGTCGAGTTATTTCTGTTCTTTCGACAGTCCTGCGCTTGCACCTAACAGCTGTGTTTGCGAAACTTCCCCTCAAACTTGCGCAAATATTCCTAATAGTAGCAAGAAAAAAGAATGTTTAATAATCGCAATTCACAGCCAAAAATTCACAAAAGTAAAAATAGGGTATTCTAATTATATATCAAAATTGTAAAAGGGAGAATTTGTTTTTTTAGCATCTTTTGTTGTGAAAGGTGGCGCGTTGATTTACAAACAGAACAAAAAAGAGGACCGAAGTCCTCTAAATATCTCTGAGAATTATTTTCGATAAGCCCTTAGTTGTCCGGATGAAGGTTCCGTTCTCTCGTCTATCGGACGAGATCATTGTTGGTGCTACGCACCCAACGAAACTCTAACTGTTGGCGGAAGTTGTGTTCTTCGTTACGATTGTCCCCACGCAAATTCACAATTGTCAAAGTTGAGTTTTTTCAAATCTTCTTTTGGAATTGTTACACAAAAAACTCCTTCGTCATTAAATCCATTTTCACCAACTTGTAAAAGTAGAATTCTGTCGGAAAAAGTAATTTCTTCAATTTCTTGTTGTCCATATTGGCAATGAGTATAAATTCCGAATATTTTGGATTTGTCGGAACCTAAAAAATAATCCCAAACTTTTCCTTCATCATTTGCTTCTTCCTCGTCTTCTGGTTCTCTAAACCGTTCTTCAAGTGTTTCTGTGTCTAAAAAAATTTTGTCAACTAACACTCCCGAATAAAAATTGTCTTCGTGTTCCCTTGTAACTCTAACCAAATTGTCGTTAGAAACATCTGCGTAGATTACTTTTCCTGTATCATTCATTATGTCAGCAAAGAAAATGAGTTGTCCTTTTTTTGGTAAAAGTCCTGATTTGTCAAACGGTGAAAATTTTGATAAGTCAAGTTGTGCTGCAAATCGTAAATCTTTGGGATAGTCAATTCCATTTGGCAAATCAACTACTGGTCCACCATATCGAGAATGTCCAAGTGGAATTTCAATTTCGGTATGTTTTACATAATTTTTAGGCATCCAACTTTCATGTTCCATAGAAGCAGGATAATACTGTCTCTTGTCAGCAGTAAAGCTTATAATTTCAAAATTTTGTTTCATTTTGTCCATATGTCATTTTTGTTATTCTGATACAATTTTACCGCCAACGTTTTGCAGCTACCCGAAGGGCGGGACTTTTACCACATAACTTTATTTGAAAAACTAATGTTTTCTTAACCACTCAACTGTCTTTGGAACACGAAACCCCGCCTTTTGGGTAGGTGCTGTTGGTGGCTGTGCTAATTCCCATTACTTACAATTATTTTTTTTGAAATTGTTTGTATGTCTGTTGAAATTTGTATAAAATAAATTCCGTTATCAGTAAGTTGAAAATCATTCTTTGTTTGGTCAGTTACATTTTTAATTAAAAGGGATTGTCCAAGAGAATTTAAAATTTGTATTTGTTTTGTTGCTAAGGGAAAAGTTACTGTAAAATTCTGGCTTGTGGGGTTAGGAAAAATTAATACAGTTTCATTATGAAAATCTAGTGTACTAATGTTAGTTACTCCTGTTGACAAAGCATTAAAGGCATTAATTCTTCCATGTCCGTAATATTGATCCCATCCGGGAGTGTCTTCACTTATTGTTCCAACTTGGTCTTCAGCTGTCGTTTCAATAATTGATTTAATCTGTGCAGGTGTTCTGCTTGGGTTTTGAGCTAACAATAAAGATGCAAGTCCAGAGACATGAGGTGCTGCTTGTGATGTGCCTCCCCAATAAGAACCGTAATTTGTGTTTGATTGATAATTTAAACCGTATATGTAGTTGCCAGGTGCAACAACAGAAATATGAGTTCCGTAGTTGCTTCCACTAGTTGAACTCCAAAAAAATGGGTTGGACCTTGTGTCATTTGAATTAGTTGAACCTACTGCAATAACACCAGTAAACCCAGCTGGATAATAAACAGTATTTGAATTTGTGTTCATCATGCATACTACAACTACTACATTATTGCTTAGAGCATAATTAACAGCATTTTGTAATGTAGTTGAAGTGCTTGTCCCGCCAAATGACATATTAATTACATTTGCCCCATTGTCTACTCCGTAATAAATAGCATCAGCCCACCATGAATAATATCCTAAATTATTATTATCAAGACCTTTTAAAGTCATTAGTTTGCAATTCCAGTCTACACCAGCATAACCAATTGAATTATTTCCATTAGCCCCAATAATACTAGCAACATTGGTTCCGTGTCCATGATCATCCGTTGGATTATTGTCACTATTTGCAAAGTCCCAGCCTTTCACATCATCAATATACCCGTTGTTATCATCGTCTATTCCATTATTGGGTATTTCACTGTAATTAATCCAAATTCTACCAGTAAATTCAGGGTGGTCTAATTTTGTTCCGCTATCAATTATTCCAACAATAATATTGGTGTCCCCTTGCTCTATATCCCATGCATTGTCCATGTCTATATCCGCTCCCGAAATAGATGGTGATAAAGAGAACGTTCCATCGTTTTTCAGTCCCCATTGTCTAAAGTAATATTGGTCGTTTGGGGTTATACTTTGTGTCCCACCTCCTGAACCTTTATGGTCCGGTTCGGCATATTCAATTTCACCTGTCTTGTAATATTCATCTATGACTTGTTGAATATTTGTTCCTTGAGGAAACCTAATTATATAGATGTGTTGTTTGCTTTTCTTTCCCATTGATTGTTTTTTAATTTTTACGGCATGGAATTTTTGAGTAATGGAGTCAACCTTGTTGTTTCCGATAAGTTTTTGATTACAAAATGATTTACTGAATGACCCAGCTTCATTTTTAAATTTTAAAATAATTTGCTCTGTTTGTTCGGAGTTTTGTCCGAATGTTGCAATGCAACTAAATAGTAGTATTGCAAATGTGTAAAATTGTTTTTTCATATTTTGCTTTGTTATGATTTTATTAGTATTCATCTGAATTGCACTGTCGTCAAGCCTTGCCGCTAACGGTTTGCGTGTATGTGCAGTAGCGGATTAGAAGCACTTTCGTGTCCGTTTAGCACAAAGTTTCTTAGAAGCACAGACCTTCGATTTACCACTTCACCCGCTATTGCCACATACACGCTGTTACAAGCTGCCCTTCTTCCAAACTAAAATTGCTGTAGGTCTTTCATATTACTGTTTAATGAATTTAGTTGTCTGTTGAATTGTGGTTTTTGAATTGATGAAATATATACCTTTCGGTAAATCGGAAACATCAATTTGGGAGGATTCCGACATAAAAAACTCTTTGACTATTATTCCCAATGCATTTAAAATTTTAAATTGGGTTCCATTATTGGGTTCAAAATCAATGGTTAAATAATTATTGACAGGATTGGGGTAAATAGAAAATAAAGTTTCAGATTTATTTTCATTTAGGACCGTTATAGATTGACAAGACAATCCTTCAGCAATGAGATCATTGTTCGCCTGCTGAATCGTTGAATTAAGTGAAACATCTGTAATGTCGCTTCCATAAATTTCTAAATAGCGCATTCCCAAGGCCAAGCCCTTGTTCACCGCTGAATCTAAAACCATCGCTTTGTTGTTTGGCAATATACCACATTGATTCATTCGTGATGGTCCATCCTGAACGCTCCAAAGCATCTGAGCTCCGGTTCTGCAAGGGTTTTGTTGCATGAGATACCAATGAGATGTAGTTGCTATATTGGATAAATTGGGATTGCAGCCTGATACATCTTCTCTGAACAAACCAAACCTGTCCGGGTAGTTTGTAACCCCATAGTTGCAATATATGGATGCCAAATAATTTCTGGCTTGTCCACTTGCATTGAGCTGAAAAGTAACATAATCAACAGAACACCACAATGGCGTTGAAGGAAACAGCCCCATGTAGTAGTCAGTCATTTCATTCATTAATGCACCTAAGCTGTCAGCATTATAATTGTGTGCGGTCCAAAATGCTTGTTTTGTCAGAGCTAAGGTATCGGTTAGGACTGTGTCGGGCAAGTTTCTGGAAAAATTGACACCAATCACATTCACATAGGTTACCACAGGATTGTTGGCATATTTATTCGCAAGATTTTGCAAAAAGATTTTGAATCTGCTTACATAAACGCTGTCCCAAGGAATAACTCCTGTTGTTATCTGTCCAAAATTAGGACTCGATGGATTGTCTTGAATAGTATAATACTGCTGTGCTCCAATGCTGCCGAGCCAATTGGGAATTCCAAGGGGTTGAAGCGATACTTTTTTATTGTATGTAACTGCTTTTGCAATTTCTCCATCAATAAAAGCCCAATTGAAATTCCCGGGACTAGGCTCTAAATCATTCCACCTGAATCGCACTACAGCACCGTTAATATTGGGATTGCTAAAACTGCTTGTGCTAATCGGCACATTTGCTGAACCTAAAAAATACACACCACTATGTCCTGCAAATTGGGATTGCGCCTGCATTTGTATTGTGATACACAACCCTATCAGTGTTAAGTATAACCTCATTTTTGAATACTGATTTTTTGATGATACATTTTACGATCAATATTGATTGTAATAAAATAGATGCCATTGTTCAATGATGAAACATCTATTTGTTCATTGGGCATAACCATTTTTGATAGCAACAGCTTTCCGCTCATATCAAACAATGCTACATCTAATATTCTTTCAGTATTGAAATGGATAAATTGAGATGACGGATTAGGAAAGATGGAAATCATTTCATAAGATTCCGGATAATCAATTGATGTTGGGTTTGCACAACCATGCAATGCAAACCATTGCTGTGTTCTTGCAAACATTAAGCTATCCATACTGATTGAACTGTGGGTATATACGCTATATTGATAAAATTGATGGGGTATCCCTGTTGAATTAAAAACATTGTTGAGCAAGCTATCCATAGCTATTGGAACAGTGTTATCGGCATCGCCATGATGTATAATATACGGGCATGTTATCTGAGCTGCAAGTGTTGTTGTGGGAGCAGAAAACCCCGATTGAGGAGAGACGCCTCCGGCAGTATGCCCAGCAGCACTAAATTTGTCAGGGTATGTGGCAACCAATCCCGTTGTAAGGTATGCACCTCTGCTATGTCCAAAAGCCATGATACAATTCGTGTCCACATAATTTAGCGAAGCCAGGATATCCCAGCATTTCATGTCTCGAAGATAGTTATTGGTACTGGCACCAAAATTTGCCAAACTTGAATCGCCTGGTGAACCGATAGGCACACCGCCAGAATGACACAAGTTTACGGCTATGCACGCGTAATTCCATTGTACCATTTTCTTGGCAACATTTTTACTGTAGCCGTTCACATTCCCCCCTGTACCGTGATTAATGATAACGGCAGGAAAAATACCTGAGCCCACAGGCTTAAATAAGATACCCGTGAGGTCGTAAACCGTTCCATTAATGGTTTGCTGATAAGTCCAGGTTGCGCCATTTACACTTTCAGGATTTCCTGTCAATACAAAACCAGGTAGTTGTGCGAAAGCAGAATTTGCATAAACAATTGTGAGAAAAATTAGAATTCTTGTCATTGTATTTTTTTTAATGTTTTAGATCTGTGTTCATTCAGGGTTGCTTGTAACGTTTTGCAGCTACCCGAAGGTGGCGATTTCGAAGTACTTCACTGTCAACCAAGCACGAACTTTGATGGAAGCACAAAGCTTGATTTAACCACTGAACCGCCACTTTTGGGTAGGTGCTGTTAGCGGGTCGTTGTTTTTCCTTCACGTTATTATGGTCAGTTAAATTAATCATTTTAGAGTTTGTCCAAAAGTCAGTAAGTTATTGTCAGGGTCAAGCAGTGCAAACTCCTTTTGTCCCCACGGTTTTGCTTCTAAATGTCCGTTTGGGTGAATTGAAACTTTGTTGTCCAATAACGTTTGGTAGAGTTTATCAATGTCGTCTGTTCTGATATAAACTTGTCCGTAATTTTCTTTCGGGTCAAGTTCTTTGAACTCAAAAAAATGAATTTCAATATGGTCTTTCTTAATCAATAAGTAGTCTCCATAGTCCGAAATTTCTGCGAACCCTAATTTATTTAAGTAGTATTCTTTTGTTGCAGTCTTGTCCCGCATTGGCAATTTTGGATTTATGTTTGTCAGCATACATTTTGGTCTTTTTTGTTATTTATTGTTTTTAGATGGTCGTCTTACAATGACCGCTAACGGCTGTGTTTGCGAAACTTCCCCTCAAACTTGCGCAAATATTCCATATAGTTGCAAGCAAAAAGTATGCGTAAAAACTCGCAATTCACAGCCCAAAATTTATAAAAGTAAAAATAGGGTATTGTAATTATATATCAAAATTGTAAAAGGGAGATTTTGTTTTTTTTAGCATCGTTAGTTGTGAAAGGTGGCGCATTGAATTACAAACAGAACAAAAAAAGAGGACCAAAGTCCTCTTTGCAATGCTATAAATTTATATTTCTCTATGCCTATTCTTGATCGGATGAAGATTCTTTTCAAGGTTTTAACGTAATTGGTTTTTATTAGCATAGTATTTAGAAAATGAAAAATAGCTCTAGGAATATCCTATTGTTCATTAGATGGGTAGAATTTGTCAGCAAAAATATATTGATGATAGCCTTGTCCCAAATTGTCTCCAATAATATTAAAATAACAATCATTTACAGCACCAAAAGGTGTTATAATTAAGGGTTCTGCTAGCATCACTTTTTTTATCGACCAACCTTTGGGTAATGCAGCAGTTGTATCGGGCTTGCCAGTTTCCGTTGCGTGCATTACATAATAATTCCCTTTATTATCCGTCAATTGAAAGATGCTATCTGTAAACATCAATGCCTGACATTTTTGGATGGTCTTTATGACCAAATGACCTTTTTCTGGTTTGAGCAAATCGGTTTTGCCACCAACATAATCAACACAAACTGGCTTTGCCATTGCTACCCAGCTGTAATTTTTATATTCACGCTCTTTTATACAATCGGCCCCTATACAATTTACATCCGTATTGGGTGAGCGATAAAATGCCGTTTTTTGGAAAAGCAAATGACGATTTATGTTCTTTTTATAAGGAAATGATGCTTTAAAATCGCCCCAGGTTTCTAATGGAATTGGATTTGATCCACCGCTTATCACAACAATCATTTCTTTTTGATTGAGCAGTTCTTTGGCAAAACCTATTTTTCTCCAATTCAGTGTTTCAGGCAGTTTAGATTTTTCTGTGGAAAAACGCAGACCAATTTCTTTTGCCGTTTTTAGTCCGCAAGCACTAAATAATATTGTTGTTAGAATAGTTAAAAGGAAATAAATAGTTCTAGTCATTGACTTTTTTGGATTTAGTTTTTTGTCGAAGGAAACAGCAGTTCAGGATTAGAATCTTGGCTTTTTTGATGTACAAAATTGCCTTTTTATATCGTC
>CAMDAB010000131.1 GCA_945888475.1 Saprospira grandis DSM 2844 | reverse complement strand
AATGTAAACATCAGCTTTACTGTGAAGCATCCAAAAATGAATTTCTACAACGACTATATCGAAATGAAATTGGGTCGTGACATTTGCAGCAAGCATTATTTGTTCGCAACCGACAACATCACAGTTGATTTCGCAGCTTGCACAATTAGCAATCCAAATCATCAAGCTTTGTCTGACCTATTGGAAGGTGATTTCCAGTACATCATCTCTGACAATGGCAATGAAATGATCCTAAAAAACAATGCTGAAACTGAAATCTCACTACGCAGAGTAGCTCAATTGGGCACTACAACTCCAGTTGCTGCTAATCTTCCTTCAAACCTTAACGTACAGTAAATTTAATTATCAATAACATTCCATCAATCACAAATTACTCAAAATTTAAAATTTAAACATCATGAAAAAGTTATTCATCCTTGCCCTAGCCATCACATCTTCACTTCTTTTTGTTCAGTGCAAAAAAACTGAAACTTTAATTCCACAAGAAGAAGTAGTTACAACTGTAAAGTCTTTGTCTTCAGATTTATTGACTGGAACCAGTTGGGAAGTCGTATCGGTTGTATCAGTTCCAAATAATGTCAACTTAAGCTGGAACATAAAATATCCAAAATTCAGCTTCAACAACGGTATTGTTGATATGAAATTGGGCAGAGAATTGTGTACTAAGGAATATCTGTGCAGAGAAACTAAGTTTATTGTTGCAGCAACGGGAGCTTGCCCAATATCGAATCCAAACCACACAACACTTTACAATTTATTCGAGGGCGAATTTCAACTGATTTTCTCTCCGACGGATCCGAATGAACTTTTTATCAAAAGTTATTACGAAACAGTAGTTACACTCAGAAAAATAAATACACTTTCAACCACAGGTAATACCAGCGAATTAAGTGTAAACTAAAATATAAAAATATAATTTTCAATAACTAAACTAAATTCGAACATCTGAGCCACTCCAAAAGGGGTGGCTTTTTTATTGTCTCCTAGCAGATTTGAGCGACAATACAATGCGGTTAATTTAACAACTGACCAAGACATTGTACTCAAAAATTAAGTTGGTCTGTGGCAAAGTTGGAAAAATTGTTTAATTTTGCGTTTCTAAGTGTTCTATCTCATCGATTGGCAATTAAATTTGACTTTTTGTGCGATTGTCGCTTACACTACAAAAAGACAAATTTTTACGCCATTACTAACACAAACACTAAATCTGATGATCAATCATTTAAGAGATTGGATTTTTAAAAATGTACATGGTTCAAACCTTGTGTATAATATATGTTGGGAAGATCCACGATGCGACCGACAGGTTATGAATATTGGAGCAGAAAGTAAAATTGTGATGATTACAAGTGCAGGATGTAACGCATTGGATTATCTACTCGATAATCCTGCCGAAATTCATTGCATTGATTTAAATTCTAGACAAAATGCTCTTTTGGAATTAAAAAAAGCATTGTTCAAACACAGCGATTACACAACACTTTACAATTTTTTTGGCCATGGAAGCTATTCCGAAAGCGAAAACTATTATAAAAAAGAACTAAGACAACATTTACCTGCATTTGCACAAGATTTCTGGGACCGTAAAATTGGTTATTTCTCAGGAAAAGGCCCCAAAAAGAGCTTCTATTTCCGTGGCTCTTCAGGAACACTAGCCTGGCTTTTTGTAAAATACATGAGATCGCGTAAAAAGCTATATGCCAAAGTACGCAGTTTGCTCGAGGCAAAAACCCTTGAGGAGCAGGAATTATGGTACAATCAGGTTGAAGCAAAGTTATTCAATAAAACTATCCGCAGGCTCATCAGCAATCACTATGCACTTGCTATGGCAGGAGTACCTCGTGCTCAACGCAAACTCATTAGCGAGGAATACCCTGGTGGCGTAGGCGAATTTATCGTTAATTCAGTCAGACGTGTTTTCACTAAAATCGATATCAAAGATAATTATTTCTGGCATGTATATATTGATGGGCACTACACCAAAAACTGCTGTCCGAGTTATCTCGTAGAAACAAACTATGCAGTATTGAAAGAACGTGCCGACCATATCAAAACGCATACAACTTCCATGTCGAAGTTTCTGAAGGATAACCCAGCTGAATATACAAATTACGTATTGCTCGATCATCAGGATTGGCTGGCTGCAAATGATGTACCCGCCTTGGAGGAGGAATGGCAATTGATTCTGAAAAATTCAAAACCGGGTACGCGTATTCTCATGCGCTCGGCTGCCATGCGCATCGATTTCTTTCCA
This sequence comes from Saprospira grandis DSM 2844, assembly GCA_945888475.1. Taxonomy (GTDB): domain Bacteria; phylum Bacteroidota; class Bacteroidia; order Chitinophagales; family Saprospiraceae; genus Saprospira; species Saprospira grandis_C. The sequence goes on along the minus strand of CAMDAB010000131.1, from coordinate 7,727 downwards.
GAATTTGTAAAAGAAAAAGTTGAATGGATTCCGCAGGAAGAACTGGAAGCTTTGCATAATCAGGACAGAGTTGGAACCTATGGTTGCGTTTATGTAGGAATTGTCAAATAAAGCAAAAAACACCCTCAAATTCAATGAAAATTTCACACGAAAATCCCGGCGAACAGGCATCGGCCATGGACAACTACTATAAGTTTCAGTCCAAAATTTATGATATGACCCGTTGGACCTTTCTTTTTGGCCGCGATGAAATTATTAAAGCGATACCCCTCGAGCGCAATGCTAAGATAAAAATTCTAGAGGTTGGCTGTGGAACGGGTTATAATACCAAATTACTGGCACAGACCTTTCCAAATGCTGAGATCAGGGCCTACGAAGTTGCCGAAGATATGGTGAAACTTTCGCGAAAAAAATTATCCTCCTTTGGAAACAGAGTGGAAATTGTGCATCAACCCTATGGAACCGAGCTCGAAACACAGAATGGTCATTTTGATGCCTGCCTTTTCTCTTATTCGCTTACCATGATCAACCCACAATGGGAAGACCTTATAAAACAGGCGCACAAAGACCTGAAAACCGGTGGCTATATAGCAGTGGTAGATTTTCACGACAGTAAGAGACCATGGTTCAAAAAACATATGGGCAACAATCATGTGCGAATGGACAGCCACCTTGTGCCACTGCTCAAAAACTTGTTCAGCCCGGTTGTTGAAAAAGTGCATAGTGTTTACATGGGTACCTGGCAGTACATGATGTTTGTCGGTAAAAAAACAGACTAAGACACCATTACCTGAAATCCCTAATTTAACCCAATGAACAAAAGGCAGATTGATGTACTCATATTATCGGATATCCATTTGGGAGCCCGAGGCTGTGAAGCTGTCTGCCTATTGAAGTATCTCAAATCGGTTGATCCAAAACTCTTGGTATTGAATGGCGACATTATCGATATCTGGCAGTTTAGCACAGCTTATTTTCCAGCTGCACACTGGGCAGTAATAAGGGAGTTTATTGATATTGCTGCCAGCGTACCGGTATATTATCTTCCAGGTAATCACGACGACAGTCTGCGTCGGCTCCTGCCCTTCAAATTTGGCAATATAAAGTTAGAAAACAAACTTTTGCTTGAATTGGATGGCAAGCTTGTGTGGATTTTTCATGGTGACATCTACGACGGTTCTATTACACATGGTCGCTGGATGGCAAAAATTGCTGGCCGCTGTTATGATTCAATTATTGTTTTTAATCGTTTTATCAACAGAATCAGAAAAAAATTTGGTTTAAAACCAACTCATTTTTCAAAAAAACTCAAAAGCAGTGTTAAATCGGCTGTTCAAAAAGTGAGTAATTTCGAAAGTAAAGCCATTGAAGTAGCCATAGAAAAAGGTTATGATTATGTTGCCTGCGGACATATACACCGCCCTCAGATTCGGGAAGCCGAAAACGATAAAGGAAAAGTAACCTACCTCAATTCGGGGGATTGGATGGAAAATATGACAGCGTTGGAATATAGTGAAGGCAATTGGAATATCTACACTTACAATGAAGCAGATTTTGTCGGTATAGAATTTGAGGATACTGCAAAAGTTAGCTTATCGGATTTAATTAAAAGTACCGAATCAGGTCAGATACAGGAAGTATTAAAGACCTATCAAGATATTAAAAAAATAAAATTATGAAATATTTGATAATTGCACTGCTCTTTCTGGGATCGGTAGTTTGCGCACAGGAAATCAATGAGCAGCAAAAACCACCGAGAGAATATACTTACTCAAATGACAGGTTATTTCAAAGGCTGGAAGACTTTCACGGCTACAGCTTTGTTCCGGTAAAAGGAAAACTTAGTGCCGCTAATTTTGAGGACCCTATAAAACTGGGCTCAGTGATTCTAAAAATAGAGTCGGCATCGGTTACCATTACCGAAAAAACGATATTCACTACCAGTGGCGTAAAAGGGGAAAACGAATCGAAACCATACAGAATGGGCATTGCCAACACAAAAGACATCCTTGAAACCAAATATTATTTCGAAATGGTACTTGTTGATTATATGAACCCCAACATACAGGGTTACATACATTTTTATGTCAACAACGGCTACTGCTATAAAATCCTTTTCAAACCCGAAAGCGTAGCGAGTGAACGAACCTATTATCTCAATACGCCACCCCATCATATCAATGTCAGGGATAGTAAATTTTTTACCCATGATGTTGATCTGAAAGTACTGGATATTGATACGCTGATGGGAGAAGTAGTTTATCCTTTTTCTGAATACATCGACAATGAAGACTTCAAAGATTTTACCAGAATTTACCCTGATGACGGACTTTCTTTTAAATTCGAATTAAAAAAAATACAAAAAGGAAAAAAGGAAAAATTGCGGAAGTACCTGGTTTTCGCCGATGGTCGAGACAAGGAAAATGAACCCAAAAACTTCATGATAAAAAAAGCAAAAGAAACAAAATTTCGAGATTTTACGCTTAGGCAAGACAGGGAATGTATCTTGCTCACCACAATCGAAGACGGAACGAAAAAGGAACAGAAAATCTATCTACTGCGTACCGGCGCTAAAAAACTTAATGGTATAAGGATTGACAAGATAGAATACGGCATGCGTCAGGGTAAAAAAACTTCCACCTGATTTAGTAAAAAGACTTTTCCAACAGGCGAAAAGTCTTTTTTTGTACTAAAAAAGTTTAATTTTGCGGCGCGTTAAATTATACATTATAACACCTAATTATAAATTTTCAAACTCTTTGTCATGGCAGAATTTATCAGCGATGTAAAGCTTTTTGCAGGCAGCCAGTCGCGTTACCTAGCAGAAAAAATTGTGGATTATTACGGACAGCCCCTTGGAAATATGACCATCGAGCGTTTTAGCGATGGTGAATTTCAGGCAAATATTCAGGAATCGGTAAGGGGGGCTTATGTGTTTTTTATACAATCGACCTTTGCGCCTACAGAAAACCTGATGGAACTGCTGCTAATGATTGATGCTGCGAAACGAGCCTCAGCAGGTTATATCACAGCGGTGATTCCATATTTCGGATTTGCCCGTCAGGACCGTAAGGATAAGCCCCGTGTTGCCATTGGTGCCAAACTCGTTGCCAATCTGCTTACAGTAGCCGGTGCCGACAGAATTATGACCATGGACTTACACGCCGATCAGATCCAGGGTTTCTTCGACATTCCGGTGGATCACCTCAAGAGCGAAGCAATATTTTTCAATTACCTAGATAAGGAAGATACATCGAATGTAATTTTCGCCTCGCCCGATGTGGGAAGTACCAAGCGCGCAAGAGTATATGCACAACATTTCGATACAGGTTTGGTCATCTGCGACAAGTACCGCAAAAAAGCCAATGAAATTGCTGAAATGACTGTTATTGGTGATGTTGAAGGTAAAGATGTAATTTTGGTAGACGATATCATTGATACTGCAGGTACATTATGCACTGCTGCACAGGCCCTGGTCGATAAGGGTGCAAAAAGCGTCCGTGCTTTTTGTACGCATGCTGTACTTTCAGGTCCTGCATACGAGCGTATCGAAAAATCGCATCTTACAGAATTAGTCGTTTCAGATACAATTCCACTCAAAAAAGAAAGTCCAAAAATTAAGGTTGTTTCCAGCGCAAAACTTTTCTCGAGAGCCATAAGAAATACACACGAACACCGTTCCATCACGGCATTGTTTGTAGATAAGAAAAAAACTTCGCAGAAATAATTCTGATGAAAAATAAACGATAAAGGCGTCCTTTCGGGACGCCTTTATCGTTTTCAACGGCATTAAAATACCGCATATTTTTCTCAAAGGCCCCCCCGATAGCCCCGATAGCTATCGGGGGGGCATTCGAGGGCCGTTTGGAATCTCGTCTAAATGAAGAGATAAATCTTTTCTCTTCGTTTCTTTCAATCTTTCCTCTTCGCTTCTTTCAATCTTTTCTCTTCGTTTCTTTCAATCTTTCCTCTTCGCTTCTTTCACCCTTACATCTAAATTATCAAATTTTTCGGATAGCATACAAAATGCTTTACCACTTCCCTACCCGGAATATGGTACTCGCTCCACTCCGACATGGGCTTCACCTCACCAGAGGGCAATTTTATCATAATCTCTTTTGAACCCGTAACATAGGCCTTATTTGTTTCCTGCCCACCAAAAACCAGGTATTTGACATCAGCAGCAGAAATAGAGAATTGTTTCATAGTTTGCTCCTTTATGCTTGCAATATAATCGTCGGCAAATGGCTCGGTCTGCATTTTTACCCTGAAGAGTTTACGACTTACAAGGCTTTGCGAAAGGAATGAAAGTACAAAATCATCCGATTCGCCAAAGGCTTTCAAGGCAGTGAGGATATCTGTGTCGTCTAATCTGGAAAAATGATGCAGAATGGAATCCCGGTCGCTGTGCAGGGAATCTTTTGTAAAGGCTCCGTCCAGAAAAAAATTCAAACTTTTCGACAAATTAAAAGTTGTGCCGCTTTTTACCAGCTCACGGGCACGTTTGATAGCTGCAATGGTCATTTCCCCTGCACAGACCACTGTTTTGTGCAGATAAACCTGCCAATACATGAGGCGGCGCGAGACCAGAAAACTTTCAACTGAGTAAAGGCCTTTATGCTCAATGACCAATTCTCCATTGTGCACATTCAACATTTTAATGATGCGGTCATAACCAACTACACCTTCCAAAACCCCTGTAAAGAAACTGTCGCGGGTAAGATAATCCATACGGTCCATATCCAATTGCCCGGATAGCAGCTGATGCAGAAATTTTTTGTGGTAATCATTTTTGAATATTCGAATTGCCAGACTTAGCCTTCCGCCAAACTCCTCATTGAGCTTTTCCATAAAGGCGATGGACAGCTCCTCGTGTTCAATCGGCAACAGATTATATTCCAGACAATGAGAAAATGGCCCATGCCCGATGTCATGCAGTAAGATGGCAATTGAGGCCGCCTCGGCTTCTTCCGGACTAATTTCAATACCTTTTGCCAATAGGGTTCTGATGGCCTTTTGCATCAGGTGAAGGGCACCTAGCGTATGGTTAAAACGGGTATGTGTAGCACCTGGATAGACATATTGGGTAAAACCTAGCTGATTAATTCGACGCAAACGCTGAAAATAGCGATGCTCCATTAGATCGTAAATAATTCCGTAGGGAATTTCAATCAACCCATAAATCGGGTCATTCAATATTTTTCCATTATTGCTCATTTGGTCTGTCTTCTATTTGATACAAAGATAATAAAAAACACAAAAAAAGCCGCTCCGTCCTTGAAACAGAGCAGCTATATGAAAAGCTTTTTGTACCGTTTTGTACAGGTAGGTACCACCCAATCCTATCCTAATTAAAATTTGTGACTCACACCAAAACTGAAGGTCATACCTGGATTGATACTGTTGAATGCCTGTTTAGTAGCATTGAACGAACGGTAAAAACTTTCAATTCTGTCGTTGAGCAAATTACCGGCCTTAAAGTCGACCGTAGTGTTTTTGTCCTTTCCGAATTTTTTAATGACACTCAGATTTAAGCTGTGGAAAGGCTCATCGTAAATATCCGGAGCAAGACCGGTTCCTACAATCGCAAGGGTTGGACCTTTCACATTGTAAAAAACACCAAAATCTAGACCCAATTCTTCGCTGTTATAGCTCAAGCCTGCATTGATTACATAAGGAGACTGACCAGCCATATCGCGGGTTCTCTCGATTGTCTGACCTACTCTTGCATAGCTGTTTCTAGCATTGAATTCGAGATCGGTCATTGTAATTTGTGATTTAACCAAGGTGACATTGGTATTCACACTCAATTTTGATAGTGCAGGTACGATAAAACCAAAGTTCTTTCTCAATTCGAATTCAAGACCTAAAAGCTGTCCAGTTCCTACATTTCTGGTTTGATATTCGGTACTTGTTTGCTGCTCAGGAATACGAACTAGCTCTATCGGGTTTTGGAAATTTTTGAAGAAACCACTCACTGAAATCATCTGATTCTCTTTAAAGAAGAGTTCCCAACGAATATCGAGATTATCAATATCAGTTTCTTTCAGATTGCCATCCCAACTAAAAACTCTCTGACCCTCAACGATGCTCGAATATGCAAATAAGCTACCATTAAAAATACGGTTGGTAATCGGGTCGAGAATCTGAGCGTATGAAAGCTCTTTGAAAGAAGGTCGAGCAACAGTTCTGGAATAAGCCAAACGAAGATTTTGTTTGGGCGTAATATTGTAGACCAGGTTCAAAGAAGGGAACAGATTAATGGTTTCCAATACCTTTTCATTCTGCAAATTATTACCGTTAGGATCGCCACCTGCAAACTGAATATCGCGTCCCGTATGACGTTGTACGAAGTATTCTGCACGCAAACCTATGATTGTCTTGAATCTTTTGAAGAAGGTTGCTTCATTCGATACATACAAACCTGAGTTGTTTACATTAGAGCTATACTGATTCGGATTAGGATTGGCATTGCCTGATTGGATATAAGATCCGTTTACCGAATTTGTATAAATATTTTCAGGAGCTAAAACAAGATTAGCATCGGGAGCAGACCAGGATTGAGGTCTTGAGAATAGAATTTCATACAGACGTATGCTATAATCTCTTACTTTGTAAGTATGCGCCCCACCGAAACGCAATTTAGCCTCTGAGCCTGCAAGTCTGTATTTTTTGGTCAAATCAATTTTTGCAACGGCATTCAATTCATTTAAAGCGCGCCAGATTCTGGATGGGTTACCCGCTTCACCTGAAGAGAAAGTATAAGTACCGTCATAACTAAAAGCCGTTTTTCTGATATCCGGATCCATCGAAGAAGAGTAAGTTGGCGAAAGTCTCCAGTCGATTTCCCATTTCGATTTTGTTAAAACGTGGGTACCGTTGATAAGAATATTGCTGAGTGAACGCTGATTGTATTCAATATTGTCAGAATAAGCCTCATATCCAGATTGACCTACTGCAGATGAATTATTTTCAATGAAGAATTTACCTGCTTTTGCCTCACCGTTTTGCAAATGCATTACAGTCATTTTCAACTTCGATGTAGGTGTTTTATATGCAAGACCACCAATTGCGCCAATTAAGAAATTACGTTCACTGAATTCACCTCGCTGACGAGTTGCATAAGCCAATTCAAATTCTGATGGATTGATATTTCTTTGATACTCACCGTAGCTTACATCGTCGTAAAATTTGTAATCAGATTTATATGTCAAGGAGAATGTATATCCCAATTTATTTTGAGAGAGTTCTCCTGTTTTTCTATTTTTCAATGTAATTTGGTCACCAAAAGAATAACCAAGATTCATGTCGAGCAAACTAAGTCTACGTTCAGTTGCCAATGTTTTGGAAAAACTGTTAATATAATTGAGGACTGATTGTTGAGGAAAACCGTTAAAAGGAGTAGGAACTACGGAGTTTGTAGAACCCGCAGGAAGCGCGCGAGTACCATCATCGAACCCGAGAAAATCGGTTTTCCCACCCTTATATGATAGGTAATTTTTATTAAAATGCACCTGAGGATTGTATGCAGTTCCGAAAGAAACTACAGATACACGCTGCTCAGGAAAGTCTTTAGTTTCGATATTGAGTAAGCCGCCAGTGAAATCGGCAGGCAATTCGGCAGTGAAAGTTTTGTTGACCGTGACATTACTGATAAGGTTGGTCGGGAAAATATCCATCTGCAAGGTGTTTTTATCAGGGTCGAGACCCGGAATGTCCACACCGTT
>CAMDAB010000130.1 GCA_945888475.1 Saprospira grandis DSM 2844 | reverse complement strand
CGCCCGAAATAGTGAGTCGGCTAAATTTGCCTATATCTCCATCGGCGAGAAAACGGTGACTGTAATTGAGCTCGGTGACCAGGTCGCTGAGCAGATTTTTCTCCGCCTTGCGCTTCAACCCCTCAAGCCCAAAATGCCTTACAAAAGATGCAAAATCTTCCGTGAAAAAATTGCCCGTTTCGAGTCCTGCAACACACAAATCGGCAAAGATACTGCCCGCTTCGACCGAACTGAGCTGATTGCGGTCGCCCAGTAATATAAGTCGGCTATTGTTTGGAATAGCACTCATTAATTTTGCCATCAGCGAGGCATCTATCATGGAACATTCGTCAACAATTACCAGGTCGGCCTCGAGTTGATTATCGGCATTGTGTCTGAATTTTTTATAACCGCCCAGCAAACGATGTATGGTACCGGCTTCGATGGCATTGATTTTTGCTGTAATTTCCGCGTCATCGGCAGGATTGGCATATTGCGAAAAAACTTCATTGAGCCTTGCTGCTGCTTTTCCGGTAGGCGCTGCAACTGATACGCGCATTTCGGGTTTTTCCCTGAAGAGCAGCGAAAGTAGTTTGGCTACGGTGCTGGTTTTTCCTGTTCCGGGTCCACCTGTGATGATACAAAAATTACTCAGATAAGCCGATATTGCTGCGCAGAGCTGCATGTCCGGGCCTTCGGCCCTGCGGTTGAAAAGTGCAGCCAAGCTCTCTTTTATATTTAACAGGGCTGTTTTTCTGTTATTTCTAAAAGCTGCCGAGGCCTCCACCATTGCCCTGATTTTATCCAGAATGATATTTTCGTAACGAAAATAGCGGTGAAAATAAATCCGGTTTCGATACCTGACAAAGGGCTGTGGGCTATATGGCTGCTGCATATTATCCAACTCGAGCAGTTGCGGATTTTGCTTCACAATTTCTGCAAACTCCGCCTCAGCATTCAGGTCGATGCAGATATGTCCTTCTTCCAGTTTTTCCGACAGGCTGCGGGCAAGCTGCTGCAAAGGCTCTGGGAATTGTTTGGCAAAGGAGAGGTGAGGGTTGATCATGATGAGAGGAAAGATTTGATGAGTTGAAGAGTTGAAGAGGAAAGATTTTTTCAATTTGGTAATTTGAAAATGAGACAATTTGAAAATGGGTTTCAATTTGTAAATTTTTAATTTGTCTCGTCATGTAGACGAGACCAAACGGCTTTATCCTTTGAGAAAAACAAGCGCAATGGAGTGCGGTATTTCATTGCCGCTTAGAGGAACCGATCTCGTCCCAAAAAACGAGAGAGCTCCACGCAGTGAAAGATTTGAAGAGTTCATTAACTATCGCCATTTGTTGTGATTTATTACTTTTTATGAAGTCTGCATGGACTATCTGATAATTTTCCAATACCCACCTTTTGCTGGACCTACACGTAATATAATTTCCTTTTCTTTGAGTTTCCTGATATTTTTGCCAATGGCAGTTTCCACGATTCCAATGGTTTCGGCTAGAGTAATCATTGAAATATCAGGTATAACAGCCATCATATCCACAATTTTTATCTCGCTATTACTAAGACTTAAGCCTATTTCCTCTTTCCACCAGCTTTCTATCTCGGGCCACAATTTTTCCCATCTTTCACCCCACTTTTCACCCCACTTTTCACCCCACTTTTTACTTTCATTTGTTCGCATACCTTTGTTTGTATCAGGTATATTACTACTGACTTTCTTACTTGATGTTATCAATACTTAATTTGTACATAAAAATATGATATATCTAATTAAAAATTCAATTTATATTTACTTATAAGCATCAAGGGTTGAATTTTTAAACCAGCATATTCCCAAAACATTGCCAATCAAACAGGTAGTTTTTTACAGGACACCCCTATGGGGCTAAAAAATTGTTTTTAATCTTAAACTAAGAACAGGTCGCTCCGCTGGAGCGAAAAATGGCTCCGTAGGAGTCAACTGTTCTTAGCAAAAATTGGATAAGTTGAAAAAAGCCCCATAGGGGTGACCTTATCTTCAGATCACAATTTCTAAAAGGTTTTTTAAATTCATTTTTGATGGGGGATGGGGGTTTAGAGGGTGAACACTGTATTATCATTCAATGCGGAAGCAATCCTTTCATTATTAAAAATTTCAGTACCATTCTGCCTTTCAGGGTAGTCAGGTACTGTTGTTTGGGACTTGTGGGTTTATCGGGGATGGTCATAGTGAGCCAGTTAATTGCTAAAAGTGGAGCTATATAGGTATTGTAGTTTTTAACATTGTTTACAAGTTTTATATCTGCCATTATTTCATTTCTTCCCTCAGCATTCATAGCAGATATTAGTGCAAGCTTCGTTTTCTCAGCTATACCTCCAGCTATATCTCTAGCTATATCTCCATCAATGATTTCAAATGCTTTAATAGATTTACTTTCAATGCTTTTAATATCAATATCTATGTCTCCAGCTATATCTCTAACTGTATATCCAAAGACACTTTCTAAGAGCAGGTTCAGTAGATTATCAATGCCTTGCTTATACTCAATCCTAAATGTTTCAACAGTTCGGGCTGAAAGTAAATCCTATATATTAAGGTGAATGGCCATAGTTCCTATTTTGAGAATAATTCTGTTTCTTAATCTTTATTTTCAATTTTATAACTTAGCTTTCCTTAATTTCAATTTTATCAAGCTGTAAAATAGTACATACTTGTTGGGTATATATTCACTTGCCCATAATACTCCTCATTAAAATGCGTGTATCCTATTGGAAAAACCATACCCATATTAATCAGCAGAGCTACTTCTTCTCTCATGGAGGGAAGAATTTTATCGGTACCCATTCTTTTACCTGTCAGAATCTTATACTTTTTGTCAACCCAGATTCCTTTACTGTTCATTCTTTGGTAGTTTAAAATCAACTCAATGCCATTGTAAGATTTCTTGTCTTTTTTTATCTTCAATGCCAATGCAACTGCATGTTCACGAGCCTGCAAAAAGTCCTCATCATTGAAATCAAACTCCGATGCAGGAACTTTAATGTAATCAAAACTATCTTCAAGTATGGCTAATACGTTATTTGGATCTACCTCTTTTACGGAGTTTTCTTTTTCGACTGTTTGAGTATATGCCGGATGTTTAACAGTATAAGAGATAAACTTGAAGTCCAATTCGCGGGCGCTCATTTTTCTGCTTTCCTTTCTGAAAAAGGGAAGAAACGGTCTGATGATATCAAGGCGTTTTTTCCATACTTTATCGAGTTCCTTATCTTTAATCAGCTGACCACTGTCTATATGCCCTAATACCCAATCGGTAATGCTGTTTAATTTGATTTTTTCCTCAAATTCCTGAAAAAGTGTTCTGATGATGAGTATATCAGATGCCGATAATTTAAGCAGAAGTCGATAATCTTCTCTGCGAAATAGATCAGTGCTGAATTCGCAGAGATCATAATAAAAATTCAAGTGATAAGAAAACGCTCCAAAAAAGCTGTATGCCCGATAAATAATGCTTTCACTTTCAGATTTGGCATCAATCAGATTAAGTTCTTCCACTGTAAGATTTGCAATTTCTTCCACTGTCGTAACACCCGAAGGGTATTGATAAAGTATGGCTTTTCCTTGAGGAGAGACCAATGTAAAGTAATCCTTATGTTTAGATACTTGATATTTTTGCTGTTCTTTCATTTTGGATTTTTTTATTTATTTAGCAATCTTACTTCGGTGGTTTAAATGAGGAGTCAATTAATTTTATTTTTAATTTGTTCACAAATATTGAATGTTCACGTTACGTTAACAGGCAAAAACGTGAACACTTAATTCCTAAGCACAATTTCCATAAGGTTTTTTAATTCCGTATCTAAGTAAAGGCTTACAAACAAAATATATTTTATATGCTATTCGTTTTTAATCATTCATTATAGTTTTATTTCGGGCTATTTCTATTGCCAGATGTAGTTTTTGTTCTATCAATTTAAAATCAGGGAGTTGGGTTAAGTATTCTGCAACCTTAATGTTGCTGTTTTCTAATTTTAGTAATTCCACATGTTCCTGATTTTTTGATGCACACAAAATCAAACCTAATGGAGGGTTTTCATCTTCCAGCATTTCAAATTTTTCCAACCATCTTAAATATAATTCCATCTGTCCTTTGTGAGCCGCTTCAAATTTGCCAAGTTTTAACTCAATGGCAACCAAACATTTTAAACGCCTGTGGTAGAAAAGCAAATCCAGATAATAGTCTTCATTATCAATAATTATTCGTTTTTGTCTTGCCATAAAGGCAAAATCTGACCCCAGTTCAATAATAAACTTTTGAAGTTCAACCAATATGTTATCTTCTAAATCTTTTTCAGAATAGGTATCGTTTAAACCTAAAAAGTCAAGGAAATAAGGGTCTCTGAAAACCAGATCAGGCGAAATTTGCTGACTGTTTTTAAGCAATTCCAACTCGTTTTGAATGGTTAATTCCGGCTTTTTACTGATAGCTGTACGCTCATAAAGCATCGAGTTGATACGTTCTCTAAATGTGCGTACACTCCATTTTTCGATTTTACTAATTTCAATGTAAAACTCACGTTTTAAAGGGTCTTCGATATAGATCACTTCTTTAATATGTGACCAGCTAAATTGTCTCCACAGTGTAGAGACAATTTCAAATTCAGGAAAAGTCTCCGCAAAACGTAAACAATGTCTAAGGTGTTTTTCGCTCCAGCCCTTACCATATTCAGCAGTTAATTCAATGCTCAACAGGTAAACAATCTCTTTGCCATATTCTGCCCGTTGGTTTTGTAAAACTTCTTCCTTAATTCGTTTGCCTATTTGCCAATAGAGCATTGTAATGGCCGAATTCACTGCCACCGCCACTTGCTCTCGGCTTTGTACTATCAGCTGCTTAATTTCTGTTGCTAAATGCTTTTCAGACAGGAAAAATTCTTTACCCATTTTATCATATCGGATTTACATTAAAAATAAGATTTTGATTTACAGTTACAACTTCATTTCTCAAAAAAACTAAGTACAAATGGTATTAAATTACTTGTCTTCATTTTTATGGCTAATACATAGAAATCACTTGTTCTCACCAATCATAGCAATTACCCCATCTTTGAACTGAATAAACTGAATGTCACCGGAAGTCAAAATTTGATAAGCAGGTATAGAATTCAAGTTATAAACCCTGTAAATTTTATAATTTTCACCCATAGACAACATCATATTGAATTCATTTTCAGAAATATAAAAACCTGTTAAGTAATTTGAAATGGTACTTTTTACCTCAATATATTCAACTGAATTACCAAGTATTTTTATGTCATAGGCAATTAGAGACTCAATGGTTTCATTTTCCCAAATTATTGTCTTTTGTGGATTTTCATTGATAAGCAATTCATAAACATACTTTTCTCCTCTCCGTCCAATTTCTGGAAGGTCATGCTCATTCTCTTCTGGCAGAGAAATTTCAATTGAGGTAAAAGGGTTTTCCGTTTCCTCTGAAATCGGTTCTGATGTGCCTAATTCAGTTTCAGTCTCTGCTTCGTATTGTATTTCTGTTTCAGCCGCAGTTTTTGTACCGAGCGGATTGATTGTTGTAGACTTAAGTACATGGTAAGTTTTTACGTATTCATTTTTAATAGATTCTGCTACCTTATCTTCCGCGCCAGCATTCTTAAGCCATTTTATAAGGTTATTGTCATCCAGGGTAAGTACTAGCTGAAGCTCGCGCTCCTGTTTTTGCAGGCAGAGAATATTGCACAAAATTGGAATTAAATCATACAAAACTTCAGGCGCATCCCAATTGCCTGTGTGGTAAATATTTTGCGCTTCTATTCCGGCATTAACATCTGTTTGGTATATTTCCTGTTCTCCGTTTTTGAATTTCAGGTGCAAAGCACTACAACTTAAAAATTCATAATCGGATAAGGTATTTTTTATAGCGGTGATCTTCTCATCTAATTCGCCACCATATTCCGAAACGTAAAGGAAACTTATAGCAGGTATTCTTTCCTTTAATATCTTAGTTAATTCAGCATCAAAGACAGGTTTTATGCAGCTGAAAAGCAAATCATCCTCTTTAACTACTCTTACACCAAAGAGCTGTGCAACCCGAAACTGATGTTCATGGCTCAGCCCGGAAAATTTCATGAAATGTCTTGACTGTTGCGGTAGATTGAAATTGGTCAGGTCAAAAAAATAGAGCTTTGCTACAGGTTCGAAACTGTTTGCTTCCGAGAGTAGACTATTCGCTGCTGACCATGCCGTGAAATTGCCTTTATCTTCCTCGCTGTAACTTTTCCATTCCAATGCCAAGCGCTCGTAAAGCAATGAAATCCTTTTTAGGATATCAGCATTAAAATGTTGCCCGGCAGCAATTTCAGTCAAAAGTGACAATATAAGTTCAGGGGAAAGTTCCGTAATAATACCCAGATGTTCCTCTATATCATGTGTCAATTCGACTGCTGCTACAGGCCGAAAACCTGAAAGTATGTCTTTGAAACGGTTGGAGTAAATTTCTTTTCCCGAATAAAGTTCCTCAGAATCAAAGGATGGAATACATTTTACATTCCGGACATAATACTGAAAATAGCTTAAGCGATTTTCTCTTTTAATGGCCCGATTATTTTCTATAAATTTGAATCTTCTATCTGCGGTTCTTACATGCTCCCAAACCCTGTTTTCTTTTGAAAATATCTCCCAAAACTGCAGCGCAAAATGGTAATTTTCTCCGATGACATCCAACAAAGTCAATTTAAAGAAATTCTCAACCTCAAAATTATAACCCAAACCCTCATTTCTCAGATATCGGCAATATTCCTCGCCAGCAGGGAATGTCTTTACCTGGCCTGATATCAACTTGACAGTCCATTCCATGGGATACATTCTTGACTGTACAGATAGCTTTTTGAAAAAATAGTACCAATTTGAAATTTCGACTTCATCTTCTTTATTTACTATGTATTCTTCAGAAACAAAATCTATACCCTCAGAAATTAAGTTTTCTATACAAAGTTCCGGTGCATAAACATCTGACATATAACATTTCCAACCTACTATCAACTGATTTGATTTCGTCAATACGGGCAACTTGGCGCTCAAAATTTTATATTCCTTTTCAGTCAATTTTGACCTGTTTTCAAATATATATCTGCTGATTTCAATTATATTTTTATTGTTCAGCTTAGCATCTGAAAGAAATTCAGCAACTGTTCTTGAGATAATTTCATGTGCATGGGGATATAAAACGCCCAAACGTTCCAGCCATTGCAGCGCCTTTTTCTCCAAGATGGAGACTAATTCGGAGTTGACAAATTGCAAAATCAGCTCTGCGGGCAAACTGCTTAAATCAATATCGCCAAGCGAAAAAAACAGTTCTTTGGGCGTTCTGAAAGTATTTTCTTCCTCCGTCAGAATAAAATCAGTTTCCGAAAGGGCCTCATTCCAACTATTCTGTTCATGTTTTGAATTGATCTGTTCTATGGCAGTGGATAAAAATTCTATAAGTTTCTTTTCTTCAGTAAGGCTAAGTTTTGTTTTGAATCCCGGCCTTTTCAGCATGGAGCAGAGTAGTTCTACATTGAATTTTTCTGTACCCAGTTTGAAAAGTTTCTCCAAATCCTGCAGTTCCGGGTTAATTACTTTGGGGTTTATTGTCTTCGGCTTATTAAGTTTAATTTCTTCCTCTACATAACTAATATTATCACTAAAATTACTGCAGTAATGAGTTTGGTCAACCACACCGTCTTTTAGCAATACCAAATTGCCGCCTTGTAATTCAGGTAAAAATGGTACCTTTTCCATCCCTTTTTCAAGGCCATCATTGTAAGCTTTTTTAAGCGTGTAGTCCCAAGTGTTTATATTGTCAACAGAATATTCTTCTCTGATCAGTTTGGGCAGCTGGAGCAGATATTGTTCGTTTCCGGAATTTGCAATCTGTCCCAACCATTCAAAGAGGCATATGCCAAGATTTTCAAATAAAAAATCGTTCCAGCTATTGGGAGTTTTCAATAGTTCCGATCTGGCTGGGTTGGTCAGGAATTCTGCATTTATTATAAAAGGAAAATCTTTTCTTATGTCTGTTGGCAAATAAACATAAATCTCATTGTTTCCTGCAATGATAAAATTTCCTTCCTTGTCCACAGCAGAGGCCAATGTTATACTTGTGTATTTAGCATTTTTAATTTTATCCGGACATTCAGTTTTGGATAAATTTTCCAGTCCTTTACTTAGTTCTTCTGGTATTTTAATCTCAAATTCTGATGCTATGTATTGTTCCTGGTTTTTATTTTTACCGTCGAGTATAAGCTCTAGTTTACGGCTCATCCCATCGTCAGAGTCTGTTCTCTTGCTTTGCAGCAAAAGCAGGTCATTTTCATATAAATTAATTTCCTTTACGTTGCGCAGAAATAGTAATAACTTATATTTTTTGTAAACGGATTTAATCTTTTTTCTGAGATCATCTTGTTTGAATTCAGGTTTAACTTTAAGAATGATTGTGATGCCCTCATCGCTTGTCAAGTCGAGTTTATTGGAAACTTTATTCGGAATTTCATTCATTTCTGTCCAAATCGGGACTATTTGCCAGGGAATACCTTTTTCTCCCTGCATTTCATAATTTTTATCAAAACGGAAACAGCAATCCTTTCCAGAACGTATATAGACACAATTAGATAAGCGAAAAACTGATTTGAAACCAATTCCTTTATAGCCAATTTTATCAGATATTTGGTGTTTTGAACTTTGCGTTATATCGCATAAGCTGTTGAGGTCATTTTCGTCAAAATGTTTACCATTGTAATTTACGACTAGATAATCATCCAAAAGAAAAATATTAAACCTAATATCCGATGAATTACCCGCATCATCAGCATTTTGTAAAAGCTCGTAAAAAATTCGCTCCGGTTCACTGAAGATACTGTCGATATAGTCATTCAGAAGGTTTGAGAATGATAATGAATTTGGATTATTATCATACCTTTTTTTAAAAATATCAAGGATAAAGTCTTTCATAATGGTGTTATTTTCCAATATTTTATAAGTCAATATGCTTTACTAATTCCCTCCTGTAAGCCATATTTATACAATAATCCACTGTAGACGAAACGGGGCCGCAGGCCATACCCTGAGATTCAAAGGAAAAAATTAACAACTCATTGCGCTGGCTTAACTTCTCCAGAAAAATTTCATAAGCCGACTTTTGCATTTCCATTTCTTCTTCTTCCGCTTCACATTGGGCATACAATTCCTCATATTCCGGTTTTATGCTTACAAATTCCGAAATATCCCATAAAAAAGCAAATTCAACAGCATCAGAATCGCCACTGTCGTATTGGTTAAAAAGAAAAGCGCCTGTCATAGGGCAGTAAAAGGTTCCATAGTCGGTCAACTCCAAAATTCTCATACTAATTCATTTTACGGTTATTAAAAAGGCAACTACGCTTCATCGTCAAAATATTCCTCATCCTCATCATCCTCATCATCATCGTAATCTATCTCGACTTCGTATGACATGTCAATACAGATATCTGTACTGTCGTTCATGCAAAATAGAACCAGGTCAGAATTACTTTCAAATTTTTCACGAAAAACGGCGTAAATATCTGCTCCATTTTTGGCTTCTTCAAGACATTCACTCAGCCATTCTTTATGATCATGTCTGACATGGTTGAAAGTGGAATTGTTATGAGTGTAGGAAAACAGCATCGCCGGACTTTGCATGTCCTCAGGATTACCTCCATATATCTGATTACCAGTTTTGGGACAGTATAATTCTTGCGGAATTTCTAGGTTTAATCTAAGCATATTATATTTTTTTAAATTTACATTTTGATATATTTATTCCATTAAAATTAGTCATAATTCATTTAATTACATTTAACTGCGGAATTTTATTTCACCTGATAATTTTCCAATGCCCCCTTGTCGTCCACAGCATGTTCCCGTTTAAATCAACTTCAATGCATATTATCCTTCCTATATGCCATATTAACACAAATATCCAAGGTAGCATACACGGGGCCGCAGGCGATTCCGTATGATGTGATTGAAAAAATGACCAGGTTCTCCCTGTCGCTCAGTTTGTTAAGAAATCTCTCATAAGCCGTTGTTCGAAGCCAATCTCCATCTTCTTCTGCCTCAACTTGACATAGTTCGTACAATTCCTCATACTCAGTTTTGATGGACATGAAATCAAATCCGTTTCGTAATAGAACAAATTCAACCGCATCTGATTCTTCGCTCATGTG
>CAMDAB010000129.1 GCA_945888475.1 Saprospira grandis DSM 2844 | reverse complement strand
GACTTGATTAACAATACAGAACACATTTTAAAAAACAGCTTAATAGACAGAAAACCTCAAAAAGGTTGGACAAAAGGGAATGTAACCTTAATTGGAGATGCCGCACATCCCACAACACCAAATCTTGGTCAAGGAGGATGCACAGCTATGGAAGGAGCTTATTTATTAGCCAAATGTATTGACAAATTTGGTCTAACAGAAAAAGCCTATAATCGCTACGAAGAACTTCACTTTGACCGAGCAAAACAAATTAATCAAGAGAGTTTACGTTTGGGTAAAATAGGTCAATTGAGTAATCCATTAGCAATTTTACTTCGAAATCTGCTATTTTATATAACGCCTTCGCGTATTTCAGTTAAACTATTGAGCAAGTATTTTAATAGAAGGGTTACAAAACTTAAAATATAAAAGCCGAACTGCCAACAGCTAGCGTTTCCTTGCGTGCGCAGCACAAACATTGATCTCGTCCCACAGACGAGATTCCCGCCAACCTAATATGGCGTTATCGACAATAATTCAGAAAGATATTTAGAGGACTTCGGTCCTCTTTTTTATTAACTTAAAATTATGGCTTTTTAATTTAAAAATAATTACATTCGTGAAAACATTATAAAGCCGGCAACAGCTACCGAAGGTTTAGTTCAACATCAGCTACCCAAAAGTGGCGGGTTATTGGTTAAATCAAGCTTTGTACTTCTATCTAAGTTTCTGCTTAGTTGACAATAAATCGCTTCGAAATCGTCACCTTCGGGTAGCTGCAAACCGTTACCAACAATTTAAAAAAAGATACAATATGAAAAAGATTATTTTACTTATGTTTTTGGGACTTCTAATGTCCACAAACATTGTTGCACAGACATTACATCTTTACGGAGGGAAAAACCATGATGAATACTTAGGTTGTTTAAATTGTGACAAGTACAACTCTAATTCCATTTGGAACGCCTACGGAACTTATGGTTCAAAATACAATTCCAATTCTATTTGGAATGCTTACGGAACTTATGGTTCAAAATACAATTCCTATTGCCCCTGGAATTCATATTCAAATGACCCTCCGGTCGTTGTGGACAAAGAGGGGAATTTTTACGGCTACTTCTCTGTAAATAAATACCAATCTAAAAGAGCAGATTTTGATTTAGCATTGACAATTTATGAATATCATGAACTAATAAGAGACGATGTCGGAAAATGGTATGACAAAATATTTAAATAAAAAAAACTACTGCTAACAGCTAGAGTTTCGTTGCGTGCGCAGCACGAACAATGAAGCTCCTGTTGAAAGGAACCTTCCTTCCCCTCAACCTATTATGGGCTTATCGAAAATAATTCTCAGAGATATTTAGAGGACTTAGGTCCTCTTTTTGGTTTTTAGGGCTGTGCGAGAGGGCTGTTTAACTAATTTGTTCAAATAAAGAAAATAACTCCCCTACCCACAAATCCTTAATTGCATGACAGTTTTTCGTAAATTTTATGCCTGTGCTTCGTATGTGCCGTTTTGGACTTAAATCTTAATTGTTTGCAAAATCAAATGCCTGCAAAAATTTCACACAACTACTTATTATACATTGATTTGTTTATTTCATTAGAAAATCCCGAAATGAAAAGTCTGCTCACAGGTGTAAGCACATTTGCAAGCCGCACAAGCCCAAGCACAGACCAAAACCTGCAAATCTTTAAAAAACCATATTTTTAACTCTAATTTGCAATTGATTTACATATTTAAAGAATAAAACTTCAATAATTGAATTTTTATCACTAATATTGCAATCTATTTACATAATACTAAACAAAAATGATAGCAAACTTTAGTGTTCAAAATTTTGGCTCAATCAAGGATAAGCAGACACTTTCTTTTGAAGCAGATAAATCCACTCACTTGGAGGACTACTATGTAGTGAATGCCTCTGGGTTGAGGCTACTAAAGTTAGCATTAATATATGGTGCTAACGCTTCGGGTAAAACAACAATTTTAAAAGCGATGGACTTTTTAAGAGAACTTGTTTTAGAACCTGCTGAAAAAAAAACAGAAAGTCTAGATTTTAGTCCGTTTTTATTCGACCATGAAACACCAAAACAAAACTCAATAATTTCTATTGACTTTATTCAAAATGACATTAGATATTATTATGAAATTGAGTTTAATAAAAATGCTATTTCAAAAGAGGAACTTATTTTCTTTAATCCTAATAAAGCTATTGTATTTAAGAGAACTACTGACATCGAAAAACAATTTACTGAAATTACATTTGGAAGTAAAATAAAAAAAGATAAAACTTTTGAAAAAACATTAGAATCAAATACGCTTTGGAACAATACTGTATTAGGTGGATTTCTAAAAACAAATATTGAATTAAAAGAACTAAAAGAGGTTACAGACTGGTTTGAGAACTATTTGAAACCACTAATATATACTCGTACAGAACTTGAAGGTTATGTAACATCACGAATTAATAAAACAGAAATAGAAAAGGATATAGTAGTTAATATATTAAAAAAAGCTGACTTTAATATTTCAGACATACTAATTCAAACAGATGAAAAAGATATTCCTGAAGGATTTTTTGAGTTTCTTGAAAAACAAGTAAAATCAAAAGAAGAAAGAATAAAGGAGCTAAAGAATAAAGGAAAATTTACCGTTGATAAATTAGAATTTGAGCATACTGTAAATAATAATAAATACAGCCTTCCATTTGAGTTGGAGTCGCAAGGAACAAGAAGATATTATGGCTTTGCAGGTCTTTTGAGTTTATTAATTAAAAATTCCATTGCTTTTCCAATAGATGAATTAGAAGCATCATTGCATCCAGAATTGTATGTCCATTTTCTATTATCCTTTTTAATCAATTCTAAAAAATCTCAAATTATTGCAACTACTCACAACCGAGAAATATTAACTAATAAGGACATTTTCAGAAACGATACCATTTGGTTTACAGACAAATCTGAAACTTGTGCAACCGAGTTATATTCTTTGTCTGACTTTGATAGTTCGGTTGTAAGAGACAGCAGTAACATTTTTAACGCATATAAAACTGGCAAATTAGGCGGAACTCCTAATTTGGGGGATTACTATATTGATTTAGATAATGAGAAATAAAAGACAAATACCATTTAAAGGAAAACCGAGGTTTGCTATTGTTATTGATGGCGAAACTGAATTTTGGTATTTGCAAATGATTAAAAGAAATGAAAGGTCAATCGTTGTAAATATTGAGCCTAAAATCCCACAAAGAAAAAGACTATCTGAGCAATATGAAAATGTAATTAAACTTTCAGAGGAATATACAAAGGTGTTTTGGATAATTGATTTTGATGTATTAGCAAGTGAAACTAAAAGTGCAAAAGCTGGAAGTAAGCCTGCAATTCAATCATTTTTAGCGTATAAAAAGACTATTGCTGAAAAATATAAAAACATTGTTGTAATAGTAAATACCCCTTGTCTTGAATTTTGGCTATTGCTTCATTTTGAAACAACTTCAAAATATTTTGATACTTGCGAAGGTGCTGAGAAGCAATTAAAAAAACATCTAAAAGATTACGAAAAGACCCAAAAGTTTTACACTAAGCAAGACAATGATATTTATTTACGACTAAAACCAAATTTGGCGAACGCTTTAAAAAATGCGAAAGCATTAAAATTATTCGATACAGAAAACCCAAATAAAGGAATGTCTGAAATGCAATTGTTTTTTGAATCAAACGAATTTGGAAGTCTTTTCAAGAAATAACAATTTACTTCGACGGATAACAGCTAGCGTTTCCTTGCCTGCGCAGCACGAACAATGATCTCATCCCACTGACGAGATTCCCGCCAACCTAATATGGCGTTATCGACAATAATTCAGAAAGATATTTAGAGGACTTCGGTCCTCTTTTTGGTTTTTGCTGTTGACTAAGCAAGTTCTTTTTCGCTCAGCTCATCCAGTGGCTTTATTTTTTTATAAGCTTAAAAAGTTAACCATTTATTATAAAAATGTATATCTTCGTAAAGATATTAAAAAAGCCGGGAACTGCTACCGAAGGTTTAGTTCAACAGCAGCTACCCAAAAGTGGCGGGTTATTGGTTAAATGATCCCGATAGCTATCGGGATTGTACTTCTATCTAAGTTTCTGCTTAGTTGACAATAAATCGCTTCGAAATCGTCACCTTCGGGTAGCTGCAAACCGTTAGCCATTATTATAAAAACAAAACCTAAAAATGAACAACACACCAAGAAAAGTTAAATTCTCGACTAAACTGAACATCCTAAAGAAAAGACCGTTTCCAATGCTTTTTGGGTTTCTCTTTACATTAATTCCATTGTTTCTTGTTATTGTTTTATCAATAGTTTTCTCCTCAATAGGAAACGATACCCCTGAAATTGATTATGAATTAATTAATTCCCAAGGAAAAGAAAAAACTGCTGAAATAACTGATATTGAAACTCAATTTTATGTGAAAATTAATGGGGTTCACCCAACCATAATTTCATACAAATATGTTGTTAATGGTAAAGAAGTTGAATCTAAATATAAAGTTCTCGAAGAAAGAAAAATTGAAAAACTAGAAATTGGGAACAAAATAGAAATTAAAGAGTTGAACGGAAATTCTATATTGAAAGACCTAAAGCCATATGATTTTTCAATAGGTTTCTTTTTACTTTTTCCAATACCATTTTTGATTATCGGATTACCATTTCTTATTTACTCACTCTTAAACTTAAAAAATGAACTCAAACTATACAAATTCGGTAAAGTCTCAAAAGCGAAAATAATTTCTATGATGCCGAAATCGGGACTTCCAGTTTCCAATGTCACACAAGGAATTATAGTTCATTATGAATATCAAACAAGAAACGGTAATAAAATTATTGGAGAATCATTTACAACAGATTTTTCAATTATGAGTGATAAAAAGAAAGATGACTTGATTCCTATTTTCATATCGAACGAAAACGAAGAAAAATCTTGTGTTGTGCCGAAATTAGAATCTTTGAGGAATGCTTGGAATATTGACTTTGAATAATAATAACAATGGCTAGGCGTTTGGCAAAAAAGCGGGTTCAGTGCTTAAATGATCCCGA
Organism: Saprospira grandis DSM 2844; assembly: GCA_945888475.1. Taxonomy (GTDB): domain Bacteria; phylum Bacteroidota; class Bacteroidia; order Chitinophagales; family Saprospiraceae; genus Saprospira; species Saprospira grandis_C. Next base: position 5,140 of record CAMDAB010000129.1, on the reverse strand, counting down.
TAGCTATCGGGATTGTGCTTCGTATCAAGTTCAGTGCTGGCAGACAGTTTTCGTCTCCGATCCCGATAGCTATCGGGACGCCAATTTCTTGTAGCTGCAGAACGTTAGCCATAATATTAAAAAACAAAACGACATCTATGAAAAATGTGATTTTACTAACATTCCTTTTTGCTTGTTTAACAGCATTCTCACAGAGCGATAAAAAAATCGACTGGAATTCTGATATAGCGTTTATTAAAGTTGAACTCCCCAAAAATCATTACAATTTGTATTTGGTTAAAAGTGAACAAGACTTCTTCACTGGTCTTGATGACATTTCTAAAATCCAAAACCAACTATCCGATTTTGAAGTAGCAGTTAAATTGCAACAATTGATTGCAACCTTTGGAGATTCACATACTACTTTAAGTTTAGAGCCATTCCTTGATTTCAATAAAATTCTTCCGATTAGACTGATGTGGTTCAGTGATGGACTTTGGATACAATCAACGACAAAAAGTAATGAAACAATTTTAGGAACTAAAATCACGAAAATAAATGGAAAGGCAATCAATGAAGTTATAGATTCATTGAGCACAATTTCAGTAATTGATAACCAAGCTTCGGTTAAAAAAAGTGTCCCAAAAATAATTCCTGCTGTACAGTTTTTAGAATATTTCGGTTTTACTTCACGACCTGAAATAGAATTGACACTTGAAAAAAATGGTGAAACTGTAGATTATACTTTGAATCCCGAACAAATGAATAAAAATAATATGGTTAGAGTTCTTCCTAATCCTATACCATTATGCTATCAAAATACAAGGCTCCCTTTTTGGAGTAAGGTTTTAACTAATGACAATGTATTCTATATTCAATATAATAAGTGTTGGAGTAGAGAATATCCTCCATCTGGATTTAAAGGAAACATCCAAGAACTTCCGTCATTCTCTGATTTTCATAAAGCAATAGTAGACAGCATAGAGAAAAACGATTTTAAAAAAGTTGTTTTTGATATCCGGTTTAATGGAGGTGGTAATTCTGCGCAAGGGACAGAGTTGATCAAGGATTTATCTAATATTGATAAAATCAATGACAAAGGAAAACTTTTTGTGATTACAGGGCGAGATTCGTATTCGTCAGCAATAATTAATATCATGGATTTTAAAAATTCGACAAATGCAATTTTAGTAGGTGAAGAAACATCCGGAAAGCCTAATCATCTTGGTGAAATAAAAAGTTTAAAACTACCGTCCTCAGCCTTGACTTTGCAATACTCAACCAAGTATTTTAAAAGAACCGACAAAGATTTTAAAACTATCACTCCAGACATAATCATAGAGCCAAGCTTTCCGGACTTTGAGAATGGTAAAGACCCTGTATTTGAATGGATTTTGAAACAATAAAATACTATGGCTAACAAAAAATATATGATAATTGCCGTTTCGGTGCTGATTTCGGAGTTCACAGCCCGCAACAACAGCGGTGCGGCACGACAGGAAAGTTCTCCGCAAACGGCAACTACATATATTTCCGTATGTTAGCTGCTATTTAAATCAACCAGCATAATATGGAAACAAAGGTGATTTTTTTGAACGCTTGTAATGAAATTTGTAACAAATTAGACAATTTTAAATCGCTTCAAAAAGGGCAAACTCTAAAAAGAGTTGCACAAGACAAAGATATTTTCTTTGAGATATACTTTCAAACAAGTTATAGAAATAATAAATCTTACATTCAAGTTCTTCCACACATAAATATTTATTCAAAACAACTGAAAAAATGGTGCGTAAAACAAACACAAAATGAGTATTCAAGCGGAATAATATTTGGCGGACAACTAGGGCATTTGACACCATACAACCAATGGAAAGAATGGAACATTGCAGGAATGAACTACAATAAATCAATAATGGAAATTTCTGACAATATTCAAAAGCATATAAATCCGATTTTTGATATTTTTAATCAGAAAGATAAAGCGATAGATTTTTTGACAAATAGCGGAACAAAATTTAATTTATGGGCAGAAAATGTATTGACACCATTAGACTTTATGTTATGTTTTGCCGACAAACAAAGGTCTGAAATATTTTTTAATAACTTTATTGACAATTGTAACTACAAAGGAAGAATTATTTCTCTATATCAAACTCTTCCAAAAGAGACAAACATAGACTTGAACTATTCAGAATTTGTTTTTGCAAATAGAATAAAACTTGCTTTTGTAAATGGACTAAAAATAAACAGCCGCTAATAGCTAGCGTTTCGTTTGGCTCGTAGAGCCTAGAATGATCTCGTCCGATAGACGAGATTCCCCTCAACCTATTATGAAGTTATCGACAATAATTCAGAAAGATATTTAGAGGACTTCGGTCCTCTTTTTTATTAACTTAAAATTATGGCTTTTTAATTTAAAAATACATACATTCGTAGAGACATTATAAAGCCGGCAACTGCTACCGAAGGTATAGTTCAACAGCGGTTTGGCAAAAGGCGGGGTTTCGTGCTTCGTAGAAACATTTGTGCTAGGTTCAATATTTGTGCTTCGCATGAACATTAGTGCTAATAATCCCGCCCTTCGCCAAGCCGCAAACCGTTACCAGATAGCGCATTGCACGACTTAAAACACACTTAAAAAGACAACTAAACTGTATTAATACACCAATCAAAACATGGTAAGACTGACAATGAAAACATATCTAACTATTTTTATAACATTTATTTTTTATTGCTGTCATCAATCTGATACAACAACAAGTTCAATTAAAAACAATACATTTGAATCAACGTCTAATAATAAGACTACAACTACCTTGACTGAAAACATTGCAAACAATGTTAAAGAAGTCGACAGCATAAACCAATATTGGTCAAATAAAAAAATAACATCAGCTACACTATATTGTTATTTACCAGAAGCTGACGATCAATCACAATATTTTATCCTAGACAAAAAACTTAAATTACACTCAACAGTTATAGACTCATTAACATATGAACTACCATTTTCTGTTACAAATTTCCTTAACGAGCAAATAATTAACGTAACTAACTTTAAAGAAAAGTGGGTAGAAGAATGCTTTCAACCTCATCATGGAATAGTATTGAAAAATGAAAAGGGGGTGATTGTTGGTCACATTTCAATATGCTTTGAGTGTAACCAATATAGATTATTGCCAGAAAATGTTAATTACATTCCGATGAAGGTTTTCAAGAATATTTGTATTCAAGCTAAAGTTCCAATTGAACGAAAAGAATTGTCGAATATATTTTATAAATCAAAGTCAAGTAAAAATAAAATCCAAAAAGTAAAGTAACAAGAAACCCACACTTAAAATAAGACAACTAAACAGAAAAAGAACACCAGCTGGTAATAGCCAGAGTTTCGTTTGGCTCGTAGAGCCCAGAATGATCTCGTCCGATAGACGAGATTCCCCTCAACCTATTATGAAGTTATCGACAATAATTCAGAAAGATATTTAGAGGACTTCGGTCCTCTTTTTTGTTCAATATCAATCAACAAATCGTCTTTATATTTCCATCCCGATGCTTAGCGTTGAAGCTAATTTTCAATTCTATTACTACCCTACCCTCAAACCAGCGTTTTAATACCTAAAGACCCTGGCATTAAAATTTATTGGCAATTCTGATTAATAGTGTGTATATTCGTAAGGAGATTAAAAAGCGTAGTCCGTCTAGCGGAAGCATAAAGTTTAATAAGCAGCCAAAACATATTAGCCAAAAGCTCAAGGACCAAACCGATCAAATAAAAAGACAATTATGCTTCGAAAAACAGGGATGGGATTTTTAATTATTGTCGCTTCAGTTTTATTGACTTCCTGTCAACTGGGGCGCTTTGTTATTTACAATTTTGCAGACATCAATGACCATAAAAAATTTCCATCGAGAACATTAAATGCAGGGGCAGAACCTTACCTTTTTCAAAGGACCGATTCTGGTAAATTCCCAAAAGAATTGAATGGGGTTCCCTTTGACAAATATCTTGAAGCTAACAAAACAGTGGCTTTTTTGATTATTAAAAATGATACGATTCAATACGAAAAATATTTCAAAGGCTATGATAATGAAAGCATTGTCCCTTCATTTTCGATGGCAAAATCTGTAACATCAATTTTAATAGGAACTGCTATTGACGAGGGCCTGATAAAATCTGTTGACGAGCCAATCACAAACTATATTCCTGAACTGGCAAAAAATGGCTTTAACAAGGTAACAATTAAGCATCTTTTACAAATGACCTCGGGTATTAAGTTTAATGAAAGTTATGTAAATCCATTTGGAGACGCAGCCTCCTTTTATTATGGGCTTAATCTTCGAAAAGAAATTAGAAAAATGACCTTAAAAAGAGAACCGGGAACTCAGTTCGAATATGTTAGTGGCAATACGCAACTATTAGGTTTGATACTGGAACGTGCATTAAAAGATAAAACAGTTACAAGTTATTTACAGGAAAAATTATGGACTCCACTTGGAATGGAATATGACGCATCTTGGAGTATCGACCGAAAAAAGAATGGCCTGGAAAAAACATTTTGTTGCCTGAACGCAAGAGCAAGAGATTTTGCCAAAATTGGTCGGCTTTATTTAAATAATGGGAACTGGAACGGCAAGCAAATCGTATCGAAAGAATGGGTCGAAGCTTCTACAATTGCTGATAAATCTGCTGGAAGTGTTCGCTATTATCAATATCAGTGGTGGCTGCCCAAGTCAGGCGAAGACTTTATGGCGCAGGGAATTTTAGGGCAGTATATTTATGTTAATCCTACGAAAAAATTGATTATCGTGCGACTTGGTAAAAAAAACGGCAATGCAGACTGGTGGACAATTTTCACCTCACTGGCTAAAGCATATTAAATAGCTGTTTCAAATCACTTAAATAAACTAATAGAATGGAAAAACAAAACGAAATTAAATTATTTGAAACAAAAAAGGTCAGAACCCTTTGGGAAGAAAGGGAGGAAAAATGGTATTTTTCAATTGTGGATGTTGTTGCTGTTTTAACAGATAGTCCTAATCCTAGAAAATATTGGAGCGTTTTAAAAACTAGATTAAAAGCTGAGGGAAGTCAGTTGGCTACAAATTGTAGTCAACTGAAAATGCAATCAAATGATGGTAAATATTACAAAACCGACGTAGC
>CAMDAB010000128.1 GCA_945888475.1 Saprospira grandis DSM 2844 | reverse complement strand
ATCAATATCACTTTCTTCGTGCATTGTATTTCTGGCAGCAGAGCCAAAAACAGCAATAGATTTTACGCGGTGTTCTTTGCAAATAGCAATGATTTCAGGTAATTTATTTTCTATCAGACTGTTCATTTTTTGCTGTTTAAGAGAAATTTTTCTACAAAGATAGGCTTTTTTAGAGGAAAGAACAATAGAGGAAAGAGGAAAGATTTTTCAAAACGGTTTCATCCTCAGATTTTCAAAACCAAAGGAGCAGGCGGTTTTAACCCCTGCGAAATTAATAGCAACGGATACCTGGGTTTTAACCCAGGACAGACTAACTAGCTCCGATTTTTCAAAACCAAAGGAGCAGGCGGTTCATAATCCCGAAGGGATGGCATGATTTCAAACGATTTGTGTATCAAAAATTAAAAAAGCACAACTAGATAGTTTATCTATGTTACCCCTTCGGGGTTGTACTCCCTTGTTTTATATTGAGTTAAAATCCTGGCATCCCTTCGGGATTGATAGTGATTTGCATGGCAGAAAATTGCATCCCAGCTTCAGAGAAGCGCAACATTCCTAGCACCAAAGGTGCAGGAAGAAATTCAAGCTTCAGAGAAGCGCAACATTTTGTTGAAAAGGATATTTTTTACCACAATGTTCACAACGCAACACAAAGCAACACAGAGCTTTCTAAGTAAGAAATTAGAAGGTAGAAATTCGAATTTAAAAAAAAATCATACTTCTAACTTCAAGATCAGTCTCAAGTCAAAAAAAAAGCTGACATCTGATATCTGACATCTGACAATCTGTAAAAAAAAGTCCTGCTACTTGCTACCTGATACAATTCTCAAATTTTCAAATCCCCGAATTTTCAAATTACACAACTTCCTCCCAATACACCTTATCCTTCACTACCACAATAGCAACAGCCTTGAGTCTTTGCAGCGATTGCAGGATTATATCCTTTTCTAGATAGGATTTTAATTGCGACTTAGCAGCCAGCATGGTCGATTGCAGTTGATTTTCATCCGCCTGTTTCAGGTATTTGATTTCCATGACATATTGCATAGGATTGGAATGTTTATCCGGATGACGCAGCACTTCAAGGTCCAGATACCCATCATTTTTTATTTCTCTTTCGGATCTGATGTAATAAAAAGGCGCATGAAACAGATAGGCCATGATCATAACTTTGATATACTTTTCATCGAAACGCTGGAAATCTCTGTTTGATAGCCCTTGAAGAACCTGCTCAATCAATTCAAAAAATTGGCTTATATCACCATCAGCGGCAGGAATAAGTGCATCTTTAATTTGGTCGGTGCTGTATTCAAGATTAGCCTGCTCCTGAAGAATTAGCGCATAGTTTTGCCAGAAAAGCTGCCCAATAACATAATTTGGAATAACAAATTTTGGAAAACCTGTATTTTCATCTTGACCGCCAAGCGTAAGATTACCCAAATAATACAATAAATTTATAAAAGCTGTCCTGTCGAAAGGCTTTTCGAAATTAAACTGATAAATAAGTTCGGAAGTAACATAACCATTTTCCAAAACCCCTTTTAGTACAGAAATATTTTTTTGATAATTGGCAATGCCTAAAAGTTTGCTTAACTTTCCATAATCGGGCATGATATTAGGGTCTAGCATTTGCTTGGGGTAAAATTGCTCTTTTCTATAATTATCCAAAAAATAAAGTAGCATATCAGAATTGTAAACTGTATGTGTGGCATTTACATTAAACCTGTATCCATTGTACCAATTCTTCAGGTCATTCATTATATCAGTTGCTGCAGTTTTATCTTTTAAAACAAGATCCAGAAGGGAAGCCGTCTCGGCCTCACTGAAACCCATTAAATCATGAAACTCTTTTTTACCGCTAAGATGTTTGCCAATATTAAAACCACTTGTCAAGCCATCCAAAGTAATCGGAGATACACCGGTAATGAAAAACCGATCAACAAAACCCTGCTGTGTGGCTATTTTTATGGCTTCGTAAAATTTTCGAATGTAACCATCCTGCGTAACCGAGCTTTTAAATTCGCCGAGATCCCTAATTAAAATTTCATTGGTAAAATGGTCGTACTCGTCAATTAAAATATAAATTTTTGGCTCATCTCCAGTTTTTGTTTTCCACAGATTTAAATAATCAAAAAAACGATTCATCATACTTCCCGGCGATTTGGCAGCAAGCACCTGAGCCCTTTCTTCTTCATGCAGCAAATTGTAAATACCCATAAAAGTGTTCAGGGTAGATCGAATTTTTTCCAGAAAAAAATAGAATGTATTTTCATCATTTTGTGTATCAATACCACTAAAATCGAATTTTAAAACGCGGTAGCTGCTTGCCATTGGTGTAGGGTTTTTACCAATGTAGAGCTTAGAGAAAATCTTATCAAATTTATCTTTTTTCAGTATGTCATAGTAGTACTCCAGCATCGATAAAAAAAGACTTTTGCCCATTCTTCTTGGTCGAAGAAAGATGGAATAATTCTCTTCTTTTTCGAGTAATTCAATGTAATTTGTTTTATCAACAAAGACAAAGTCTTGCTCAATTAGTTTTTCAATGTTACTGATACCGTAGGGGAATTTGACAGCTTGCATTTTCGATATTTTTCTACAAAGATAGGCTTTTTTAGAGGAAAGAACAATAGAGGAAAGAGGAAAGATTTTTCCAAACGGTTTCATCCTCAGATTTTCAAAACCAAAGGAGCAGGCGGTTTTAACCCCTGTATCAAAAGAGGAAAGAACAATAGAGGAAAGAGGAAAGATTTGAAGAGGAAAGAAACGAAGCCCCTTGAACCAAAGCTCCGCGAAGCGAAACGAATATGTCTCGTCCGACAGACGAGACCAAAAACATTAGCCGATAGGCTAAAAAAATCAGGATGGTTTTAACCTCCGATTTTTCAATAGCATTGGAGCTGGTGGTTTTAACCCCTGCATTGTCTAATACACAAGCTTCAGAGAAGCGCAACATTTTCTTTAAAAAGGATATTTTTTTACCACATTGTTCACAAAGCAACACAAAGTGTCATCAAAATAGTCTGTTGTCCAGAAAAGATAAGCTGATAATCTGGTCTGGTTGTCTGAAGTCTCCAAGTATAGCGTCTAAGAAAAAAAGCTGAAAATCCAACAATCTGATCTCGTCCGAAAGACGAGACAGAAAATCTGTTAAAAAAAAGCTGATAATCCGACAATCTGATCTCGCCCGAAAGACGAGACTGAAAATCTGTTAAAAAAAAAGCTGACATCCGATATCTGACAACCGAGGCTATGCCGAGCTCCGCGAAGCGAATCTGATAGTCTAAGAAAAAAAAGCTGACATCTGACATCTGATATCTGTCAATCTGCTAAAGTGTACCTCGCTCCTGCCTTTGCACACGAAATTATTATTCAAAAAAAATGAACTCCCCCCTTCTTTTATCAGTTAAAATCGTTATACTTGTGTCTTTATACTAGCCAAAATCTACACCAAACGAACACATACCCGAATCTGCATATGACCAAAGCTATACACCTCCCATCAATACTACATTACAGCAATAAAACAATAGCCGCTTTAGCTGCTATTTACGCATTTGGCGTCCCCGGCCATGCAGCTTCCTTTTCATATCACCCAATAAAATTGTTGGCATATGAGTAATAAGATTTCTATCAATAATACAAAAAAACTGATTTTGGCGAAAAAAGCGCTGTTCGTGCTTTTTATCTCTATGTTTTTTACTAGTGGCAGATTGATTGCTCAGGTTGCAACTACCTATTCATTTCAGCAAACATCCGGTACCTATTCTGAGATAACAGGTGGAACACTATTGGCTACTGCAACTGCAAATACTGATGCTGGTTCTATAGACGATGTTGTGTATTCAGTAACTGGAATGCCTTTCACATTTACCTACAATGGTGTAGGATATACCTCATTCAATATAAGTTCCAATGGCTTTATTACTTTTGGAGCTACAGCGCCTACAACAACTAATTATGCACCAATCAATAGCACGGCTGCCTATTCAGGAGCCATATCTGCTTGGGGAAGAGATTTGAACGGGATGTTTAATCTTGGTGGACGGACATCAACCCTTAGGTGGCAAACTGTAGGCACCGCACCCAATCGTGAAATAGTGATACAATTCAAAAACTGGAGGATAGCATACACTAATAGTACGACCATTGCCCCTTATTTCGATTTTCAGATTAGATTGAAAGAAGCAAGCAATGTTATTGATATTATTTATGGCCCATCGGGTATGGCTGTAGGAAGCTCTACTGCAACAACACAATATACTACACAAGTCGGATTGAGGGGCCCTAATAATACATTCGCTACCAATGTTCGTAATAGATTAAATTCAACAACTGTTTCAGTCAATTCTAGTTCGGCTGGAACCACAAATGCATCAACTCAAGTTACAACACTAGGGTCATTCAGTTCCAATGGTACACCGGGGAGGCATACAAATGGTAAAATTTACAGATATACACCTCGAGAAACCACTCCCGGCACAATTACTCCCCTTGCATATTGCCCTGGTGCGTCAATTTCTATACCCTACACAATTTCAGGAACTTTTCCAGCTGGTAATGTTTTTACAGCACAACTATCTAATGCTAGTGGTAGCTTCGCTTCCCCTGTAAATATAGGTACTTTATCCAGCACTGTATCGAGCACTATAAGTGCTACTATACCAGCAGGTGCAACAGCGGGGACAGGCTATAGAGTAAGAGTAATAAGTAATAATACCTATAATATTGCCAATATAAATGTTTCTAATATAACCATAAATTCCTTAAACACCGCAGGAGGCGGATCTATAAGTCCAACACCATGTGTTAATTCATCAATGACAAGTATAACGCATTCCACCAGCGGAGCTACCGGAATCGCAAATGATGGTGTAAATGGAGCAAATGGTCTGCCCCCCGGTGTTAATGCCAGATGGTCCGCAAATGTAATAACAATTGCGGGTACTCCAACAACTGCAGGTACTTACAATTATAGCATACTACTTACCGGTGGCTGCGGTACTGTAACTGCAACTGGCACCATTGTCGTCAGAGCAATTTCAGCAACACCAACGATAACAGGGCCCATCTGTGCAGGTGCTTCTACTGTTAGCGGAACGGGTGTAAATGGCTCCAATATTGTAGTATTGAGAAGTGGTAGCTCTATCAATGCGGGTGCTGTAAGCTGGTCGGGAACAACCTGGACCATGCCTGTTGCGCTTATTTCAGCAGGTAATGTACTCACTGCCACGCAAACAGAAAGTGGAAAATGTGAAAGCGCAGCATCGGGTTCATTAACGGTTACTACCTGTACAAGCATCAACACCGTTGGTGGTCCATTATCTTTTACAGCCTGTGCTAATACAGCCAGTGCTTCGCAAACATTTACAGTTTCGGGCAGCAGTTTGAGCACTAATATAACTGTTGCAGCGCCTACAGGTTTTCAGGTTTCAAAAGATAATATTAACTGGAGCACTACTGTAACTTATACACCAGTAGGAGGTACAGTTTCAAGTTCCCTTGTTTATGTGCGCATGGCAGCCTTGGCATCGAGCCCTGCCAGTGGCAATGTTACTTGTACCAGTACTGGAGCAACACCGAGAAATATTGCTGTGAGTGGTGTGGTGAGTGTTCCACCAACAGCTCCAACAACGATGTCTTCAACTTCAGGCACGACAATATGTTCCGGACAAAGCACCACATTAAGTTTTAGTGGAGGTTCAGATGGTTCGGGTGCTAACTATCAATGGTTTTCGGGCAGCTGCGGGGGCAGTTTTGGAGGTACAGGACTCACCCAGGTTGTAGCTCCCACTACTACTACTACATATTTTGTAAGAAGAGTGGGTAATAGTCCTTGTAATGCGGTTATAACAACTTGTGCTAGTATAACTATCAATGTAAATCCTGTTTCAGTCGCTGGTACTGCATCTTCTAACCAAACAATATGTTCCGGAACTTCTCCTTCCAATATTACACTGTCGGGTAATACGGGCACAATACAATGGCAGTGGGCTACAGATGCAGCTTTCACAACGCCAAATAACATAGCTGGGGCTACCTCAACGACATTGTCATCAGCCCAGATGGGAACACTTACTGCAACTAGATATTACCGTGCAGTGGTTACTAGTGGCGTATGCCCTTCCGCAACTTCCAATGTGATTACTGTAACGATAAATACTGTTCCTGCTCTTCCATCTGCAATTACTGGTACATTAAATCCTGAGATTGGAGTTACACAGGCATACAGTGTCACAAATGTAGCTGGTGTAACATATACCTGGTCTTTTTCAGGCCCTAACGGTTGGTCGGTTTCCTCCGGTCAGGGGACAAATGCTATTGTGGCCAATGTTGGAACTGCCAACACAGTCATCTCTGTGGTACCAAGCAATGGTTGCGGTAATGGACCTACTCAAACTGTGACAACAACTATTCCTCAGTTTAGGGCCAAATTCATTTCAGCAAATTATGGTGCATCTACCTGGTGTTCAGGAACTTCCCGATCTGTTACGGTGCAGGTTAAAAATAATGGTACTGCTACCTGGACAGACGGCACACCTTATGACATTAATATAGGTGTAAAATGGAATACCAATGGAGCAAACTGGGCAGATTACTACTATCGTCAAAATGCAGGCAGCTTGGCTCCAGGTGTAACACAGACCTATACCTTTGCATCCATGCAGGCATCAAATGCCACTGCTGCAGGAGCTACACCCAATCCACCAACCTATATCAGTGATTTGGCTCAAGGTTCCAATAACCTCAATTTTGATGTTGTTAATGAAGCAAATTGTTGGTTTGCAGGGAATAGTGGTTTGTGTGGGCCTGGTAATACAGTTTATACAACACCGGCCATTAGTGTTCTGTCAACACCAAGTGCATCAACTTATAATATAACCGGTAATACATCCATATCTTGTGGTCAGAGTACTACTTTAAATGTAAGCTCCACAAATACCTTGAATGTCCCTGCCAGTGGAAACAACTCAATCTCAGCTGGGGTTAACACCACGCTTTATGATAATGGTGGCGCTTCAGCCGATTATGCCAGTAATTCAAACGGGTATACTGTTATTAATAATTCAGGGGCAACGATTATCACACTCACTGGTACATTTGCTTGTGAGACATCCTATGATTTTATCAGAATATACAATGGTGTTGGAACTGGAGGAACTCTTTTACAAACTTATTCAAACACAGCTGGCGGGACAATAAATTTCACAAGTACTGCTGGTCAGACAATTACTGTTGCATTTACATCTGATGTTTCTGTTGTAGGAAGTGGCTTTGCGATGAGTGTCAATTATAACAGCACAGTTTATAATTGGTACAATGCTTCAACAGGTGGTACTTTATTGGCAACAGGTCCTTCATATACAACTCCAGTATTAAATAGCCCTGCCACCTATTATGTAGAAGCAGCAAACGGAAGCTGCGGACAAAGCCCAAGGACTGCGGTTACTGTAAATGTCGCCACTTTGACACCTGATGTAAACATTACTTCTACCAATAATATCTTTTGTGGGGTTACACCAAGTCCTATTACTTACACTGCAACACAGGCCAATGGTGGTTCAGCTCCGAATTTTCAATGGTTTCTGAATGGAGCCTTAGTACAGAATGGCGCATCTACAACATATGTTGTGAATAGTCCACAGAATGGCGATTTAGTCTATTGTGTACTTACGTCAAATAATTCCTGTGCTTTTCCAGTCACTGATACATCTTCTGCAATTGTAACAACGGCTTTTCCAACCACACCAGGTAATGACGAATGTGTTACTACTATTCCGCTTACCATAGATGTCCCAACCAGTGGAAGTACAGGTTGTGCTACTGCATCGGCGGGTATGCCGGCCGTATGTTCGGGAACTCCAGATGATGATGTTTGGTATTCATTTACTGCAAGTGAAACGGAGCATTTATTTGAGGTTATACCTCAAGGAACTTTCGATGGTGTAATTCAAGTCTTTTCTGGGACCTGCACAGGACTGACTCAGGTTGGTTGTATTGACTTCTTTTCAGGTCCTGAAGCACTTTATTTGAATGGACTAACAGTTGGGTTGCCCTATTTTATCCGTATATACAGTACCGGTGCAGGCGCAGCCACTCAAGGAGGTTTTACAATTGAGGTCAAAACCAAATGTGACGGATTGGCTAGCCCTACGGTTACCAATTCCTCGCCAGTTTGTGTTGGGGGTAATGTTCAGTTAACAAATAGCGATGCACCTACTACTTACTCTGTTACCAACAATGCAGCCTTTGCTATACCGGATTTGCAATGGGTATTCCGCACATTAGTAGTGAGTGGTACAGGTTATAATGCCAATCAATTAAGTTCTGTTTTGCTCAATTTGACGCATACTTGGGACAGTGACTTAAATCTTTATCTCACATCCCCAAGTGGTGCAACAATCGAATTGAGTACTGGTAACGGTGGAAGTGGTGATAATTACACAAATACTTTATTTAGCACATCAGGGCCTTCTATCACAACCGGTACCGCACCTTTTACCGGCACATTTCAACCTGAACAGCCTTTCAGTAATTTCACAGGACCAGCAGATGGTCTTTGGGTTTTCAGGATTAGAGACGTTGTTGGTGGAGATGCCGGTAATTTCCAAAATATTACCTTGAATTTTGCCGGTACACCTACTTATTCCTGGTCTGGTCCCAATGGCTTTACTTCTTCTGCAAATGACCCGATTGTCAGTGCTGTAGTGCCTGCCAGTGCAGGTACATACACCGTAACTGTCAACTTTCCGAATGGCTGCGCCACTTCCGGCTCAACAGCTGTAAACATTGCAGCAGATCCATCCATTTCGGCACAACCGTTGTCAACGCAAACGGTTTGCCAAGGTGCGCCGACAACAACATTGACTTTCACGGCAGCTGGAGGAACGCCGGCCCTTACCTATCAGTGGTACAGCAATACAGTTAATAATAACTCAACTGGAACAATAATCTCAGGCGCTACTGCTTCTACCTATACTCCACCAAGTACAACTGTTGGTACAAGATATTATTATTGTGTGGCAAGTGCTGCAGGTAATGGTTGTACTTCCATTGCAACTAGTACTGCCGCAGTAATCGTCAATGCCAATCCTGTAAATCCTACACTGAACGCCAAAACACCGAATGTAGCGGCAGTCTGCGAAGGCTCATCTGTATCTGCTACTTTCAATGCGGGTAGCGCTGGGGTAGGCTGTTCCGATACATACCAATTTAGTACCAATGGTTCTACCTGGAATGCATATACCCCGGGCACAAATATATCAACAGCTGGCATTCCAAATGGAGGTACGGTACAGATTCGTGCGGTACGTAGTAATTGTACGCCTGCAGCAGGCTGTACTACTAATAGTCCTACTGTTCTGGCAAGCTGGACCATAAATGCTCCGCCTACTGTGGCAGCTGCCGGACCCGATCAGACCAATTGTAATATCAGTTCTTTCACTATGGCTGCAAATGCGCCTTCTATTGGAACAGGCTTATGGACAGTTGTGAGTGGTTCAGCTACAATAACAACAGCCAGTTCGCCAACCACTGCGGTAACACTCGCAGCAGGTGCAACAGCCACACTACAATGGACCATAAGTAACGGAGCCTGTACATCAAGTTCCGATCAGGTTGTTATTACAAATAATGCGTTGCCAACAACAGCCAATGCCGGTGCCGATCAGTTCAATTGTAGTAATTCCACTTTCACACTCGCAGGAAATCCTGCAACAAGTGGTTCCGGCGTTTGGACAGTTACTTCAGGCACGGCAACAATAACAACCCCTTCATCAGCTACATCACAAGTTACCGGAGTTGCGGCGGGTAGTTCCGTAACACTTACCTGGACCATTACAAACGGTATTTGTGCGGTTTCTACCGATCAGGTGGTACTTACAAATTATCAGTTGCCGACTACTTCGAATGCAGGAGTTGATAAATTCAATTGTAACAGCGGAACATTCAATATGACTGCCAATACGCCTTCAGTTGGCACAGGTACTTGGTCAGTTATTGCAGGCACAGCAACAGTTACTACAGCTTCTTCGCCCGGTACAGCAGTTACAGGAGTTCCTGCCGGAACAACTGCAACATTAAGATGGACCATCTCAAACGGAACCTGTGCTGTTTCTACTGATGATGTTGTTCTTACTAATTATGCTACTCCTACAGTTGCTAATGCTGGCCTAGATCTAAACAATTGTAATAATTCAAGCTTTACATTAGCAGGAAATAA
>CAMDAB010000127.1 GCA_945888475.1 Saprospira grandis DSM 2844 | reverse complement strand
TGTGCCAATTCATTTTTGACAATCTGCGCAACGTTTCGGGCAGTTCAGTGTTTATGACGATGAGTTTATCATTTACAAAAGAATCGCCGGAAGCTTTCGTAATCAATTCTTTATATGCTGTCCAATAGGCTGAAATGGCATTTAAACATACAAAACCTTTCTCACGATAGCTATTCATGTCATCATCATTCATAAGGCAGTTCCTGTAAATACTGATTTAAATTTAAATAATTGTTTGGTACGAAATCTTGAGCAATTAACGTAAATATAAAACTACCGCTTTTATTTTCAAAAATATTAATAAAAGTTTTATGTTGGAGGCTGCTTATTTTAATTTCGGAAGGTTCAAGCGTGAAGCCGGTACCAGTCATTTTTGAATAGGACTCCTTGAGCGAGAAATATTTATAAATCTGAATACAGTCATTCGAGACTAATTGCCAGTCGGCTTCATCAAAGGCAATTTTTAAATCATTTTTAAATGATGGTTCTATTTTTTCAAAATCGATTCCTATTGGGGAGCTGGCAATAGCAGTCCAAACATGTCCATGACTATGGGTGATGGAAATGTACAAATCGGGATATTTTTCGAAGTAGGGTCTGCCAGATTTATCTTTTTTAAAAAGGCCTTCAGCAATGGATTTTTGGTTGATTTTTTGACAGATTTTATTCAATAGCAATCGGGCAAGCTGGCTCTCTTTTTGTCGTTTCGAATCGACTATGCTATTGCACCAGTCATCGCTGAATTTTAAAAGTTCTTCTGGTTCATAATCCAAGATATGGCCATATTCCAAATGCAAAAAATCACTCATCAGAAAATGGAGGGCAATTGGTTTTTAGGATCCAAATGCGCTTTCAAGGCAAGATAAAGTGCTTTGTAATGATTGTCTTTAAATTCTACAAAGCGCTGTTTATGAATGCGGCCTATGCCATGCTCTCCGCTGATATGCCCGCCATGACTATAAAGCAGCTCGTCGAAGGCAGCTGAAATTTCAGCATTGAAAGGATTTTCATTATCATAGAAGATATGAATATGCCAGTTGCCATCGCCAGCATGACCGAAGAAGGCCGACTCGAGCCCATGTAGATTCAAAAGATTTTTCAAAGCAGAAAGCAGCTCGACACTTTTGTTCAGCGGAAAACTGATGTCGAGGTCGATGAATTTTTTGTATTGCTGCAGATTTAAACCGATATCAAAACGTTCACTGATTTTATCCGGACTCAGCGCTGATATTTCAAATTTTGTATAGTTATTTTTATCGAAACTGCTTCCTTTTTCAAGCCCAAGCCAAATGACCGATTTTTTGGCGCCGGAGCTGAAGCGCAGCGCATCGGGCTCGGCCATTTCAAGGTAAAGCGGATTGTATTTCAAAAAAGTCGAGACGGTAGCAGCAAGTTCAGAAAATGAAGCATGCGCAATTCTGTATAGTTCAATCTCGGGCATTCTGATACAATGCAAAACTGCTTTCGTTAAAAAGCCCAGACTTCCTTCCGAACCGATGAAGAGTTTTGAAAAATCGGGTCCTTCAGATAGTTTTTTACAGACGGAGCCAAATTTCAATACATCGCCGTCCACTGTAACAATGTCCAAAGCCCTTATAAAATTGCCGATTTTCCCGTAACGAAGCGAATAGGGGCCACCGCCATTGCAGGCAATCAAACCCCCGATTGTGGCCTTGTGCATGCTTCCGGGCAGCACTGGAAAATGCCAGCCCTCGCTTTCCACAAAGTTTTTAATTTCGAACATGGTATTACCTGCAGCGGCGGAAAAAACACCTTCTTTCTTATCGATCCAACTAAGCGATTTGAAATTTGAAAAATCGATAAAAATCTCATTTTCGAGCGGAACAGCTGCAGCGCTCACACCACTCAGTCCGGCTCCAATCCTAAAGTTAGAATCGGGATATTTTTTTAAAAAATCAATCAATTCATCGGTATTCAGGGGCGCAAAAATTTCGGACGGAAAGCCGGAAAGCCCAGAATGATCCTTAATCTCAGTCATTATTAAGATGAAGCTCCAGTGATTTGAAAAGCTGTTTTACATTCATGGCGCCAAAACCTTCGTAGCTGTTTACTCTTTGAATAAACTCATAGAAAAGTGTTGGTCTGTCGCCAATTGGTTCAGTGAAAACCTGCAACAGAATTTTGTCTTCATCTTTTTCGCAGAGGATATTTGCTTTGCGCAACAAATCAATGGGCAGTTCGGGCGCTTCTTTTTCAAGTTCGCTATAATATTTCTCAGGAACCTTAGTAAAATTAACTCCTTTGGATCTCAACATCTCTACCGTTTTAATCAAATCATCCACTTCGAAGGCAAGGTGTTGAATTCCGTTGCCCAAATGCTTGCTGAGGAAAATATCGACCTGGGATTTCTTTTGTTTTTCGGGAAGCGGCTCTACGATAACCTTGTTGAATTTACCCACAGGAGAACTCAGTACAAACATTTTCATGCCGGTGAGCAAGTTGGCAAAAAACTCTTCGCCGATGGTCTGTACCAGATTCAGATTCAAAATACTGCTGAGGTATTGATTCCAGTATTCAGCCTCGTTGATTCTTACAACCGAAGCCAGATGATCGATATTTTTGATATAACTTTCGCTTGCTTTGCGCTCTGTTAGTCTGAATCCCGCAAAAGGCGCTTCGCAGTTTCTGCGCTCCACAAAACTTATTTCGTTATCGTCGAAAATTTTGATGCTCATACTGGCGCTGTACTCATTTTCGAACTGATCTTCTCTAATTTCGGAGCTGATGATGGCCTTGCTGCACTTTAGGTATCGCACCGTATCTTCAATTGAATCGACCTCAATGCCGAATCTTTTGATGGAATTTCCATGACGGTCGACGAATGAAACAACATCGTGCGCGGCCGGATCGAGCGCTGAAGTGATGAGCAGATTGGCCTCGCCCTGCTGCAACCAGTAGGTAATTTCATCGCCATGGCTGCCTTTGCGTTCTCTGATGCCTCTGATACTGAATCCCAATGCCATCTGATGCCACCAGGCCACCATTTTGGCCATTCCAACATAAATTTCTACAAATAAAACTCCTTTAACGTTCATCTCTTGGTTATGGTACAAAATTTTTGATTAAGGTTAAGACCGGGTCAAGCGCATCTTGTTCGATATTCGAAAGACAAAGCCTGAGTTGTTTTTCAAATTTGGGGTTATCGCTGAATAAACACATGGGAATGGCAGCAATCTGTTCTTTTTTGAGCAATGCTTCGCAAAAATCAAAGTCGGCTTTTTGACCAATGTTCAAGGTACAGAAAAAACCACCATTATAGGCTATGTCATATTTTTCGAGTACTTTTCTGTTCTTGCTGAGGCGTTCTTTTGCTTTGCCAAGATGAGCAGAAAGTTGAAAATTATTTTCCTGAAGCCAATTTTCAACGATTGTTTGGGTAATGCCGGAGTTATTGAGGCTCAGATTTGATTTGTTTGCAACAAATACTTTATTTAAATCCTTTGGAAGGTATACAAATGCAGTTCTGAGGCCCGGTGCAAGAATTTTCGAAAAGGAAAGCGCATGAATTACAAATTCCCTGTTCAGTGACAAAAGCGTTGGTAAAGCTGGGTCGAGATTAAAAGGCCTATAAGTGGCATCGTCGAAAATATAGAATTTATTTTTGGCAGCAAGTCGGGTCAATTGCACCCTTTCCTCCAATGAGAGGCTGTATCCCAGCGGATTCGAAAAATCGGCCGAAAGATAGAAGAGGCTGCCCTCGGGCAATGCTTCCAGTTCCTTGAGCCAGTTATCGGTCGACAATTTGAGCAAAGAACTTCCAAAAGCCGATACCGCATCTTCAAAACCAGGATAAGAAGGATCGATACATGCAAGAGGCTTACTTCTGAAACAGGCTACAGTCAGCGCAATTGCTTCTTGTACACCATTTGTCACAACAATATTTTCTGGATCGAATTCAAGCCCTTCATTTTCCTGCAAAACCCCTGCAGCTGCATTTTTGATAAAGCCTGCAGTCGAGTGGTAGTTGATGCTTTTATCGGTTGCGGGAACAGGATTAATACCAAAAAGTTTGCCCGGATTAAAAGCTGGGTACAGATTTACAGGCGGAACGCCCGCACCAAGATTATATCTTATCTGCAGGGACGCAAGGCTGTTCAGAAAATCGTTTCTGCTGTTTGGCATTATCGTTTTGTTTGGCTTTAACTCACTAAGTTATATATTAGTGCCGACCAAACAAAGAAATATGTTAAAAAATACCAAAAAAATTATTTATTGTAATTCAACAAGCTTTTTTTCTTAAAGCAGAGGCTTTTAAACATGCCTGAATAACATTTAAGGTTTTCCCAAAATCTTCGAATCAAAAACTGTATCGCAACATAACTTTTGCATCGTTGTTGTACAAATGAGTTGGTGCTTCGAAGAAAACCTGTTCCTGATTATTCAATTGCACCGGCATCAGACAAGCCTCGTCTGTTTCATTATTGTTCATTCGGTATGCAGGATTGGCATCCATCATTTCCTGTTGACGGCTGCTTACATTTCTGGCAAGATTTAAAAATCCGACATTGTAAGTAACAGCAAGTGAAATATTTTTATTCAGATTGAATTCATAACCTGCAAGAGCGCCCAAATCGATTGAGCTAAAGCCGAGTTCTTTTTCAGAAAGATTGTTTATGTCAGCATTTGCGGTTTTTACACCGAAAAGGCAGGCAGTGTTTATTCCTAAAGAAACATTGTGTTTTTTGTGTAAACGGTAAACAAAACTAAGGGGAAGCTCCAACATGTGTACTGTTTTTATATTATAAACCTCTGCTGTTTTGTTATGCATTAAAATTTCCTCGCTTGGGTCAACATCCATCTGTAAGGTCATGAGGTCTGCCCCTTCCGACTTATTATGACGATTTTTAAGCAGCATTTTATATTGCAAATCGGCCTGTAAGGCATATCGGCTGTTTAAATTACGACGAACAAAAATACCGGCTGCTGGCGCAATTGAAAGGTCATTATCGGCAAAAATCTTGGTATTAATTCCTGCACTTAGTCCAAATTTTGTCCTTTTCACAGAAACAAAATGAGGTGTTTTTAATACAAGCAATGGAGTGTCAATCGTTTTATTGATTTGCAGAACAGGCTTATTTTCAAGAATCAAAACATTAGTTATCAGAGGCTTTTCAGCAAATTTCGCATCGGATTCGGGACTTTTTTCGTTGTAGAATGCTTTGCTGCTTACAGACTCATTTTTAGATTTTAGATCAACAATAAAATTGCCGTTTGAATTGTAATCGTTAGTTGGACTATATGCAATTGGATCTAACTTTTTTGGCAACTCGCTCAGGTTTGCACGTTCCGATTTTATACTTTGCGTATGTATTGCAGGTTCGATAATTCTGTTTTGAGCGGCTTTGGAACTGCCATTTGAATTTGTAACTATGGATGCATTATCAACAGAGATTTCTGATATGGTAGTTTTTTTACTGTTATCTGAATTCCGCTCAACCACTTCTTTTTGCAATTCCGATTTTCCGCTTTCTTTGTGATCTGTGTTTTTTGCTTCGGTTTGCACAATCTTCTCCAACTTGCCGTAGGGCATTTGCAACTGATAATAGTAGAGCAATCCTGCAATGCCAATACACATGACGCCTAAACTCAGCCATGGCGCCAGACTTTTCGACATATTCGGAACCTCCAGCCTATTGAGTTTATTTTCCATGCCTTTCCATGCCCCATTTGGCAGGTCAAATTCATGCCCATTGAGTTTTGACCTCATATCATCGTCCTGATTATCGTAAAAATGCTTCATTTAATATTTTGCGATTTGGTTTTCTAATTTTGGTTAAATTGCTTATTTGACATTGCTGAGCTGGCCCTTGTCGTAATTATAATGCACAGCTATTAGCTCCTGAAGTTCTTTCCTGGCGTTGGAAAGATGCCACTTGGAAGTACCTACCGAAATACTTAGTAATTCCGAAATTTCTTTGTGTTTGTACCCGTCTACTACGTAAAGATTAAAAACCGATCTGCTCGAAGCCGGTAATTTTTGAATGAGTCTGTATAGATCTTCAACTTGCAGATTATCGAGGCTATCATTGCCTACGCTGCCATCGGTTTCAACATTGAAATCCATTACCTGGCGGTATTTGGTATTGCGACGTACATGATCGATCGCAGTATTGAAAACTATTTTGGCTATCCAGCCTGCCAGATTGCTATTGTCTTCGTACTTATCGAGCGAAGTAAAAACCTTGAGAAAGGCTGTATTAAGAATGTCGATGGCCTCTTCCTGGTTCTTGGTATACCTCATGGCGATGCCGAAAACCCTTCCGAAAAATCTTTCGTAAAGAAATTTTTGGGCCAGCCTGTTCGAGAGGCGGCAGCCCTGGATGAGTTCGTTATCGCTGCTTCTGTTGCTATACTTCATTTGGCAGTTTTTTTTGACAGCAATTTTATATGCTGCTGCGCGTTATAAAAGTGTAAAGTTTCTCTGCAATGAAGACTGTTTTAATGAATAAAGGTTTAAAAATTGTCCTTTGAATTTATAAACGGAACACATTACCTCATGGTTGGTATTCAAATTGTAAAAAGCAAAAATAAAAAATAATTGATCCCCTTAAAAGTCTTATCTTTGGAGACGTCAATTTATATTTAACTGCAAACTTGCCTCTAATATTGTATTTAAACTGCTGATTTTTAATGATGATGCTAAAAAAAACCGCCCTTTGGACAATTGTACTGCTGCTGCCTGGTTTTTTGCTTGCCTGGGTAATCAAATCGGGTTATACCAAAACAGATAAAGCGACCCTGTCGAAACAGAAGGAAGATGCCTGGATAAATGAAAAATGGGCATCTATGTCCGAAAATGAGCGTATAGGACAGCTCTTTATGGTGGCGGCATATCCAAATAAAGGCGCTGAAGACGAGGCAATTGTAAAAGAATTGATTGAAAAATACCATGTAGGCGGACTTATCATGTTTTACAGCGGACCTGCAAGAGCAGCAGCCTTAACCAATTATTATCAGTCGCTTAGCAAAAAAGTGCCGCTCATGGTTTCGGTCGACGGTGAATGGGGCCTGAATATGCGCATGGACTCAGTTATGGCATTTCCAAGGCAAATTTTGATGGGTGCTATTCAGGACAACAGACTTATTTATGATTTTGGTAAGGAAGTGGCCCGTCAGTGTCGTCGTGTAGGTATTCATATCAACTTTGCACCGGTAGTTGATGTCAACAACAACCCTTCAAATCCTGTTATTGGTGACCGCTCTTTCGGCGAAAATAAGGAAAATGTTACTGCCAAAGCATTTCAATATATGATGGGCATGCAGGACAATGAGATTATGGCCTGTGCAAAGCATTTTCCGGGACATGGCGATACCAATGTCGATTCGCACTACGACTTGCCTGTTATCAATCACAATACAGCGCGACTCGACAGTCTGGAGCTTTACCCTTTCAGAAATCTTATTCAGCAGGGTATTCAGAGTGTGATGGTTGCGCACCTTCATATACCGGCCATCGATGCCACAAAAAATCTGCCCACCACCCTGTCGAAACCTGCCGTGACCTCACTACTTAAAGAACAAATGGGATTCGAAGGGCTCACCTTTACCGATGCTATGATGATGAAGGGGGTCACCAAACATTTTCAAGCTGGCGAGGCCGAAATCAGAGCTTTGAAGGCAGGAATTGATGTGGTTTTGATGCCCGACAGCGCCATGTTATCCATCAGTCGCGTTAAAAAAGCCATCGCAGCAGGCGAACTCAACTGGTCCGATCTCGAAAAAAGCATTAAGAAAATTCTGCGGGCTAAATTCCGCCTTGGTTTGCACGATTATAAACCAGTTTCTTTGCAGCGCGTCCTTGCAGATATTAACAATCCTAGCGCCCATGCGCTCTATGAAAAACTGATCGAATCGGCCCTTACGCTGACCTCCAATCCAAATGATTTACTGCCCTTGAAAAATATCAGAAGCAAAAAAATCGCGACCCTTAGCATTGGTTATTCCGCAAAAACGCCTTTTCAGTCCGAGTTGGAAAAATATGGCTTAGACAAACATTATCAGGCAGCATCGGTGATACAGCCGTACAGCCAGACCCAGTTGATGAATTCGCTGAAAGGACAGGATGTTGTGATTATTGGTCTTCACAGAGTTGGGCGTTATCCGCAAACCGATTATGATATCAGCCCGAGTGCCCGCAAATTTATCAATGAACTGAGCAAACAAACAAAGGTCATTCTTACAGTTTTTGGCAACCCCTATGCACTCAAATTTTTCGATGAAATGCCCTATGTAGCCTGCACTTATGTGAATGACGATGCTGCCGAACGCAAAGCTGCGCAGGCGATTATGGGTGCGCTGCCTTTCAGCGGAAAATTGCCGGTGAGTAGCGGAAAATTAAAATACGGAATGGGCGTAAAAACTGAAAGCTACCGTTTGCCCTATTCAGAAAAAGCTGAGAATCTGGGTTTGAACCAGTCGATACTGAATAAAATTGATGCTGTTGCAAACGAAGCTATCACAAAAGGAGCTGTGCCGGGCTGTCAGGTAATGGTCCTGAAAAATGGAAAAATTGCTTTTCACCGCGCCTACGGCCATACAAATACCGATAAGAAACAGAAAGTCTCCCTCACCGATCTTTACGATTTGGCCTCTGTTACCAAGGTTGCCGCTGCAACGGCTTCGGTCATGAAACTATATGAAGAGGGTAAAATTGACATAGAAGATAAGGTGAGCAAATACATAAACGAGCTGAAAGGAACAAACAAGGAGGGCATGACCATCAAACAAATGCTCTTGCACGAGAGCGGCATGAAAGCCTGGTTCCCCTTCTACATCAAAACCCTCGACGAAAAGAAAAGACCCGATAAGGCACATTACCGCAGTAGCCCTGATTCAGAATTTTCCTACAGAGTTGCCGAGGGAATTTACATTTCGAAAGCAAAACAAGACAGCCTGCTCTGGCAAACTATTTTCGATAGTGAATTAGATACTGTGGGCAATTACCGCTACAGCGACAATGGCTTCATTCTCTTCACCCGACTTGTGGAAAGCGTAAGCGGAAAAACACTGGATAAATTTGCCTATGACAATTTCTATGCGCCCATGGGACTTGAAAATATCATGTACAATCCTTTGCTGAACGGCATTCCAAAAAGCAGAATCATTCCTACCGAAGAAGATAAATATTTCCGCTATCAACGTATACAGGGCGATGTGCACGACATGGGATCGGCCATGCTTGGTGGTGTGTCGGGGCATGCGGGATTGTTTGCACAGGCAAGCGATATTGCAGCTATGTTTCAAATGTTCTTGAATGGCGGAACTTATATGGGCAAAAGATATCTTGAGGAAGAAACCATCAATTTTTTTACTGCCCGTTACACTATGCGCAGCCGCAGAGGTCTGGGATTTGACCGCAAGGAAGGCACTGCTGTTAATGTTGCCGCAAAAGCATCGGATAATACATTTGGTCATACCGGTTTTACAGGCATCAGCGTCTGGGCAGATCCCGACAATGACCTGCTCTATGTTTTTCTTTCAAACCGCACCTACCCTATTGCCGAAAATAATAAAATTATAAACATGAATATCCGAACCAGGATACATGATATTATTTACGAGGCATTTACAGCGCCTGTTGAAGGAAAAAAAGAAAGGGTTACAAAACCTTGATGCAAGGGTTTTTTGATATTAAGATAGACAGGATACTGCAAATTGTATAAATCATGTCCAACCTATACTGACATTTTCAAGATAGACAGGGTTTTTGAATCTTGTCCATCCCCTAATCTTTGCCAATACTGTTCAGACATTTTCTTCATTGTCTGCACAGGTTTGTCACTTCACAATATCCATATCCTTAAACGGAGAACGTGGCTGCCATTCTTCATCTGGTGTGAGTTTTTCATAAACAAATTTCATCACCGAACCTGATAATCTGTTACGATGTCGCAGATAAATGCTGAGGTCGCAAGGTACTGCTCCTACAGAGCTTTTGATTTCCAGGGCAGTTCTGGCGAAGTTTATGGACTGCATACGATGATAAATGGCCATATCGATGATAGAATAGAGAATGTTGAGGTAAACCTGATATTCTCTGTTTATTTCATGATCTAAGCCTAAAAAATGCGCCTCCAGTTCTTTGCCATTAAAAATACAGGTGCAGAATGCAATCAGTTTTCCTTCCAGGAAAAAACCAATGAGCTGAAACTTATCGCCAAGGTATTTTTTCAGACCCAAAAAATAATTGGGGTGCAGGGTAAAGGCATTGAAACCGACATTGCTGGCAATGCCTTTGTACAATGCATAAATCTCATCATTCAAAGCTTCAATTTCCGTAAGATTGAGTGACCTTTTCTGCAGTTCTTCTCCTTTTTTTGCAGCACGGCGAGCCCTTACTCGATATTTCGACTGCATTTCCTCCAGATAATCATCGAAATTTTTCCAGCTTTCGGGCAGGCGCATGTACATTGCGGGCTGTATCGTATAACTGTGATAGGATGCTTTTTTAAGTACCGGCCCAATTGCAGCATCTTTTTCCTTGCAGGGATAGTCCTTGAACATATGAATATGTATCTTTTTCCCCTGCTCCTTTTCCAATAGACTTTGTGTAAGATC
>CAMDAB010000126.1 GCA_945888475.1 Saprospira grandis DSM 2844 | reverse complement strand
TTTTTGTACCTGCTAACTTATTCAAGACCCACTATGTGCAAGTCGAAATCCGCAATCACTCCTTTTATGTGATTCACCGTAGCTATGTCTGAACCATACTTTTAATGGTTCGTTCAAGCAGGATCCACCACGAAAAACACGTGTAGTTCCTTCTTGGGGTCCCTGGGGATTAATTTTTGTCTCGGGACTATAATTATCAGCATACCTATCGGAACAGAATTCTCCGACATTTCCACTCATATCGTAAATACCCAATTCATTCGGCATTTTCAATCCAACTTTCTGCACTTCATCTGCGCTATTATTTTCAAACCAGGCTACATCCTCATGCTGATTGGATCCAGAGAAAAGGTAGGACTTAGTTTTATTACCTCCTTTTGCAGCAAATTCCCATTCAGCCTCAGTGGGAAGGCGATAAGACTTTCCGGTTTTTGCATTAAGTTTATTGATAAATTGCTGAACCTCTTCCCAACTCACATATTCAACCGGACACTTATCGCAATTTTTCTTAAAAGATGGACGATTCCCCATGATAGATTTCCATTGAGCTTGCGTAACTTCATATTTACCAATTTTATAAGAACTAAGTGAAACCTCATTCAATGGTAATTCATCCAGTTCACATTGACTTGTTTTAAGAGGACAGCCCATAATGAATTTTCCGCCCTCAACATCTATCATTTGAATTCCTTCAGATGACTTTGCCATAGCGTAATTTGATGAAACAGGTAAATTGAAATCAATTTGTAACAGAAATAGTAAACTGAATACTAGCGTTATCATCGTAAAAATTATTTTTTGGATTTTGATTTAATGAAATTAAATTGAAAGAAATGCCCTCCTACTCCCCTACCTCAAACGCAAATTCCTTTTCTACTGATGTTATTTTACCTGTGAGCGGATTCATTACATTTACTTTTACTTTATAAAAATTAGTACCTGTTTTATCGGCTTTTAGGCTGTAACTGGCTTTTCCTTTTCTGACAGGTACGTTTGCACCATTCACATTGACCGTAAAATCAGCCTGCGTAGAATAGGTACCCAAGCCTATTTCGGTTTGGAAGGTTTCTCCACGACGCAGACAAGCTTTGCCAGGCTGAGAAAATACATCAATCTCGTCATAAATTAGTAATTTCGCTTCGAAAGCCGTTTCTAAGACTTTTACCAGTTGATTGACAGCGGCTGTGGCATCATTTTCTAGCTTTGCGAGCAAAGCAAAGGATTCTGCAACCGACAAATCTTTAAAATTTAAATCCTCCCATTTTAAATTTCCTTTATTTTGGGGATCGCCGAGCAAAAGGTTTTTCTTAGCTTCATCAAAACCCTGTATCCGCTCTGGATAATCATCCTTGTTAAGGAAATCCATTTGGGATAAAAGATTTTTTCTTGTAATTATAATTTGTGCTTTCAGTTTTTCGGCCTCCTTATTTTTAAAAAAAACAAGTTCAGGTGCATTCATATCAGCTGCAGATACAGGACTACCTGAGAATTCTATTTTATTTTCCTCAATTAATTTTGTGTATCCCAATGCTTCCCACTTTGCTTTCTCACCGTATTTTACTATCAATCCACCAGAATTTTCTGCAATTTCAACCCTCAAAGCATTTATTTTCGCCCGCAGTGACTCAACCCTGTAGGGCATTTTTTTGGCCGTTTCATATACGATTCTCAAATATAATTTACGGTCATCCAAGAGTGCATTTTCCATTCTTTTAAACCGCTGTTCTATGTCGGCATCGATGATATTTTTAGATTCCCTAAAAGATTTTTCGAAAGCCAATGAACGTTCCAAATTTTTTGAAGAATTTGTTTTGGTATTCAATATGGTGTTATCGCAAGCTGCAATTAAAAAAATTAAAGTGCCTACAATTATAAACCTTACATAATTAGATTTTTTGCAACTGTTTGCATTGAAAAGAGCGTTAGTAATCATTTTCATAAATTTTTTGGGTAAAAAACGGCGTATAAATATTCAGCTAAAAAATATCCTCAATACGCTATATTATCATTCAAAAGCGACATCACCTGAAACAACGATGCAGTGGCGTCGAACTCAATTTTTCGAAGCAGGAGCAACGATTCGGCCACTGTATTGGAGCCAAAGTGGGGGTTCAGCAAATCGCTTTGGCTTTTTTTCTCGGGATCTTCCAGTTTTAAATTGGCTTTTAGGTATTCTACATCATTGTATCTAAAAATAACCCCCTCAGTATTTTCGCTTACTTTGACCAAATTATCCATTAGCTCGAAGAGTTCATTTCTTGTCTTGGTGATCTCGGCCTTCAACTTTTTGAGCTCGCCATTTGTAATGAAAATTTTGTTCGATGCCGATCTGTTTTTAAAACCCACAGGAGTTCCATCGAGCAATGAATCTCTGCTAATTTTTATTTTTCTGAAACCCATTTCATCCCATTTCGATTTATTTTTTTCGAGCGCGTAAATTCCACCCGATTCTTCACTGAGTAAAATGCGTAGCGACAAGATTTTCTTCGACAGTTTTTCAATTTTTTTTGCTGTCTCTTCTGCTGCTTCAAAAACAACTGCCTTCGATTTTTTATTCGTTCTGAAACTGCTTATGAAACGGTATTTACTATTGCTTTCGATCTCGAGCAGCAGACGG
Organism: Saprospira grandis DSM 2844; assembly: GCA_945888475.1. Taxonomy (GTDB): domain Bacteria; phylum Bacteroidota; class Bacteroidia; order Chitinophagales; family Saprospiraceae; genus Saprospira; species Saprospira grandis_C. Next base: position 7,973 of record CAMDAB010000126.1, on the reverse strand, counting down.
GCCTCATTCAGTGATTTATCGGTTTTAATGGCCAATCTCGAAGAATTAGCGGCATAGGTAGGTTTCAGCAGATAGGTAAAAAGAATGCATAGCAGACAGATACCAATCGTTATTAAAATCCATTTTATTTTTAAATTTCCTGTTTGAGCCGGAGCTTGGGCCGGAGTATTTGTTGAGTTTGCCATGATTACCTTGATTTAGAATATCAGATTTAAAAAATTAAGTAAATCTAATAAATTATATAATCATCAACTATAAGTAAAGTGATTTATTAAAAAAGTATTTCGACAAAAAGAATGACCAGGAGAAATAGACAAAAAGGCTCAGCAGAAATTAGAAAATTTATCTTTTCTCTTCTTATCTTTTCTCTTCGCTTCTTTTCTCTTATCTTTTCTCTTCGCTTCTTTTCTCTTCTCTTCTTATCTTTTCTCTTCGCTTCTTTCACCCTTTCATCTAATTAGAACACAGATCTGGACTTTGTCCTACACAGATTGGACTGATGCACACAGATAAGGGGGTCAATACTGATTTAGACAGATTAACTACGTTAATACAGATTTTCACGGATTGACAAACTTGGTTACTATGTATTTGTGATGCTCTGTGTAAATCTGTGGCCATCTGTGGTGAAATTTCACAATGAACGGACTCTTTTCTCTTCACTTCTTTTCTCTTCTTTTCTACTACGGCTATTTCACGCAAAGGCTCACCAAAAATGAATTAAGAAGGTAGAAATTAGAATAGTTGACAGTGCTCTCTGTCACAGCATAGTGGTACTTTGTGATCTGTGGTCAAATTTAACATAGTGCAGCGGCATTAAAATACCGCGCTCCTCTGCTTTTGTTTTTCACAAAGGCTAAAGCCGTTTGGTCTCGTCTGCCGGACGAGATCGGTTTCGCTTCGCGGAGCTTTGGTTCACGGAACTTCGTTTCTCAAATTTTCAAATCAACTAATTTTCAAATTAAATAATCTTTCATCTTTCATCTGAAAAGCAAAAGCCGCTTTTGGCGGCTTTGCTGTATTAAAAATATCATTTTCTAATAATCATCGGTTGGTTCGGTAAAATCCTGAATGATATCTGTATCGTCTAAAATCTCGAATTCTTCATCAGCGCTGTCTTTTTTGCCTTTGATTGTCTTTTCGGTTTCGAGTCCCTGACCGCCGCCTGCTATTGGTTTTTTAACGCCTTTACCATTACCCTGCGTTTTACCTTCAACGGTTTTGGTAGCATGCGGAACCAGCATTAAACGCTGTTTATCAATTAGTATTCCGGTCACAGAACATACACCATATGTTTTGTTTTTGGTACGAATCAAGGCGTGTTCGAGGTCGCGGATAAAACGCTGTTGGCGAGAAGCAAGTTTGTTGAGGTGTTCTCTTTGCCAGTTAGATGCGCCATCATCGAAAGAACCGGCTCTGTTTTCGTCACCGCTGTTGTTGAGTTCGGTCAGCTGTTCTTTAAGATCTTCGAGTTGTTCATTTGCTTCAGCGAGTTTTTTCTCAATCATTTGTTTAAATACTTCGAGATCTTCGTCACTGTATCTGGTTTTGGTTTTGTCGCTCATAAAAGTAAAATTTAGGTAAGGTCCAGTTTTTAACGTTTTAAAATTCATTGCAAAAGTCGCAATATTTTTTTTTAAGTATCTAATTTTTGATTTATAAATTGTTAAAATTTTGTAAAATTTATATAAGGAATTGGCAATTGTTTTAGAATTTTAATTCAACACTTCTATAAATATCGAAGCTTAATTTTTAGTTCCTATTATTTTATAAAACTTTAATTTTTTGCAATAAAATTATCACAAAATTTAAAAAATGTTGATAATCTTAAACTTATCTCTTCTCTACCAAGCAGTTCCATCATTTCAAATACACCCGGTCCCTTCATCGTTCCTGAGACTGCCAAACGCAAAACAGGCAGCACATCACCAAACTTGAGCGCATTATCATTGATAAAACCTTCAACTGCCGACTGAACTGCAGCGGTTTTGTAATCGCTTATCCCACTAAGTTTTGAATTGAGCGCCTCAAACATTGATTTTTTTGTACTGTCCCAGCCTTTACCCACTTTTTTCTCAAAATCCTTTCCTTCATTTTCCATCATGAGGCTGTAATCGGCAGCTTTGAAAAGATAATAGGCTTTTTCTGGAAATTCTTTTACAAATTCTACCCTTTCCTTCATCAGTGCAGCAACTCCCTCCAGATATTCATCACAAACCTTTTCTTCAAATGCGGCTGCTTCGACATAAGGTTTCATTTTCTGCGCAAGTGCTTTATCCGACATTTTAAAGATATACTGCTGATTGAACCAACGCGCCTTATCAAAATCGAATCGGGCGCCGCTTTTCGATACACGTTCCATTTCAAAAACCGAAACCAACGCTTCCAGATCAAAAATCTCCTGTTCATCGCTCGGATGCCAGCCAAGGAGTGCCAGAAAATTCAGCACAGCTTCAGGCTCGAAGCCCCATTCGCGGAAACCCAAGGCGATATCTTCTGCATTATTAGGATTTGTAAAATTGAGCGGAAAAACAGGAATTCCAAACTTGGATCCATCGCGTTTGCTCAATTTCCCTTTACCGTCGGGGCGTAAAATGAGCGGCAAATGCGCAAAAGTAGGCATCGCATCGGCCCAACCCAGATATCGGTACAGAAAAATATGCAGCGGTGTGCTTGGTAACCACTCCTCACCTCTTATCACGTGCGTTATTTTCATGTGGTAATCATCCACCACATTGGCAAGGTGATAGGTTGGCATACCATCGCCCTTGAGCATGACTTTGTCGTCCATGTCGTGAGTCGAATAGTTTACCTCCTCGCGAATAAGGTCTGTGAAGACAATCTGTTCATCGGCCGGCAATTTGATGCGTATCACATAATCGCCACTTTCAATTTTCTCCTTAGTGTAAGCCTCAGACTTTGTGAGTGAATTATTCAGTGAAAGTCTCGTCGAAGCGTCATACTTAAAGGTCTTCCCTTCAGATTCGTTTTGTTTTCTTAGTGCATCCAATTCCTCCGCACTGTCGAAAGCATAATAGGCAAAGCCATCGGCGATAAGCTGCTCGGCAAACTGTCGGTACATGGGTTTTCGGTCCGATTGTCGGTAAGGCCCGTAGGGACCGCCCTCGAAGACGCCCTCTTCGGGCGAAATGCCCAGCCATTTGAGCGCCTCCATGATGTACTCCTCAGCTCCGGGCACAAAACGGGTCTGATCGGTATCTTCTATACGCAATATAAAAGTTCCGCCGGTCTTTTTTGCAAGCAGCCAGTTGTATAGGGCTGTCCGAACTCCTCCAATATGCAGCGCCCCCGTGGGACTTGGTGCAAAACGTACTCTGACCGATTTATTCATGCTGTTTTATGCTAATAATGTTTTGTTTATATTGTTTTTCCGCTGCAAAGTTAAGATTGAATTTTTGTAAAAAAAATAAATTTTTAAAGCTTTTCATTTACAGTTTTTCTAAGCTGGGAAATTTGATTACATATCACACAAACAGAATAGGGTCAAATTGCATTTCAGAAAAAATCGACTTATCTTTGATTAAAATTAGTTCCAATGTGGTACCCAGTAAAGACTCCTTTTTTTATAAAACTTATGTTTCCGAGTCTGCTATGTACCATGCCAAAGACCGAGAAACCCGCGTTGTATCTTAGTTTCGATGATGGTCCCAATTCAGAAATAACCCCATGGGTTTTAGAGACTTTGAAAAATTACAATGCAAAAGCCACCTTTTTCTGTATTGGTAAAAAGGCAGAAGAAAAACAGGACATTCTTAACAGAATCACTGCAGATGGGCATAGCATTGGCAATCACAGCTACAGTCATCCAAATGGCTGGAAAACAGGCTTTAAGGAATTCATAGAAGATGTGGAAAGATGCTCAAAATCGATTAATAGCAAATTATTCCGACCGCCCTATGGTCGTATAGGACTAAGACAGATGCTTGCACTGCAGAAAAAAAACTATCGTATTGTGCTTTGGGATGTCCTTTCAGGCGATTTCGATCCAAAACTCAGTAAAGAACAGTGTTTGAAAAATGTTTTGCAAAATTCAAAAAATGGTAGTATTATTGTATTTCACGATTCAGAAAAAGCCTTCGAAAAGCTTACTTTTGTCTTGCCACTTGTTTTGGAACATTACCAAAAACTAGGATTTGATTTCAAATCGATTTAAAAAAGATGCTTAAAACAATATTTCCTATTGCCATTGCAGTGCTGTTGCTGGGCAGTTTCTATTACTTTTACAGCCAAAGCAACAGGGCATTGAATCTCAGTGCGCGACATATAGAAAATGTGAGCCTCGAGTACTATACCAATAGAGCAATGGTGCAGAAAAAACCGCTGCAGTCGCTCAGTCTGAGGGATGAAATTAAGTTGGCCGATTTACAATTTCTAAAAAACCCCAAACTGACCGCTGTAAGTTACGAATCGCTGCTCAAAAAAGACCCAGGCAACAACAGCATACAGCTCAGATTGGGCATGATTTACCTAAAAATGAAGCAGTACGATGCTGCCAAGGAACATTTTTATTTTGTTTACGAAAACGAAGATTCAGGCCTACAGCCCGATGCTGCATGGTTTTTGGGACTAATCACGCTCATTGAGGAAGACAAAGTTTCCGCTAAGTCATTTCTACAGGAATCGCTGCAGAAAAAATGTTCATACAAAAAAGAGGCCGCCGAACTATTGGAATACCTGTGACCCAGATTTATTTTTAAATTCTTTTCAGACATCAGACTATCAGACGACAGACTATAGACAATGACTAATTAAGAATTGACCATCAATTTCATTTTTGCCGATGCGTAAGGCTGTCCGATATATATTATTTTTTCAATTGCTGTTTTTTACGACAGACAAGCTCTGCGCAATTGACAGCATCATTTATCGCATTGATTGCCGCGATTGTAATAAAACCGCACTCGAAATTCTGGATAAAACACAAAAGTTCTATCGCGAAAATGAACTGGATAAGATTCAGCAAAATGTCTTAAATCCCCTCTATGAAGCAGGGTTTCTGATGGCAAATATTGAAGTGCCCTACGATTGCAAAATCGACACTTGTCCATTAGTGCTCAATCCTGGTCCGCTGTTCAGTTGGGCAAAACTCGAAAATGCCAATATCCCCAAACAACTGCTACGCTCATTGGGTTACAGCGACGTCCTGCTCAAGGATAAAACATTTAATGCAAAGGAGTTAAATAAAATCAGAAGTCGGGTTCTTAAAAACTGCGAGAACAATGCTTATCCCTTTGCTCAGATCTTTTTCGATAGCATTAGTGCCGACAGCACAGGCACTATTTCGGCCAAAGTTTTTCTGGATTATGGCCCCGAAATCCTGATGGACAGTCTGCAAATCATTGGTAAAACTGTTAATGGAATTGAGCAGAAAGTAAAAATTTCACGGAAGTTACTCGCTAATTATCTCGACTTGAAAAAGTCAGATCCGTACAGTGAAGAACAGATACTGAAAATCAATAAAAAACTTAGGGAACTACCTTATCTGAATGTTTACAAAACGCCACAGATCCTCTTCAGCGGCAACAAGGCCTATCCCCTACTGTTTCTAGAAAGCCGAAGAGCAAGCAGATTCGACGTTCTTTTTGGCTTATTGCCAAACAGTAATGCTCTGCCCGGACAGCGTAGGTACAATTTTACCGGCAATGTGAATATTGACTTGCTCAACAGTTTTGGCCGTGGAGAAAGACTGATGGCACAATGGCAGCAATTTCAGGTTGGGCGTTCAGAGTTGAAACTTGGCTTTTCGATTCCTTATTTGTTCAATACGCCAATTGGTACTGATTTTAAATTTGAACTATATCGCCGCGACAGCAGCTACGTGGATATTATCTCAGATCTTGGCCTATCCTATCTCTTCGACGGAAATAATTATCTGCGCTTTTTTTGGAAAAATTCAACGACCAATGTACAAAGTTTTAATACTGCAACAATCATAAATAGTCGAAAATTGCCGGCAATTCTCGATATCAGGAACAATGCCCTTGGAGCAGAGTATTATTTTCAACGACTGAACTACCGTTTCAATCCCCTGAGCGGTTTCGAACTGAGGCTGGAAGGGAGCCTTGGTTATAAATTTGTAAAAAAGAACAATAGCATCCTCAACCTCAGCGATCCCTCCAATCCTGCTTTTGACTTTGCAACACTTTACGACAGTATTTCGGTTTCGGGTCTGCAGTACAGTGCTCAACTCAGCTATGCCCATTTTTTCAAAATCTGGAAACAGCTTACCCTGATGGGCCGCTACCGTACTGCCGCTGTTTACAACAGTAAAAATCAACTTTACACCAATGAGCTCTTCCGTACAGGCGGGCAACAGATTATGCGAGGATTCGATGAACAGAGCATTTTCAGCAGCTGGTATCAGGTTTTCACTACAGAGATGAGGTATCTGCTGGGAACAAACTCCTACGCTTATGTCTTTTCTGATTTGGGTTATTCCGAAAACCGAAGCCTCGATTCGGAACCCTCAAAATGGCGATATGGATTTGGCGTAGGCCTTGCACTCGAAACCAAAGTTGGCATCTTTGGCCTAAGCTATGCTCTTGGTAGCAGTTTCGACCAGACTCTTATTTTAAGAAATGGTAAAATTCACTTTGGTTATCTTAATCTTTTTTAGACTTCAGACTATAAGACTTTAGACTCTAGACAATAACGATTAACGAATAACGATTAACGATTAACAATAACGAATAACGATTAACAACCAAATACCAAATACCAATTACCAATTACCAAATACAAAGGTGCCACCTATCAAGTAAGCAACTTCTACCCAGACCCTACACAAAGAACTTCAAAATCCCTATCTTAGCGCAAATAAAAAGATTAAAACAATGGTCGATATCAATATCATACGAAAAAAATTTCCACTCATTACAGAGCTGGCCTTGCAGGAAGCCATTGCAGAAGTGGGTGAGGTTCATGAATTTGAGCCGGGGACAGTCATTATGGACTATGGAAATCACATCCGTTTTGTACCCATGGTAATTGAAGGCTCGATAAAAGTTTTGCGCCAGTCGGCCGATAGCGGAAATGAGCTCTTTCTTTACTATCTCAATCCCGGCGAAACCTGTGCCATGGCTTTCACCTGCTGTATGATGCACCGCAAAAGCGAAATAAAAACGATTGCCGAGGATAAAACCAGCATCATCTCCATTCCGCTCAAAAGCATGGAAGATTGGATGACGAAATACCAAAGCTGGAAGAATTTCATCATGATTTCCTATAACAACCGCTTTCAGGAGCTTTTCAATGCGCTCGATCAGATTGCCTTTTTGCGGATGGATGAGCGCCTGCTGAAATACCTTGCGAATAAATCGCGAGCTGTCCATAACAAAGAATTAGGCATCACGCATCAGGAAATTGCCCGGGAGTTAAATGCTTCGAGAGAAGCAATATCCAGATTATTGAAGAAATTGGAACGGGCAAATCTCCTGCAATTGGGCAGAAATAAAATTATTTTATTAAAAAGTCCCGAGTTTCTAGAAGATTATATGCCCGATTGAGTCAAATGTGACAGTTATCACCAATAATATTTTTTCAGGACTTTATTATTGCGGTACAAAAAATTTATCCATCGCAATTATGACCCTAAAACAGCTTCTCCCTATAGCAAAATGGCTCCCAGAATACAAGAGGAAAGACCTGGGTTCAGATCTTTCAGCAGGTTTGAGCGTGGGTGTCATGCTGGTTCCCCAGGGGATGGCCTATGCAATGCTGGCCGGTCTGCCGCCAATTTATGGGCTCTACGCATCAACAATTCCTTTGCTCATTTATGCAGTTTTGGGCAGTTCAGGTCAATTATCTGTTGGTCCTGTGGCTATGGCTTCGCTATTGGTTGCATCGGGTTTGGCTGAACTGGTTGATTTGGAAACTGAGCCGGCAAAATATCTTGAAATGGTCATGCTCCTCACCCTAATGGTTGGGGCAATACGTTTGCTGATGGGTATTAT
>CAMDAB010000125.1 GCA_945888475.1 Saprospira grandis DSM 2844 | reverse complement strand
AATCCGAGCACCATCAATTACGAAATTACTGTGAATAATGGCGGCGGAACTGCCACACAGACCCGCTCAGCGAATGTTGCCAATTGTTCTGTTCAGGCTCCGCCGGATGTAAGAAATGGCAATGTGCAAATTTCGATGCAAAACGGCAGATGCATAGCCACTATCACAGCTCAATTGGTAAATGTTGATAATAACAGCCAAATCAGATTTACTGCCAACGGCCGTAATACCAATTTCACCAATACAAATGGTAGCTTTACAGCAACGGTAGACCTGACAGGTGTAACATCAAGCAGTATCTCCTTTGTAATTTCTGCCACAACTGCTCAAGGTTCTGACTCGGAAACAATCACCGGAAACCTTAATAATTGCGTCAGCCGTCCGGTCATCACCAATATGCGTGTTACTCAGCTGCAGGTTCGTGGAGCCTTCTTTGCTACTGTTACAGCGAATATAAGCGGTGTGACCAATGCTAACCAGATTATTTTCACAGTAAACGGCGTTTCTAGTACCGATTTTACTTTTGTGAACGGCGTATTTACTGCAACTCAAATTCCTGTCAATCCCGGAAGAAATACCTTTATAATTACCGCAGCCAATGCAGCTGGTTCAGTAAGTGACAGTAAGGAACTTACTGTAAGTGGTAACACAGGCGGGCAGCAGAACGGAACTAATAACTCAACCAATACCATCAATGGGAATCCAGTTAATAATGATGGCGGAAACAATAATAATGGTTCTAACAACGGTAGCGGAAACCGCCCTGTAGACAATACCGAAAAAGGTAAAGACGGAAAAGGTAATAAAATTAGTACCGAAAAACCTGCAGAAGTAAAAACAGAAACTAAAACCAATAAAATCAGCACGGATAAGCCTGCTGAGGTAAAACCTGAAGAAAAAACCAACAAAGGCGGTAAATTGGGTACCGACAAAAAAGAAGGCGGCAAATAAAGCCAGTTCTTAAATAATTTTCAAAACGGCTTCGATTTCGGAGCCGTTTTTTGTTTTCTTTTATCAGAGCGCCCTTTATTTGATGACAATTCTATATATTTGCAAATAAAAAAAAAAGCATGTTGAAGCTGCCATATGGAATAAGTAACTTTAAAATGCTGCGAGAAATGGGCTATTTCTACCAGGATCGCAGTCAATTTTTATCGTTATTGGATAGTCAGCCAACCCTATACCATCTATTTCTGCGTCCGAGAAAATTTGGTAAGACCCTCTTTCTTTCCATGCTCGATTACTATTATGGAATTGAACACAAAGGTATTTTTGAGCAGCTTTTTGGCGATTTATATATTGGAAAAAATCCAACTGCGCAGGCCAACAGTTTCTTGATTTTGCGCCTCGATTTCAGCGCTATCGACAGCTCAAGTTTCGAAAATACCTATGCCGGGTTCAGGAGAAATGTACTTTCAGCTGCCAGAGACTTTATTTCCCGCTATCCTGATTTATTCAATTCTAAAATAATTGAGGAAATTGAGCAGGAAACTATGCCAGAGTCGATTTTAAAGAGCATCACAGATGCCTTGAAACAACAAAAAACCAAACATAAAATTTTTCTTTTAGTCGACGAGTACGATCAGTTTGCCAACGAGCTTTTATCCTTTAACCAGACAAATTTTAAAGACAGCATCGGCCGTAACGGGTTTGTAAGAAAATTTTACGAAACAGTTAAAGTAGCAACTGCTGAAGGTCTCATAGGCAGAATTTTCCTTACAGGCGTATCACCTGTAGCTATAGATGCCCTTACTAGCGGTTTTAATATAATAACGGATTTAACGCTCAAGCCTGCTTTTAACGAAATGATAGGGTTTACACACCCCGAAGCAGCATCGCTATTACTGAAATGTGGAATTAGTGAGGAAAAATCTAAGTTATTGATTGCAGATCTTATGAAATGGTATAATGGTTACAAATTTTCAACCAATGCCGTTAACAGCCTTTTTAATTCGAATATGCTCATCTATTTCATTATGGGCTATTTTGAAAATTCAGAATCTTATCCAAATGAGATGCTGGATAGCAATGTGCTGAGTGATTATCAGAAAATTCAAAAAATATTCGAAATAGGTGCTCAGGAAAACGAACGCTACATTTTATTGGAAAAAATTTTGAATGAAGGCTATATAGATTTTGACTTAGTTTATAATTTTAGTACTGATGCCGAGTTTACTGAAGCTTATTTTTTAAGTCTGCTTTTTTATTTGGGAATGCTCACCATTAAGGAGCAAAGAAGTGGTCGAATCAGATTTATTATTCCAAACTATGTAATTAAACAACTCTACTTTGAGTACTTTAACAAGTTGAGTTTAAAAAAATCTGAGTTTCCTGCTGCTTCATTAAATATTGGCGATGCTGTTGACATTCTTGTCAATAAGGGAAATCCCGAAATTTTCCTCAAACTCTGTGAAAAAGTTATCAAGACTAATTATTCGAACAGGGATAGTATTCAGTTCGATGAAAAGCATCTTAAAACGATGATGATAGGATTGTTGATTCCATTCGATTCCTACATGATTCATAGCGAATATGAAACTGATAGAATTTACCCTGATATTTTTTTAGAGCGAGTGCCAGGTAGAAAAATGATTCATGAAGTCGTTATTGAATTAAAATATTTACAAAAAAAAGACAAAAAGCTAATCGATGAAAAGTGTAAGAGCGCAAAGTTTCAATTAAATAATTACCTTGAGACAACAAGATTTAACAAAGCTGACAGCTTAGGAATCTGGGCGGTTTTTTGTGGGTCGGAACTATCCGATTGGGGCACTGCTACATCGGTAAGCAATGATAGATTTTAACGGAGTTTTAATTTCATACGTTTTAAATAAAAAAGCATTATCAACATACAATGAAAATATATCTTAAATTTTTATCCATTTTACTGCTATTGCTTATCTGTACATCAAATGGCAATGCACAGGTTATTTTAGGTCCTTTGGAAGAAAATCAAAGCCTGATTTCTTTTAAAGATGAACAGCATAAAAATCTACAAATTTGCCCAACGCAAGTGATCAGTCTGCCTTTTTTCGATGACTTTGCCAATAATCCAAATGCCTATCATCCAAACTGTGCAAAATGGCAGGACAATCACGCTTTTATCAACGACAACATGGCCTTTGCGCCACCAAGCATCGGCACGGCTACGCTCGATGGACTTGACCCAGGAGGAAGACCTTATGACAAAACTGCCGATCCCAATGGTGCTTTTCCAGCCGATACGCTCACTTCTCAGCTCATTGACCTAAGCGGAAAAACTGCTGCAAGCAATATCATATTGAGCTATTTTTATCAGGCACAGGGCTTTGCCGACCGGCCCGAAAGTGGCGATTCGCTTTTCCTTGAATTTTTGGATATTGATACTGTCTGGCAAAAAATAAAAGCTTACGATGGAATTTCGAATGCTGTTTCTCAGCTCGACACGCCTCGTTTCGCTCAGGATTTTGTAATTCTGGATGACAGCAGATATTTTCACGCCAATTTTCAGTTCCGATTCAGAAATCTAGCTGCTATCTGTGGCAATAACGACCACTGGCATCTCGACCATGTTTACATGGATGAAAACAGAACAGATACAACTGCTCCTGTCTATTATTCAGATATATGTTACAGCACAGTGCCCATGCAGGCCTTCAAAAAATACAGCGCCATTCCTTGGAGGCATTTCGACAGCTCACTCTGGAACGATACCTTGCGCATGAGAACCTTCAATCATTCGAGCCAATCGGGCACCCTCGACAGAACTTATACCATTGAGGATACTGCAAACCTAGGCAACCTCTTGATGAATGTGGCTACCCCTTCCTTCAATTACCTGCCCAGTCCAAATATCAGAGACAGTTATGACACTATTTTAAGCGGTAGTTTTGGGGCCTTTGCGCCAACAGGACCTACACAGCTGCGCTCACGCTATACGATTGACAATCCGACTGCATTTCAGGGAAATCCACTTTTTGTGAATAGTGACACTGCGTATCGATATACAACACTCGATAATTATTTTGCTTATGATGACGGCACCCCCGAAATGAGGGCCTTTCTTCAGGGTACAGGCACACAACTTGCCGTTGAATTCGAAACCACCGTTGATGATACGCTTCGTGGAATTTATTTTCATTTGCCGCATTATATCAACCGCAATGCAGAGGACGATTTTATCAATGTGAAAGTTTGGGTTGATAATTTGCAAAACGAAGTCTTTTCCCGCGATATCCTGCGCCTCAGATATGTAGGAGGTTTTGGCGGCATGTACTATGTTCAGCTGGCCGATTTTGCTGCTGTACCCACTCCAGTAGGACTTTCTGCAAACACCACTTTTTATATTGGCTGGCAGCAGGCTTCTACTGTGCCGGTTCCGGTGGGCGTTGACAGAAGCATCGACCGCGATGATGTAACCTTTGTAAAAGTAGGTGGAAATGCCTGGCAAAATACCGATATAAACTGTGCTGTGATGATTCGTCCTGTCCTCAGTCCCGATGAAAATCCACTGCTTATTCCGGTTGAAAACATTCAGCAAACAAAAAACATCAGTCTGAATATTTTTCCCAACCCAAGTGATGCAGTATTTAACTTAGATTGTGAAAACTGCCTCGGCGAAAATTACTCGATTAAGGTTCACAACAGTCTAGGACAGCAGGTACTGCAAAAAGAATTTACAAATCAGCTCGATTTGGGAACTTTTCCGAATGGTCTTTATTTTATAAGCTTGTACGACAATCAAAAAGCAGTTGTCAGTCAGCGCATCTTAAAAAAATAGTCAACTGCTGTTTATCTCCAAACTAAAACAGGGTTCAAGTGTCGGAAAAAGATCAAATTATTGCATTGCTCCTTAGCAGGGTCGATGTAAATGTTCAATTAGCATTGGCACTGCAACAGGCATTAGGCATTGATATCTCCGATTTTTGGATGGACCTTTGTAAGATTTACGATTCGACTAATCCCAAAAAAGATTACAATTTACCTGACACCCTCGAATGCCTCAATTTAAACAGGCTTGACATGAGACTAAGGAATCCTGAAGAACTGCCCTGGGTACTTTCCCAACTTAAAAAGATGAAACAAATGACACTGAGTTTCATCGAGGTATTTGATCAACAGCAGGAAGTTGATATAAGCCCTTTTCTTCCGCTCAGTGAGGACATGAAAAGCCTGACGATTTACAATTGCCGTTTGACCCATTTCCCGGAACAAATCAGGAATTACAAAGGCTTAAAACAGTTAAATTTAGGTCATATGCGCATTAACGCTCTGCCCGATTGGTTCAGCGAACTGGAGGAGTTGGATCATTTGTATCTTATTGACTGTAATATTGAAAAACTGCCGAAAAAATTTCTGTTCCAATCCATAAAGACCATTCACCTCAGCAAGAATCGAATGAGCGAAATTCCTGAAAGCATTTTTGACAATGATTTCCTTTTCGAACTTTATTTGGACAATAACAGACTAAGCAAAATTTCGCATTTGATATCGAATCTGGATCTTTTACTCGATTTAAATCTTGCAAACAATTGTCTGAAGGAATTTCCCGAGGGAATTCTCGATATAAAAGAACTGACCCTGCTTGATCTGAGCAATAATCCTATTCCTGAAATTCCTGATGGAATTTCGGAACTGAAAGAATTGCGTGTGCTGAATTTATCAGGTACGCTTGTCAGTGAATCGGAGAAAGAAAAACTCAAGATATTGCTGCCAAAGTGCAATGTAAGCTAAAAACTACTATATAAAGTTGAATAATACAACTAAACAACTATTTGACAAAAACTTTGCAGATGCACTTTTGGATAAAAGAAAAATTGATGCACCAGGCTATATTCACGCAATGTTGCATCTGATATCCTCGGCAATAAGGATTTTTACTGCGAATGTTTATTCAACTTATAATACATCTCAATAAAAATTAAAAAGAAAAAACTTGGAAACCAATACAATTTTATTGATTTTTGCTGAACTTATTTACTTTATATAAAATTTATAATTATGAATTTCACCAAAAAAATTAGAGAAATTTTAATTGTAGTTTCCGTTTTATTTTGTTTTCAAAATCAGACAGAAGCTCAAACCTCAATGGTTATTGATATTAACCCTGGTACAAACTCTTCTAGTCTTGATCACTTATCAAATTTTAATGGATTTTTATTCTTTAGCGCATACTCTCCGACTTATGGAACTGAAATTTGGAAAAGCGATGGAACTGAATCGGGTACTACAATAATTGAGGACATTGCACCTGGGACAGCCTCCTTCAGTAGCAACTTTTTTACATCCTCAGGTAATTTTCTTTACTTTACACCATTTAACTCTACAATCGGTTCTGAACTTTGGAAAAGTGATGGCACTTTGGGTGGCACGAATTTGGTTAAAGACATTAATCCAGGCAATAATTTAGGTTCTAATATTTCATACTCAACAGATGTAAATGGTACTTTATATTTTAGTGCAAATAACGGCACAAATGGAAATGAATTGTGGAAATCTGACGGAACAGACAGCGGCACTGTAATGGTGAAAGATATTAACCCAACTGGGAGTTCTGATCCCGCTTGGCTGGTAAATGTGAATGGCACTTTATATTTTGCTGCAAATAACGGTACAAACGGATATGAATTGTGGAAAAGTGATGGAACTTCCAACGGAACAGTTATTGTTAAAGATATTGTTAATGGGTCAAATAGTTCAGTCCCATCCGACCTTACAAATGTAAATGGAACACTGTTCTTTTCTGCCTACCCCACTAACAATGGTGTATTGGGCCTTTACAAAACTGATGGAACCTCCGCAGGTACTATTCTATTAAAAACTAATATTGGCAATTGCGAAAACTTTACAGCAGTTAACAATAATTTGTATTTTACAGCAAATGGCAATGGCACAAATGGATATGAATTGTGGAAAAGTGATGGAACTCCTGTAGGGTCTACTATGTTAAAAGATATAAATCCAGGTACAGCACCTTCGAATTCTAGAAATTTAACAGCATCTAATGGGGTTCTTTTTTTTATGGCAGATGATGGGGTAAATGGCGATGAGCTATGGAAGAGTGATGGTACTCAATCAGGTACCGTTATGGTTAAAGATATTTACGCAGGCGCTACATCATCTTTTCCTGATAATATAGTAAACCTGAACGGAAAAGTATATTTCTCTGCAGATGATGGAATCCATGGCATAGAATTATGGGAAAGTGACGGCACCGCAAATGGTACAATACTTGTACAAGATATTTATCCAGGTGTTAATAGATCATGGCCTGATCGTTTAGTTGTTGTAAATAATACACTATTTTTCAGAGCTGATGATGGTACACATGGAAGAGAACTTTGGAAAACGCAAATCAATACAGGAGTTTTCAGCCAGGAAAACAAACCAGATTTAGTTTATCCAAATCCTGCTTCTACTCAAATTACTCTAACTAGCGAAATAAATAAACAGTACAGAATTTTCAATATACTTGGCGAGTCTTTAGATTATTTTATAGCGACTGAAACACAAACTAAGGTTGATATTTCTAATTACCCCGCAGGTATTTATTTTATAAAATCTGATAATAATACAACATCTTTCATAAAGAAGTAAAACACTATCATATATAATATTGAATGGGCGTTTCTCTTGTAGAAATGCCCATTATTATTTTTGTTTTTTAACTTCCACCTACTGTCATAAACTCAAGCTTCGGCAAGTCCGCAGGACTTAGATCCAAATTTTAATTTCATCTTTAGCCATTAGATTCTGAGACTTTTAGCTTAAGAAATTAAAGGGCCAAAACACAACCTGTCTCCAGCGAAATTTTCACAGAAGTTTACACTTTAATCTTTCAATCTTTAAACTTTTCTCTGCCGCTTACTCTTCATCGAGTTTCAATACCTGCAAGAATGCTTTCTGCGGTACCTGAACGGAGCCGATTTCGCGCATTTTCTTCTTACCTTCCTTCTGCTTTTCCAACAATTTACGCTTACGCGAGATGTCACCACCATAACATTTGGCAGTTACATCTTTTCTCATAGCCGAAATGGTTTCCCTGGCGATAATTTTGGCACCAACAGCAGCCTGAATGGCAATTTGAAACTGCTGACGCGGAAGAATGTCTTTTAGTTTTTTACAAAGACGACGACCGAAAGACTCAGCTTTGGTACGGTGTATGAGCGTAGAAAAAGCATCTACATTTTCATTATTGAGTTTAATATCAAGCTTTACAAGGTCGGATGCCCGATAATCAATTGGCGTATAATCGAAGGAGGCATAGCCTCTCGATATCGATTTCAATTTGTCATAAAAGTCGAAAACAATCTCGGCCAATGGCATTTCGAAAGTAATTTCAACCCTGCTGGGCGTAAGGTAGATTTGATTTTTTAATTCTCCCCTTTTTTCCATACAAAGTTTCATAATGGAGCCGATGTAATCGGGTGAGGTAATTACCTGAGCACGAATGTAGGGTTCTTCCACTTTATCAATCAGCGTTACATCGGGCAAATCGGCAGGATTACTTACAGGAATTTCGATATTTTTTGTCGTGTAAGCATAGTACTGAACGTTTGGAACAGTTGTGATCACATTTTGGTCGAACTCACGCTCCAATCTTTCCTGAACAATTTCAAGATGCAACATTCCCAAAAATCCGCATCTGAAACCAAAACCCAAAGCTGCTGAAGTTTCGGCTGTAAAAACAAGCGAAGAATCATTGAGCTGAAGCTTTTCAAGGGCATCGCGAAGGTCTTCGAAATCATCGTTATCAATAGGAAATATACCGGCAAAAACCATAGGCTTCACCTCGTGAAAACCTTTAACAGGTTCTTTGGTTGGATTGTCGCGCAATGTCATGGTATCACCAACCTTAATTTCTTTAGAATCCTTGATACCAGTGATGAGATAACCTACATTGCCGGCTGTTATTGAATTTTTCGGAACCTGATTCATTTTAAGAATGCCAATTTCCTGAGCCATATACTCGCTACCAGTATTAAGGAAACTAATCCAATCTGATTTTTTGAGTGTACCGTTCATAATGCGGAAATAGGCAATTACACCACGGTATTTATCGAACATTGAATCGAAAATCATTGCCTGTAGCGGAGCAGCTGCATCACCTTTAGGCGCTGGAATTCTTTGTACAATTGCTTTAAAAATATTTTCAACGCCTTCGCCGGTTTTACCGCTGGCATGAATGATATCGTCAAAATCGCAGCCAAGCAGATCGACAATCTCTTCCGAAACCTCATCAATCATGGCATTTGGCATATCAATCTTATTCAGAATTGGAATGATCACCAGGTCATTTTCCATAGCCAAATAAAGATTCGAAATGGTTTGAGCCTGAACACCCTGTGTGGCATCAATCAACAACAATGCACCTTCGCAGGCAGCAATGGAACGGGACACCTCGTAAGAAAAATCGACGTGACCAGGAGTATCTATCAGATTAAAAATATATTCCTTGCCGTCCTGCAGATAATTGAGTTGAATGGCGTGGGCCTTAATGGTAATACCACGCTCACGTTCCAGGTCCATATCATCGAGGGCCTGATGCTGCATATCGCGTGCAGAAATCGTGTTGGTCATTTCAAGCATACGGTCGGCAAGCGTACTCTTACCGTGGTCGATGTGGGCAATAATGCAAAAATTACGTATATTTTCCATTGAAAGGAAATTAGTTGTTTAGTGACTGATTTTTGAAAGTTGGCAAAATTAGCGAATTTAAACGATTATTTAAGTAACTGCTCATAAATAATGATGTGAAATTCACGAAGGCCAAACTAAAGATTCTATCCATTTAATCAAAAAAAGCAAAAAGATAACCCCGAGACCTATCATCAGAAATAGTGGCAATTTACCCATCAATGGATTGATTTGCTTTTGCAGTTGTTTAACATCTTTTTGCAGTGTCTGGTTCAACTTCAATTTCGAAGCCTGTTTCAGCAATACGGCGGCACCTTCTCTCCTGCCCTGCGCGGCCATTGCCTCGGATGTATTTTTTATTGAAATGGCCATATCATCTCTGATTGATAAGAAATAATCGGGCAGGCTGTTATAAAGTTCAATACTTTTATCTGAAACCTGCATCGAGAGTTCCCTTTCAGACATGATATAAAGGCGCTGATCATCTTTTAGCGCATCCATTTCCTGCAGGACCTCCTCCAAAAAAAATTTAGCGTCGTAGAAATATTCGTTTTCGAGCAGTTCTTTTTGGGGCAGTTCCTGTTCGGCCAATAGTTTTACAGTTTCAATATCCTGTGACTTGATTGCCTGAACCAGCACCTCACTGTACTGATATGCAAAATAGGGGGCAACAAAATGCATAAGGGCTTCATTTTCATTGTACGCCTTTCTGTTTTTGAGGTAGCCGGGATGACCGTACTCAACAAAATTAAGCAGTTCATTATGATGAAAAAGTTCCTCATGAAGTTTTCTTTTAGAAGAATCCCTCAATTCATCAATCAGCTTATCTAGGTCGAAACGGTTTATTTTCAGGCCACGAACATTTAGCATATTAGCGCTGTCCACAGGGAGGGAAAGCAGTTTTGCGGCGGCTATGTCCAATTCGGATTCACTAAAATTAGATGGCGTTAAACCTAGTATTTTAAAGGGGTTGTGATACTGCATTTATTTTTTTCGATTTCAACACTGTAAAAATACAAAAATTCCCCACTGTTCACGATAAGAACGACAGGGAATTT
>CAMDAB010000124.1 GCA_945888475.1 Saprospira grandis DSM 2844 | reverse complement strand
CTTAATCCGGTTTTTACTTGTGGTGAACAGGTGATGGAAACCATTCTGCTACATCAGAAAGTGAGTAAGGAAGAGGCAAAAAAACGTACAATTAGTCTCTTCGAACAGGTTAAATTTTCCGATCCCGAACGGATTTTTAATTCCTATCCGCACAAATTATCAGGTGGACAGAAACAAAGGGTCATGATTGCCATGGCGCTCTCCTGTAGTCCCAAAATTCTAATTGCCGACGAGCCAACCACCGCACTGGACGTTACCATACAAAAGACCATTCTCGACATGATGTACGAGCTGCGAAGCAGTATCGATGCCTCAGTCATTTTTATAACACACGACCTTGGGGTCATTGCAGAAGTGGCCGATCGGGTAGTTGTGATGTACAAGGGTAAAATCGTTGAGCAGGGAACTGTTTATGATATTTTTAATAATCCGCAGCATCCTTACACCAAAAGTCTGTTGGCCTGCCGACCACCGCTCGATTACAGGATGAAAAAACTACCTGTTGTTTCCGATTTTATGGATCGGGTGGAAGACGAAAGCGGCAATAGTTTTATCACAGAGAAAAAAGTCAGTATTGAAGATCTGATTAATAGCCTCAAAATCAGTGATAGCATCACGCAAAAGCGTTATGAAACACTCATGAGTCGTCAACCGATTCTTGAAGTAGAAGATTTGAAAACACATTTTCCTGCAGCCAAGAATTTTTTTGGTAAGGTCACTTCCTATGTAAAAGCAGTGGATGGTGTAAGTCTGCAGGTCTATCCAGGAGAAACCCTGGGTTTGGTGGGCGAATCGGGCTGCGGTAAAACGACACTTGGCCGTACCATCTTAAGGCTGGCAGAGGCAACTGCTGGCAAAGTACTCTTCGAAGGGAATGATATTCTCAAAATGAACCAAAGAGAATTGAAAAATATTCGCAAGGATATGCAGATTATTTTTCAAGACCCCTATTCCTCGCTCAATCCCCGCATGACCATCGGCAATGCCATCATGGAGCCTATGAAAGTGCACAATCTCTACGAAAGTGATGAAGCACGCAGGGCTGCTGTAATGGAACTTTTAGAAACGGTATCGCTCGAACCAAAGCATTTTCAGCGTTACCCGCATGAGTTTTCGGGTGGACAAAGACAGCGGATTTGCATAGCAAGGGCTTTGGCGCTGCATCCGCGTTTCATCATCTGCGATGAATCGGTCTCGGCACTCGATGTATCGGTTCAGGCACAGGTGTTGAATTTGCTGATAGATCTTAGGAAGAAATACAATTTTACCTATATTTTTATCTCACACGACCTTTCTGTTGTGAAATTCATGAGCGACCGAATGGTGGTGATGAATAGGGGACTGATTGTAGAAAGCGGTACTGCAGATGAAATATACCACAATCCACAAAAAGAATATACACAAAAATTGATTTCTGCCATACCAAAAGGTCGTTTAGAAGACATTATGGCAAGAATGAACGGAAATTTACATTAAAAATGAAAGAACTAACTGAGCGTTTCGGCATATATTTTCAAAATTTTGCTGAGTCGATTCACCCCATTGATTTTATCGTGAATCTGATTGTTGCAACGCTGTTATCATCAGCCCTTGCACTTTTTTATATTTATTTTGGTAATGCCATCTCAAATCGCCGCCGTTTTGCTGCCAATTTTGTACCGCTGGCGCTTACCACTATGTTAGTGATGATCATTGTAAAATCGTCGCTGGCGCTTTCATTGGGTTTGGTGGGTGCACTTTCGATTGTCAGGTTTAGAGCTGCCATCAAAGACCCCGAGGAGCTTACCTATCTATTTTTGGTGATAGGTGTAGGGCTTTGCACAGGTGCTAACCAACCTTTTTTGGCAATTGTGCTCATGCTTTTTCTGTTTATTTTTCTTTACCTCAATAAAAAAGCATCGGGGCATAGCGGTTTCAGAAGAGATGATAGCCTTTTCATAAATGTAACCACCGATACAAATGATTTACAACAAATTGTAAATATTCTCAAACTGCATTTGACAGAGGTAGAAATGAAAAGAATGGATGCGATGGGCAAGGGAATAGGCCTCGATTTATCCTTTGTATGCAAGGCAAAATCAATCAAAGAAATTGCTGCTGCCAAAGATGCGCTGCTTGAGCTTTCGCCCACCACCACAGTTTCCTTTATAGATAAACCCGATTTGATTGTCTGATGCTGATATTAAATATTGAAACCAGTACGAATGTCGGCTCGGTAAGTCTGAGCAAAGACGGTCACTGCTGGATTATGAAAGAAGAAAAAGAAAGCGGCGATCATGCAAGGCAGCTCACTGTTTTTATAGAAGAGCTCATGGACACTGCAAAACTTAGCCTGAAAGACCTGGATGCAGTTGCGGTAAGTGCCGGTCCTGGTTCTTATACTGGTTTGCGTATCGGTGTTTCGGTTGCAAAGGGAATTGCTTATACGCTGCAAAAACCCCTTATCGCGGTCGATACACTTAAGGCAATAGCTTATGGCGTTCAGCTTTTCGACCGACCCGGCCCAAATGATATGATTGTTGTAATACAGGATGCCCGAAGAATGGATGTCTATGCAGCAGTGTACAATTCGGATCTCAGCACAGTTAAGTCACCCTATTTTCTGACCCTTGAAAGTGATTCTTTTTTGGAATTTTTACCCAAGGGTGCCCGTATTTTTCTCTGTGGAAATGCGGTCGAAAAATTTAAAGGCATTTCCAATAACCCATCATTTATTTTCAGCGCGGTCAATTGCCCAAGTAGTCGCTTCATGGAACAACTTTCCTGCGAACAGTACCTTGAAAAGAAATTTGAAGACGTCGCTTATTACGAGCCTTTTTACATGAAGCCACCAAATGTTACAATTCCCAAAAATACGATATAGAAAAACTTATGTTTACACTTTCCAATGTTATTCCCATTCCACTGAAAGAACAGACAATCGGCCATTCTGAAGTATGGAATACCGAATTGAATATTCCTGCAGGAAAAAAAATATTTCTCTCAGCCCCCTCAGGCAAGGGGAAGACTACCTTTCAGCTGATGCTTTACGGCATTAGAAAAGACTATGATGGAATAGTAAAACTCGATGGTACAGATATCAGAACTTTTGACCTGAATAAATGGTCAGAAATCAGACAAAATAAACTCTCCATTATATTTCAGGACCTTAGGCTTTTTCCGGATTTAAGCGCAATGGAAAATATTGAATTGAAAAATAATCTGACAAAACACAAATCAAAGGATCAGATTCTTCAGATGGCAGAAAGCCTAGGCGTCGCTGGATTTTTAAACAAAAAAGCGGGCATACTTTCCTATGGACAAAGACAACGGATGGCTATCATCCGGGCAATGTGTCAGCCATTTGAACTGCTGTTGATGGATGAGCCATTTTCGCATCTCGACAAAGAAAATATCGAAAAGGCCTGTAAACTCATCAGTAGCGAAACGGAACAAAACGGGGCGGGCTATATCATTGCCAGTCTGGGCGACCGATATTCACTTGACTATGAACAGACTGTACAGCTTTGATTAATACAAAATGCTATTATTGAGCCAACTCTGAAAAAATAGCCTGGGTTTTCTGATTTTTTGCCCCTCATGAAAGGTGTATGGACAACCATCCTCACAGAGCATCGGGATATGTGGATTTTTGACATCGTTCCAATTTAGCGGTAATAATTTTGAGTCGTGAATCAGCTTGTTCTGAAAGAAATTCCTAATCTGTTCGGCATCTATACCAATTTCTGCCCCAAGATATTGATCGAAAGGCAATCTTTGACTATAGCCCAGCATTTTACCCAAATCGAAACGACGCTCCGCCTGTAAGGAAATAACGCCAATAGACCTGTTGCCTAGAGGAGCGCTGGTCATATCGATAAAACCCGACCTAGAAGGGAAATTTACATCTTCTATCCAGGGGCAGTATTTATGGTATGGATCCCCTGTAAACGCTATATTTTTAATGCCAAACTGCCAGTCTTTATAGCGATAAAAGAATGCCATTCCACCGGTTCGGTATTTGTCCATGCTCTGGAATGCCAGAAAGTCATTTTCGAAATAAAACCTGAAATTTTTCAACTGCATTCCAAAAATGCCGCTACGCTGACTGCTGCCCATTTTATCGAAATAAAAAATATAAGCATAGGATAGGCTGTAGGGCCTTGCCGTTTGATTGGATACCGGATTTAAAAATGGATTTATCTGTAAAAAACTGTCTCTTTTTGAACCCCAGCATCCGCTAAACCCTGGCTGAATCTGATATTCCCAGCCACTTTTTTCTGCTCCCAGGCTTTTGAAATTGTACCAGACTGCCGACTGCAGATTCAGTTGTGCAAAATCATATTGCATATAAAATCTGCCTATCAGACCAATTTTGTTGCAATGTGTTCCAACTGACATTAATATGCCAATTTGGCCGCCATATATTGGTATGGCACTGTTTTGGGATAGTACTTTAAGTGTCAGAAGGACAAAAGTCAACATTAACAGAAAATTTCTCATTGTAGCTCAAAGATATAAGTTTCCGACTGAATGTTTTTGACAGTTATGTCAATTTATCTTAAAGTTTTGCTATGTTTGTCGGGTTTTGACTCAAAATTCATTCTGACTAAAGTCAAATTATTAATAATTATTTAAATATCAGGATTTTATCCTAAAATTTGTTTTCCTTCCTATGGAATATGTAATCATTGCCTTACAGTTTATTTTAAGCCTTTCAATATTAGTAACCCTTCACGAGTTTGGTCACTTTTTGCCAGCCAAATGGTTTGGCATGCGGGTTGAAAAATTTTATCTTTTTTTTAATCCCTGGTTTTCAGTTTTCAAAGTCAAAAGAGGTGAGACAGAATGGGGACTTGGATGGCTGCCTTTGGGTGGTTATGTGAAAATTGCCGGCATGATTGATGAGAGCATGGATAAAGAGCAGATGAAACAGGAGCCTCAGGAATGGGAATTTCGCGCCAAACCAGCCTGGCAACGCCTTATTGTGATGTTGGGTGGCGTAACTGTTAACTTCTTACTCGGGTTTTTTATCTATGCAATGCTGCTCTTTTTTAATGGTGAACAGTTTCTGCCAAGCGAAAACATGAAAAATGGTATTGCTGTTGATCCCATCGGGGCCGAAATGGGCCTTAAAAATGGAGATCAGATTGTAGCCGTTGGCGACAAAAAAATAGTAAAATATGATCCGGGCTTTATCATGAAAGCCATTGTTATTGACCTGGTTTCGACCGTTACCGTAAAAAGAAATGGAGAAACACTGAAAGTAAATGTACCAGATTCAGTTGCTTCGAAACTTGCAAGTATCAAAAGACCCTTTTTTACACCACGTGTTCCCTTTGTTGTAGCCGAAGTCAGAAAGGACATGCCTGCAGCTAAGGCCGGAATTCAGGAAGGTGATTCTATCATTGCCTGCAACGGCATGGAAATGGCTTTTTTCGATGAATTTCAAAAGGAAGTTTCCCGCAACAAAGAAAAAGAAGTCAGCATTACGCTTATCAGAAAAGGAGCGGCTGAACCAAAAAATATCACTGTAAAAACTACTGCCGACGGAACCGTAGGTCTTGTTCCTTATGATTTCGACCGTTTTTACGAATTGAAAACAACACACTACTCATTCTTCGGAGCATTTCCTGCCGGTTTTCAAAAAGGTTGGTCAGGTCTTGTTGCCAATATCAAAGCGCTTGGTCAATTAGTCACAGGCTCTGGTCGTGTGAAGGCAAGTGAGAGTCTGGGCGGATTTATATCTATTTCAAAATTATTTCCTTCTACCTGGCAATGGGATCGTTTTTGGGCTATCACTGCATTTTTGTCATTGCTACTTGGTTTTATGAATTTGCTACCAATTCCTGCATTGGATGGTGGACATGCAGTTTTTCTGCTTATTGAAATTGTAATTCGTCGCCCTGTTCCGCAAAAAGTACTCGAATACGCACAGATTGTAGGTTTTGTACTATTGTTGGCCTTGTTGCTTTTTGCCAATGGAATGGATGTTTTCCGTTGGTTTAAGGGTGGCTGATGAAAATTTAAAAGAATCGATGGATCATTCAAAACTTGCCGAAGCGCTTTTGAACTCATTACCGGTTTTAAGTTCTAAAATTGCAAAAGCTTGCGATCTGGAAGCTAGCGAATTGAAAGAAATTCTGACAGAAGTGTTGCGCTTTATGCATTTAGTTGAGTTGAGTGCTGAAAGACTTTCACCCGCTCACAAAGTCGATTTAGCCTGGCACGAGTTTATTCTTTTTACAAAAGCATATGCCGATTTTTGCATACTGCATTTTGGCCGTTTTATCCATCATTATCCTGGTGAAAATGAAGCTGAAAATAAAATTGGCTTCAAAAAGTTGCATTACTATTATGAAAAACATTTTGGTTTTAAGCCCAATTCAAAATATTGGGGCAGCGTATTAGTCGAAATAGCGGATGCGTCGGACTGTGGTGTTTAAATCTTATTTATTTTTCGCTAGATAATTTTAAGCCCAAAATCTTCAAATTTTCCAATTACCAAATCTTCAAATCGTAATTTATGTACTTCAACGGCAACTTAAGCATCGATCCGGCACAACTTACCAAAATTGAGAAGATAAGACCACAGAAGGCTTTTAAACGCATTCTTTATTTTCTAACAGCAGGAGCCGTTTCCGACAAAGAAGAACAGGAAACTTTTACTGCAGTGTCCATTCTGCAACAGATTTACGCAGTTTTTAATTCAGTCGGCATCAATAATCTGGTAAGACTTTCGCACGATGATATCGATTTTTATATCGATGCTGAAGGAAAAAAAGATGATTTGAAAGATACGCTCGATTTGTACGATCTGCAAACAAACGATGCCATGTCGGAGACCTTTAAACAGCTTTCGATGGTCTTGGAGCATGAAGAGAAGGGATTTAAATACCTTATAAATATTACGATTAACAGAACACATAAGGTTGGTGTTTATCCAATAGATATTTTTATAGACGGTTTGCTCGATGAATTTGCTGTACACAGCGATGCTGAAGCTAAAGCCTTGAAAGTTAAAATGGAAAAGATTTTTAAGGATCAGGAAACTTACAATAGTTTTCTCATGGAGCGCCAGGCTTCTTTCGATCAGTTTCTTGACAGGATAAAGTTTCAGATAAACAAACTCATCAGGGTTACAGATGTAAAAAGTCAGTCGAAACCGAATATACTTATCCCGAAGGAAAGTAATAGAGACCTCTCTGCTATTAGGGCTCAAAATTCGCACAATTTTCAGGCACAAAGTCCAGTTTATCATGGCTATTATGGATTTGGCGATTTCTTTTTCTATTCCTACCTATGGTCTTCGATGTGCCATACAAATCACATACACGTTCACAATACAAGTCTGGTATCGGAAGAAGGTTCACTGCTCAAGGATATTGACCAGAATGGTATCGACGCCGGCGATAGCAGCCTTTTTGATGCCGATCAGGATTATGATAGCCGCATGAACGACAATGATCTCTTTTTTAATGAAGAAAGCGGCGAATACAGCGACAGCGGTTCCGATAGCAGCGGTGATAGCTGGTGGGGCGGTGGCGACAGCGATTCGGGTGGTGGCGACTCCTCCTGTTCGAGCTGCGGCGGTTGTGGCGGCGGAGATTGATTTCTTTTTTGCTTTGTAATATCTTTCTGATTTCGATAAATCCTATCGGAAATGGAAATGTATTTTCTGTATTCTAAATGTTTTATAACTTTACAGAATATTTAAAATCAAATACAAACCTATTTATGAAACGGCATTTTTTTACAGTTTTTTTGCTTCTGTTTATGTTTGGTAACCTGTTTTCTCAGGCAGGTTCTTATCTGAAAATGATTGAAAATGGGAAATATCCCAAACTCGAAAAAAAGATAAAAAAGCAATTGCTAAAAGAACCCAATGATGTTGGTTTGAACTATGTTATGGCAAAACTCTCTGTTGTAAGGGGATATACAGCTTATGATCCGACAATAGCTTATAAATTTAATGGGGACGCCGAACGTTATTTTTTAGCCCTGAGTGATGAAAAGGAACTAAAAAAACTTAAAAATATTCCAATCGATGCTCAAATTATTGAACAGCAATTTGATACTATTTGTCAGCGTGCCCTTGAAGATGCCTTATCAGATAATACAGTTGAAAGCTATGAAGGTTATCTGGCGTTTTATGTGCGCGCTTCGGCCGGCTATAAGAACAAGGCAATTATTAACAGAGATATTGCTGCTTTTAAAGTGGCAGAGGGTAAAAACACAGTAGTTGCCTATCAGTATTTTATTGATAAATATCCAAAAGCTGCGCAAAAACAGCAGGCAATTTCAAAAAGAAATATTGTTGCATTTGCAGAGGCTTCCTCGAAAAATACTGTGGAGAGTTTCCAATATTTTATTGATACCTATCCCGATGCCATGCAGGTTCAAGATGCTGTACGCAAAAGAAATGAACTGGCTTATGCCATTGCAAAATCAAAAAATAGTATTGAATCATTTAAAAAATTTATTGATAAATACCCCAAGGCCGAGCAGGTAAAGGATGCATGGGAAAATATTTATACGTTGGATTTTGCCGATGCGCAAAAGCAAAATACTGCCGATCGATATTACAAACATATGCGCAATTATCCCAACAGTAGTTTTTTAGCAAGAGCGAAGTCTGCTAGTGAGGACTGCGAATTTAATGAAACCATTGTTGAAGGCGACATAAACAGTTATCTCAGTTTTGTCAATAATTTCAGGAATAATCCCAAAAAATCGAGCGCGATCGATACCTTATTTAATTACTACGAGCAAAAATTTGCTTTCAAGGGTATGGAATATTGTATCAGTAATGCTGAAATTGCTCAGAAAAAGAAGCTTGTTTTGCGATATCATGATATTTATACAGCAGATGGAGAATGGACTACACTCAACAAATTTTACGAGAAGTATAACTTTGATTTTTTATCTGAAATCAAAAGAGAGGATTATAGAATAGCGGAAGCGGGCAGAAGGATAAGATTATTAAATGGATATAAAGATGAGCAATTTGAAGAATACGATAATTATATAAAATCGTCGGCCCCTAAACAACGTGCTTTTGTGGCTTTGCAACGAATGATTAAAGTAAATATAGAAGTTAAAAAATTTGATCTTGCCCTGAAAACAGTCAAAACATATGCTGAATATTTTAATAACAATAGTCATTTTATAAATCTGATATCATTATTGGAAGGTCCAATAGATAAAACTATCAGAATTGAGGAGATAACCTCTGTCAACAATAAAAAAGATGGTAAACAATATGTACCTGAGCTTACAGCTGATGAAAAAACACTATATTTCTGTGGAAAAGACAGAGATGATAATTTGGGCGGAGAGGACATATTTTATTCTACTAAAAATTACAATGGTAGTTGGTCATCACCTAAGATAATGGAGGATCTTAACTCTTTTATGGGCAATGAAGCTATGGAGCACATCAATGCCGATAACACTACATTTTATTTTTTCAGTAATGGTACTGTAAAACAGGCCGAACTTACTTCAGATGGGATGACTGAACCCGAAAAAATCTCTGATAATATTAATCAGGGAAGCTGGCAGGCAGATTTAAGTTTGTCAAGTGATGGGAATGCAATGATTTTTAGCTCAATACATGAATCGACCTATAATTATAACAAAAAAGGTTCGAGGGAGATGACAGGCGAATTATATGACTATCATGGAGATGCCAATCATCAGTCAGATATATACGTTTCCTTAAAAGATGAAAATGGTGACTGGGGACCTGCACAAAATTTGGGTCCTGTAATTAATACCATCCATGCCGATCGCAGTGCATTTCTGCACCCAGACATGAAAACCTTATATTTTTCTTCGGATGGACATGGAGGAATGGGGGACCTTGATGTTTTTGTATCGAAAAGAATGGCCGATAGTTGTTGGGATTGTTGGTCCGAGCCGGTAAATCTTGGCAAAGAAATCAACTCCGCAAACAGCGACTGGGGTTATCAAATTAATACGGCAGGGGACAAGGCCTATTTCTCGAGAAACTCTAAAATTTCAGTTTTATCGCTTCCCAAGCATTTACGTCCCAATTTTGTTGCAACTGTAAGCGGCACAGTAAAGGGAGACAATGGCGAGGTGGTCCCCTGTGCCATCAAGTGGGAAGATCTCGAGAGTGGAAAAATCATTGGCACTTCCAAAACGAATCCAAAAGACGGAAGCTATTTTATGGTATTGCCGCTCGGAAGAAACTATGGCTATTATATCGAAAAAGAAGGTTATTTTCCACCATCCAACAATTTGAATGTTATTAATGTGAACAAGCCTACAGCAATTAGTGAAGATATAAAGCTTGTTACTTTCGAAAAAATGATTGAGGAAAGCATACCGGCCCGTATTAACAATCTCTTTTTCAATACTGGGGAAAGTGTCCTCCTACCTGCTTCCATTCCTGAATTGAAGCGAGTTGCCGGAATCATTAAAAAAAATAATTTAAAAGTAGAAATTCTTGGTCACACTGATATTGTTGGTGACGACAAAATGAATCAGACACTATCAGAAAAAAGAGCAGCCTCTGTGAAAGAATTTTTAGTAAAAGAAGGTTGTGAAGAGTCAATGATGAAAACAACCGGATATGGAAAAACCAAGCCAGTAGCCAGAAACGATACCGAAGAAGGCAGAGCAAAGAACAGAAGGGTAGAAATAAAATTTCTCAAGTAGTCATAAAAAAAGTGCAGCGAATATTCACTGCACTTTAAAAAAAAAACCATTATGAAAATCTGTTAAACCCAATTCCGTCATTAGAGTTCGTAATGAAGGCCAAAAGTGCGAAGGAAATAAGTGCTCACACAGTTTTTTCGGGTGAAGGAATAGTCACACCTATTTCAAGCTCGAAAAAACGAGTAAGTGCTTAGTTCCAAAGCAATTTTGG
>CAMDAB010000123.1 GCA_945888475.1 Saprospira grandis DSM 2844 | reverse complement strand
TCCAAGACCGGAAAAATAATATTTGGATCGCAACAAGTGGCGGCGGCGTTAGCTGTTTCGATGGTAAATTTTTTAAAAGCTATAACCAAAAGCAGGGATTGAGTCATGATGCTGTTTTAAGCATGATTGAGGACAGTAAGGGAAACATGTGGTTTGGTACTTTTGGGGGTGGTGTTACAAAATATGACGGCAAAAATTTTGTTCATTTTTCTGCAAAAGATGGTTTACAAAATGACTTTATTTTTACAATTGTTGAAGATAAGAAAGGAAATATTTGGTTTGGCACTGGGGGTGCCGGACTGGTAAAATATGATGGAGCTGAGTTCACTAGCTTTTCAAACTTAAATGGCTTGAGTAATAATTATGTGTTAAGTATTTTAATCGAAGATAACTCCACGCTATGGGTAGGCACTCGTTTTGGTATAAATAGGTCAAACCTAATGGCGCTTAATCGAAAATTTAATTCCAATGCGTCTAATCAAAATTCAATACCTTTTGATCAAAATCTGTTTAAATCATATAGATACAGTAACGGTTTTCTAGGTATTGGATGCAATAGAAATGCTATTCTAAGGTCTAAAGACGCAAAGCTTTGGGTGGGTGCAAATGACAGACTCACATGCATTGATACCGATAAACTTTTTATCGATTCCACGCCACCAAAAATTCAGATTACAGGGATTGATTTGTATAATGAAAAATTCAATTGGAAAAATGCATTAAAAAATCAAGATAGCTCATTTCTACTAGGCAATGGTGTAAGAATTAAAAATTTTCACTTTGATAGTCTTACGCCATGGTACTATCTTCCCAATGGTCTCTCTCTGGCACACAATAATAATTTTCTTAGTTTTAGGTTTTCTGGCATTAGCATGCATCAGCCCGAACAAATAAGGTATAAATATAAACTCGATGGAATTGATAAAGACTGGAGTGCAATTAGTGCCAACAACTATGCATCTTACGGCAATCTGCCAAGCGGTAATTTTGCCTTTAGGGTAAAATCTATGAACAGCGAGGGTATTTGGGGCAAAGAGCAAATATTTATTTTTTCAATAAGACCTCCATGGTGGAAAACTTGGTGGGCTTACAGCATTTACGGATTCACTTCTTTACTGAGTCTTTTCGCCATCATAAAATTAAGAGAAAGATCTTCGAGAAAGAGACAAAAAAAACTACAAATTAAAAATGAGGAACTTGAGTTGCTGAATAAAGAACTTGATGAAATAATTTACAGTATGACGCACGATTTTCGAAGTCCTCTCCTGGCGGCGATAGGTGTTGCCGATTTTATTCAAAATAATCCGTCTGAATATGTAAGCAGCTACCCTATGCTGAATACATCGCTTAATAAGGTTGACAAACTACTCCAAAGCATTATTTTGTATTATCAGGGCAAAAGAAGAAAATTAGATATCAGCTCTTTTTCTCCTTACTTGGTATTCAATGAAGTAATTAAAACCTTTAATACTGAACGCCAAAATAATTATCATTTTAATAATAATATTGACCATAATCTTGTACTAAAAAGTGACAATCTATTATTCTATTTAACTATCAGCCAATTATTTAACAAAGTATTATATAATTTCGAAATATCTTCCGACAATGCGGATATGACAACAATAAATTTGTCGCATTCTTCAAATAAAGACCATATCATTTTTTATATTGAAGATAATGGAACGCAGTTTTCTAACGATATGCTACATAATAATAAAAATATCTTTACGGAAGGCATTTTAAAAAGCTCCGACATCGACATGGCAATGATTCGAGAAAGCATTCATAAACTCAAGGGCAGAATAATATTTGAAAATCACAGCCCAAATGGAAGAAAAATAAGCCTTATCTTTGAGCAATAAAGTTCACTTACTTTTTATGAGTCTTCACTAATTTAATCTCAAACTGTAATAATCAAATCAAAACCCTCATCATCACTCACAGCTTCATACATTCCGAGCATTTCGATAAATACTTTTTCAGGAATATTCTTGACAGAAGCCTTAAATCTTTCCGCATTCCGAGTTTTATAGGATGAGATGTCAATTTCAGGCATAACAAAACAAATTTTTTTATGTTCGGGAAAACGGAGCAAAACCTTTCTTCTCCTAGAAATTTTCAAATGGGTAGCGTTTACAATGACATCTTTTGCTGCTTGATTCAGCTCGTTCAGTCTGTTGAAAAATATTTTATCAATAGCTTTGCTATCCTGTTTCCAATAAGATTCACTGTAATTTTCGCTTTCAGAATTTGTCAAAATATCATCGCGCGAAACTATTTCGAATCCCTCCATATCTAGTGCTTTCAGCAGGCTGTCCTTACCGCTTAGTGGTAAACCCATCATGACAACAAGTCTGGGCTGTGGCAAGGACAGAATATTGGATTTTATTTCTTCGAGCTTGTTTTGTGTAAACATTATTATTAACTGATTTGCTAGTCCTTCTCCTACCCTTTTAACTTTTACAATTCGTCAACTTTCTTCGAATGCAGGTATTCTTCAACCATGCTTTTCAATTCCTTTTTGTAAATATATTCCGAATAAAAATAACAACATATCAAAGCCGGAATATAGGGCAAAATATTTACGGCACCCTCAGTCAATAAGTCCAAAAAGACAGGTAGGGCAATAGTTAGCAGCAGCAATCCAAGATGAAAAATTGCTCTGATATTCAGGATAATAAACTCCAGTGTTTGCTTATTCATAAGTTATTGATTTTAAGTGTTAAAAATTAATTACTTTGCTTTAAACTGCCATTTGCCCTCTTCGTGCTTCAGCAGTATTTTTCTCATATTTTTATTGTAGCCAATGTAAACAACAGCCTCGCCCGACTTGTGATTAACAGATGCGGGCAGCGAAATCCAGGGGAACTGCATTGGAAAACTCGTTGTAGTTGAACCAAAAAATGTTCTGATTTTATCGAAACATTTGGGCATTTCAACATTCGGAAATTTTTTGAACTGTATAGGTCCATTCGAAGCCAAAATATATAATTCCTTTGTTTTAAATGGTTTTAATTTTAAATATTCGGCACCTTTTGCAATTGACAAAAGGGTTCTGTCAGCGTCATTCGAAGCGGCAATGATTGCTCTTAAGTGCTTCTCGATTTCAAAAAAACTGCGGTCGGTCTTAAAAGTTTCGTAATTGTCGCACCAGCTTTTGAAATCGTTTAAATATTCCTCGACCTTTTCCATCTTTGCTTTAGCATATTTAATTTTATCGAGTTGCTCCTGAATAAGCGGCTTAACATTTTCCGATTTACTGAGCTTTACGGTACTTGGCCCCCATCCATGATGAAAGAAAATCGCCTTTGGCTGCTCGGGCAATGTTTTCATCATAAACTCGAAGATGCTGTACTCGTAATCGTTCAAAGTAGTCATTTCACTGAATTCATCCATGAGACTTTCCACTGTTTTTTTGCCTTTATAACAAAGATCATTCACTTTTTTCTGAGTTTCCTTCTTGTTTTGAGCCGTTTCGAATGAAGACATAAATTGATATTTTAGGTTTAATTATTTCGATTTTATCGAACTTTAAGTAAATAAAGTAGGTTATCTTAGTGTAATCCTTAAAAAAAACTTAAGATGGAAAACAACCAGGAATTTTTACCTCAACTAGAAGCACTGATTTTAACCGGTGAGGATACTAACATAGAATTGGCGCTCGAAATTGCAAATTCTATGGGATTGACTGAAGAACTGATGCAACCATGGAGAAAGTTCTGGGACAACTACTCAAAGTGGAAATTTTCAAACAAAGCACTTTTGCTCAAACTGGCCCAGTGGAATAGAATCAAAAGAATTAAAATTGAGCAGGATGTACGCATCAACAGGATTAAATTTATCAAATGGTCAATTCATGATTTGAAAAACTTTAATGTGTGCGACATGCTTTAACCTAATTGGCTATATTAGCATTTTGGTTCTAGTTTTTGCCCCTGACTAAAAATTCAAATTCAACTAAACCTTGAACCTTGCTGATAAAAGACAGCTGTACAATTCTTTAAAATCAGTATTCCTCATATGATAAAAGTTAATTTCATCGAGCATAGCAGCCTCGGGACTTTTCAATATTTCAAACATGGCTTTATACTGACCTTTCAACCAAGGAGTTAAACCCAGTTTCTTGATATTTTTCGCATTACATATTTGAAGGATTGCTTCAAAACTCAAATCTCTTATTTGCAGGGTATTGTTTTTTGCTTTGAAAAAAAAGTCATTGATGCTATTTATCTTTTCGCCTCTTTGCCCTCCCAGTGGCTGGTCAGAATCGATATTCAATCCCAGAAGATCAAGCTGCTGTTCATCGCGCCAGATGCTGTCCTGTATCAGATTTATTTTCAGGCTATTGTCCAAGATAAAACTGTTTTCCTTTCTCTTTCGACTCAGTTTGTAAACATCCCCAAAAGCCTTATCGTAAAAATTATTACTGTGTTGGCGGTGATTACAAAATAGTGATGGGTATAAATACTCAGGATCATTCGTACCAAGTTTTTTGGAGCTGAAACCAAACTGCATTTTACTTACATTTCGGGCAAGTTTAATGCTGCCTAGATAGTTTAAATCGGTTACAACCAATACTTCGTCATTCAGCAGGGGATTCAGATATCCAATCACTGCATCAGAAAACATTGGATAGGTTCCTCCACCCTCCTGTATTCCGTCATTGAGCGAAACAACTACATCGAAAAGGATATTTTTTCTTTTTAATTCATCGATAGCCAGTAGTGCATCTTTTGCAATTAATTTCACTTTGGAATCAATGTTACCTTTTTGGTTGTTTCCAAATTTATGGTCGACAAGATAGATCTTATCAAAATCCAGTTGTTCATAAATCGGGTGATAGGAACCGGAAGCCAAATAAAGAAGGTTGCGTGATGCTGACATAAGCCATGTATTTTAATATATTATTTAAAGTCCTTCTATAGCTGCTTTTCAGCGTTCAGACATTAAAAAATACAAGGAAATGCCTTTTCAAGTTCCCCGAAATTGAAAAAATTCAGAAAAAAAGTTTTAAAAATTTGTTTTTGGGCTAATTTCTATTCAAAAAGCTGCCAAAAGACCAATTTATCTTTGATTTTCTTTTTTTTAGTTAAATGAAACTTATTTCGAAATGGCAGCATTTTATAAATTTTAAAAGCAATTGCATTCAAATGATATTTCTGAAATCGACAAAAGGTAAAACATATGAAGCCAGGTTTACAGAAGGCGGTTACAATTTATACCGGGTTGATGAGGATAATAAAAGTGTTCTTTTAAGCACTGCCGGCATACGAATCGAGAATCGAACCCCCTACTCTGCGCTAATCTCAGTTGATAAAAATGGCATTTTTGCCCATGCTACACACAGCATTCCGATCAAATTCAACTATGCAATCCTCGATTTTGTGCTGCGAAGTCTTTGTTTGGGGCTGTTAATGATTGGGTTTTTAGGTAAATTCGACTTTTGGGTACTACAAATTGTAGTTATTGGACCGGTTCTATTTTATCAGGCTGTTAAAAAACAGGAAAAAACAGTACTTCGATGGCAACAGTCGTACAGGCTACATTACGAACAAGTTTTTGCATTAACATTCGAACTGGACAAACTTATTTTTGAGCTAAAGTACAATAACCTTTTTATTATTATCCCTCTGGTTCAGGCAAGTATTGGCACCTTCATTTGCTGGCTGCTGTTGGATCTGGGATTCACATTAAAAGTCCTCTTGTGTCTCCTCTTGTTTTTTATACTCCTGTACTATAGTATGTTGCTTTGTCATGCTGGGTTAAGCAGCAAAATTCCCTTGAATAACCTGGAGGAAGCCGAAAAGAAATACCGTAAAATAAGCAGTGGGGAAATTATTGACGAATTGCAAACTGACCAAATTAAAAGATCAAAAATTGGAATCTGGAGCATTCTGAAGTTTATTGGAATTTACCTTTTGATTTTCCATTTAAATGAGGAAAACATTGAAAAGATTGCGAGATTTGTCATTTCAATTTACAGTGAATTCCAAAACCATTCTTATAAAACCTAAGTCAAACTTATGTATATCCTCATAACCGTTATTTTCATACTCTCACTCATAGCTTTTTTTCTGGCTGCAGTATTTGAGGAAGAAGGCGGATGCACACCTGCTATAATAGGGGTCTTACTACTGATACTGTCTGTTGTTTTGTTATATTTTAAAATCAGTTGGGATCGCAAAGAAACGATTGACTATATCTACAATGAGGGATACAAAAGGGGGCAGATTTATTGTATCAACGGAGATATGCATGTTCAGAAAAAACTGAACAAGGAAGGCGAATATGTTTATCAGGAGACAAAAAGTTTTCCTTCACCAGATAAATACCTCAACGAACATTATATTCACAATCTCTATAATGTTGAAAAAATATTCGACCGTGGTTTTAAGCGTGGGCAAATCGACTGTTCGAAAGGTATCATCGAATACGAGCGCATCACCAATGATGACGGAGAGGTAATTTTCAAGAAGATAAAGGATTGATGTTTAGTTTGCCCGAAGCTAAAGCATCGGGCTCCTTTGCTACATGCTTTCAGAAGGTTAAAACCTTCTTGCGCAACTTGCCCGAGGCTGATAATCTGACCTCCGACAATCTGAAAATCTGTCTAAAGTCTACTTCTTCACCCCTACCAAATCAAACATAAAAGCATATTCCAAGGCAACTTCCTTGTAGCGTTGAAAACGCCCAGACGAACCGCCATGACCGGCATCCATATTGGTTTTGAAAAGCAGCAGATTATTATCGGTTTTGTAATCGCGCAATTTGGCGACCCATTTTGCCGGCTCCCAATACTGAACCTGAGAATCGAAAAGACCGGTTGTGACCAGCATGTTTGTATAGGCTTTTTTCTCTACCTTGTCGTAGGGCGAATAACGTTTCATGTATTCGTAAGCCTCTTTATTTTCCGGATTTCCCCATTCATCGTACTCATTGGTTGTGAGTGGAATAGAGGGGTCTGACATAGTTGTGAGCACATCGACAAAAGGCACTTGAGCTACTATGCCCTTGAAAAGTTCAGGAGCCATATTGGCTACCCCACCCATCAGCAATCCACCGGCCGAACCGCCCATGGCAAAAAGTGCATCTTTATTACTGTATTTTTCTTCGAGCAGGAATTTGGCACAGTCGATAAAATCGTAAAAGGAATTGAGTTTGTTTTGCATTTTACCATCCTCATACCAGGCTCTGCCCAAAAACTGTCCACCGCGGATGTGCGCAATTGCAAAGGCAAAGCCTCTGTCCAAAAGGCTCAATCTGGTCGATGAAAAGTTAGGGTCGATGGTAACGCCATAGGAGCCATAAGCGTAGAGCAAAAGCGGGGCCTTGCCATTTTTATTAAATCCTTTTTTATAAACTATCGAAATGGGTATTTTTTTGCCATCTCGAGCAGTGGCATAAAGTCTTTTGGTTTCGTAATCATCGGGATTGTGTCCGCCCACAACTTCCTGACGCTTTTTCAAAGTCCGTTCTTTGCTCGCCATATTGTAATCGTAAGTAGAATTGGGCGTAGTGAGCGAAGCATAGTCGAAACGCAGGATTTCAGAATTGATATCGGTATTTACACCCATTCCCACAGTATAGGCCTCCTCTTTAAATTCGACATAATGCTCTTTTCCATCGCCTTGATTTCTGATTCTTAAATTCACCAAACCCTTGCTTCGCTCTTCAACAACTAAGTATTTTTTAAAAACATCGGCCGATTCAATGTAGACATCGCTGCGATGTGCAATCACTTCTTTCCAGGCATTTTTATCGGAAGTTTTATCCTCAGGAACTTCCATTAAGCGAAAATTTTGAGCATTCCAGTTGCTGCGCACATAAAACTTATTTTCGAAATGTGTGATATCGTATTCATGAGTGGCTTCGCGTTTTGCAAATTGGCGGAAGCTTCCTTCAGGTTTATCGGTTTCCAATAAATGATAATCGGAACTTAAAGTCGAAGAATTGTAAATTATAATAAATTTATCAGATTTTGAACGGTACACACCAATATAGTAAGAAGGGTCTTTTTCGTGGTAAACCATCACATCGGCTTTCTGCTCAGTACCAAGTTTATGCCGGTAAATCTTCTCAGAAAGCAGTGTTTTCTCATTGCTCATGCAGTAAAAAAGGGTTTTATTGTCATTGGCCCAGGCCATAGAGCCGCTTGTCCCTGTGATAATATCTTTGAATAATTCGCCAGTCTCCAGATTTTTAAAATAAACGCTGTAAACCCTGCGACTGAGCGTATCTGTTGCATAGGCCAGTATTTTATTATCGGGGCTTACAGCCATTGCACCCAAATCGAAATAGGCCAGACCTTTTGCGAGTTGATTGCCATCCAACATAATTTCTTCTTTACTATCGAGGCTACCTTTTTTACGACAGTAGATTGCATACTCTTGTCCCTCAGCATAGCGTGTGTAATACCAATAGCCATTTTTGAAATAGGGCACCGAGGCATCATCCTGTTTGATTCGGCCAATCATTTCCTTGTACAGACTTTCCTGAAATGCCGCCGTATGTTTCATCTGCGCTTTGCAATAGTCATTTTCTGCATTCAGATAATCGAACACTTTTTGAGTCTGAGCATCCTTTTTTTCTGCCGATTTCTGCTCATCGCTCAGGCGCATCCAGTAATAATTATCGATACGGGTTTCGCCATGGATTTTCAATTCATGCGGGATTTTTTCGGCGATTGGCGCTTTGATGTCCATTTTATGGGTGTTTTTATTAGAATTACAGGCCACAAGAAAAAAAATGCTGAATCCCAGGCTGATGAGTTTGTTAGTTGATTTCATTTTTATTTTTTTTACAAATCTAAGCCTAAAGATAAAAATTTGCAATGATTAAACAATTTTATATCTTTGTGTTTTAGAATTAGATTTTTTTATACCAAAAACCAAAACTATGAAAACGCGATTTTTACTAACCATTTTTCTTGTTGCTGCGGCTTATATCATTTTCAGTAGCCGATCTGGAGGAGCAGGCTTTAGCGGCGTGGGCGATGTTACCGGCTCACCTGTAGCTGGAGGAACCTGTGGCAATTGTCATTCAGGTGGCAGCTTTGGCGCTTCTGTAACTATAACACTGAGAGACCTAAGTAACAACCCTGTTACATCATACCTAGCAGGCCAATCCTATATTTTAGAATTTGACGTAAATAACAGCAGCGGAACACCCGGAGGATTTGGCGGACAGGCAGTAGCACTAACGAGTACAAATGCCAACGCAGGCACAATGGGTTCAACCATTTCTACCAACACAAGAACTGTAACCATTTCAGGCCGTTCATATCTTGAACACAACAGCATTTCGGCAAATGGTATTTTCCGTGTAAACTGGACAGCTCCAGCATCGGGAACAGGAACTGTGAGAATTTTTGCCTCAGGTTTGGCGGTGAATGCCACAGGAAATACTGCAGGCGACCAGGTAGCTACTGCAAATATTCAAATTACTGAACAGGTGCCTACCACAATTTCTTACAGTCAATCAAGCTACTGTCAGAGCACTACAAATCCATCTCCAACCATTACAGGTACAACAGGTGGAAGCTTCAGTGCAGGAGCTGGATTATCTATCAACGCAAGTACTGGTGCCATCAATCTTGGGGCTTCCACTCCAGGTGCTTACACAGTTACTTACAACTATGGAGGGGGCAGTAC
Source organism: Saprospira grandis DSM 2844 (assembly GCA_945888475.1). GTDB lineage: Bacteria > Bacteroidota > Bacteroidia > Chitinophagales > Saprospiraceae > Saprospira > Saprospira grandis_C. The sequence goes on along the minus strand of CAMDAB010000123.1, from coordinate 1,301 downwards.
TACTGCATCTGTAACCGTAACAGCCCAGGATGCCGCTACCCTATCTTATGGCGCCAATACAAGCTTCTGTGCTTCGCAGGGCAATGCTGTTAGCCCTACAGTCACAGGTGTGCAAACCGGGACATTTTCAGTTGTTCCTTCTGGATTAAATATTAATTCAACTACCGGAATCATCACACCATCTGCTTCCATTACAGGGAATTATGTTGTTTCCTACACAACCAATGGCCCTTGCCCAAGAACAGTAACATCCAACATAAGCATTACTGCACAGGACGCTGCCACCCTTAGCTATGGAGCAAACAGCAGTTTCTGTAATTCACAAAGCAGTACAGTAAGTCCGACAGTTACTGGAGTTACTACAGGCACTTTTAGTTCAGCTACAGGCCTTTCTATTAGTTCATCTACAGGGGTTATCAATCCATCTTTATCAACTCCCGGAAATTATACGGTGAGCTATACTACCAACGGCAGCTGCCCAAGAACTGTAACTTCAGCAGTAACCATAACAAATGCCGATGTTGCAACAATTAGCTACGGGGCTAATGCTAGCTTCTGTTCTGGAAGAACAACACTTGTAAACCCAACTATAACAGGAGTACAAACAGGAACTTATTCATCTGCTTCCGGATTGAGTATTAACAGTTCTAATGGGGTAGTTAATCCATCAGCATCGACAGTTGGAAATTACACAGTTCGTTACATTACTAGTGGCAGCTGTCCAGATACAGCAACTGCAAGTATTGTTATTTTACAAAATGACGATGCCAATTTCGGTTATAATGGTTCTTCTTTCTGTACCAGCGGTGCCAATGCCTCGCCAAGTTCTACTCCTGCCACTGGCGGAGGAACCTACAGCAGCAGCCCTGCCGGTTTGAACCTCAATGCATCTTCAGGACTTATCACGGTGGCAAGTTCTACGGTGGGTTCCTACACCGTAACTTACAGAACAACTGGTACCTGCCCCGATACCGCCGCTGTCAGCATACAAATTACAGCTTCGGGCTCTGCAGATTTTAACTATGCAAATGCTTCTTTTTGTAACACTGCAAATGATCCTAGTCCAAATATACTTGGTATTGGCGGCGGAACATTCAGCAGCAGTGCTGGATTGAGCATCAACAGCAGCAGTGGGCAGATTGATCTTTCTGCTTCTACGCCCGGCACTTATACAGTCAATTATAATGTAGGCGGCAGCTGTCCAGATACAGCAACTGCAAGTATTGTTATTTTACAAAATGACGATGCCAATTTCGGTTATAATGGTTCTTCTTTCTGTACCAGCGGTGCCAATGCCTCGC
>CAMDAB010000122.1 GCA_945888475.1 Saprospira grandis DSM 2844 | reverse complement strand
TTGGTATTCCGGCCGGACTATCGGTTCAAATCTGGCAATTGAAAGAACTGCAGGAGAAAAAAGCCTTCGATTTTTACGAAATCTTCGATGGATATGTAGTGCTTCATTATGAATCGCTCAGCCCTGGCGAAATCAAAGAAATCAATCTGGATCTGAAAGCCGATATCCCCGGCGAGTACGAAGCACCTGCATCAACTGCCTTCCTGTATTACACGCAAGAGCATAGAGTTTGGAGCAAGCCAGAAGCACTGACAATAAATTAATTTTTGGGCTATATTTGTTATGAAAGGGGCTATCTTTTGGACAGCCCCTTTTTTTTATTTGCTAAAACCTTCTTTCGCAATAAATCTGATGCCCCCGAAAGCTTTCGGGGTAAGCTCAGATTTTAAATACTAACGGATACCTGGGTTTCAACTCAGGACCGATTTTAGCTCCAGCGGTGCGGCCTGTTCTTAGCCGAAGGGAAGAAGGGGGAATTTAAGCCACAGCGTGGTGACCTCTTTAAAATAGAAACACAGATTTGGATTTTATCCAACACAAATCGGACAGATGCACACAGATTTTTAAGCCATTGCGTCAATACTGATTTCAGACAGATTAACTACGTTAAGACGGATCCGATAGCAATCGGATTTCACAGATTGACGAAACTTTCGCAAAATTTGTAGGTTTTAAGCTCAGATTTTTAAATACCAACGGATACCTGGGTTTCAACCCCGGACTAATACCAAAAAAGCCCGCAGATGCGGGCTTTTTTGGTTTGTATGAAAACAGCTGAAAGCTAAGAGCAGTAATGATTACAGGCTTTTTTAGCCTACTTTTTGTCCATTACTTCTTTTCTATAAGCGTTTTGATGATTTCATTCAATCGGGCGATTTCGTCCTTGTATTGTTGGGTGATTCTGTCTATCAATTCATTTTGTGAAGTATAATGGTTTTGGACAATACCGTTAGCGCTTTGATTATTGGTAAAATTAAAAATATGCTTTTCATCAAAACTTAAGATGGTATTTACATCTGTGTGCAGGATTTTAGCAATTTTCTCCAGTTTTGAGATGCTGATATCGGTATCATTTCTTTCAATCTTCCCATAACCGCTCAGGCTCAGCTCCAACTGATCTGCCATGTATTGTTGCGTATAGTTTTTTAGCTCTCGCAGCTTTTTTATTTTTTCACCTACATTCATAGTGCATAATTTTCCCTAAAAGTACACATATTAGCACAAAATAAAAAGCTTTTTGTAGTTTTTTTAGTTGATTTTTGTGATAAATAAAATATATGTGGAGCAGCAACCACGCTAAAAAACGGGCGAAATCCTGAAAAGCCAGACGAGTAGGGGGAATTTTAATTAAAATTATGAAAAATATTTTAATTCTTTCGATAGTATTTTTTCTGGCGAATGAAATCTTACACTGTCAGACAAGCATCTTAAACACTGAAGTCACCAGAGAGGAAAGGACACTTAAAATAACATCAAACATTGATAACGTTAAAGTGCGCTTTGTAAAAAGTGGGAATTATAATCAGAATTTAGGCACTTTGACTAATAAAGAACTAACTTATACTTTTAATACTATAAGCGGAAAACAAACAACATTAGAATTATATGGAGACCATGTAGAAACCAAGAAAATCAAAATTTACAGGTATTTAAAGAACTCAATTAATCCTTTCAGTCCTGAAAGCTATGCCATTGCTTATAAATCAAGGGTACTAAACGTAGAAATGTATTATACTAAGGCTTACATGGAAAAAGAATATCTTAAAATTGAGCAGAGTAACAATCCCTCAGTTTTTGAGAATTATATTATAAGTTTCCCTTTATCATTATATAAATCATTAGCTGTAAATAAAAAAGATTCTTTGGAACTTAATATAGCCGTAGGTAAAAGAAGCGAAAAAGCAATGGATGATTATATTTCATCACATGCTAGCTCTAAGTTTTTAAAAGATGCTCAAAAAATTAAAAATGATTTTGCAGAAGCAAGAACAGAATTCTCTAGAGTAAAGAGTTTGGACAATGTTTTAGCCTATGAGAATTTTATATCTAAATACCCAAATTCTATTGAGTATAATGATGCTCATGTTTTGCTTTTAAACTCTGCGGAAAAGGAAGCTTTGTCCAAGAACAACTCTGAGGCTTCTTTGAACTACCTTGAAAAATATCTCCAAAAATTCTCCTCTTTTTTGAGTAAGGAGGAACTTGAACGTAAAACTTCAACTATCGCATCCACCATTGACAGACAGATAGTTAGCGAAAATATTGATGAAAAAAACAAATATGAATCTTATGCCAAGCTATGGAAAAAGTATCAAGACATTATATCCAGACAGCCTGATATTATTGGTTATTTTGAGCAATCTGAATCTCACAGAGAGAAAATCTCAAACGAACTATTTTTATCAATATCGAAATTGAGTAATGAAACTGCTCAAAGTAGTTTCTTAAAAAAAGCAGAAATAGATTTCCCGAGATTTAATAGTTGGGGAGATCTGGGCAACACTTTTTTAAATGCTATTCTAACACAGTCAAATAGTTTGGCAGGTACTATAAAACTATATAATCAAAACCATATTCCGAATTTTATAAAAAATAACTGCGGAGAAAGATGTCCCTTAGTTGGAAGGAGTCAGTATAGTTACAAGGGAACATATCTTGATGCATTTCTGGGCGCAAACTATGAAGAATTAAAATATAAAGATGGGTCATTTGAGGATATTAAAGTTTTTAAAGATAAACAATTATTAGCTCATTTTAAATTTACAAAGACTGGCTATATCTCTGAGGCAAACTACTATTCAAACGGTAAAATTGTAAATTCTTATTTCAATGAGGGAAATGGTAATTATTATACTTATGAATATGAAAATGGCGTAAATCTCTCATTAAAATCACTTGATGCAAAAATCTCTGAGGCAGATAAGGCTCTTGCTACCAATGATTTTGACAGAGCACTTAACATTCTCAATAATGACTGTCAGAACAAATTCCCAAAGAATACTGCTCAAAATCAAAGAATTCAAAATACCATTACAAAAGTTAATCAGAGCAAGGAAGCATATCTGAAAAAACAAGAGGAGATACGATTAGCTGAGGAAAGAAAAAGAGAAGCCTCAAGATTGGCTGAGGAAAAAAGACAGGAGGAAATAAGATTGTCTGAGGAGAATAAAAGACAATTAGAAGAAGAGAAATTAAAAAGTCAATATTCTAAAAATATATGTATTAGATATGAATTTATTTGTCAAGAAGAGGAAAAACTATCTATGTCGAGAGGTAGATACGATTACATCTTATTTTTAGAAAATGGTACTTTAAAATTAGGAAACTGTAATAGCTTTGGAGATGATGTAAAAATCAATGGCTATGGATCGTATACAATATCTAATAATAGGATCAACATCAAAGATAATTATGGTGATGAATATTATTTTAAAATTGAAAAAACAATTTTTGATTCCGATAACAAATGTTCATTAGTGGCATTACTTAAAAAACAAGATATGATTAATTACAAAGGTAATAACATGGGTGGTCAAATTTATAAAAGCCCTAAAATTGGAGGTTTTTGAAAGTGACGGCTTTTTTTAACTTACACACTTTATGGGATAGTGTCATTTTGATCCGATTGTGGCTAAACGATGGGTTGTATTTTAACCGTAATAGCCGTTATTGGAATTGGTTTAATTGACATAGCACAATTCCTACATATTAATCTTAAAACATTATAATTTAATATCAGAATCAAATTAAAACTACATTTTTTAACAAACATTTTAATTTTCAAATTATGAAACTACTATTTTTTTTTGGCATAATTTTATGCTCAACTTTATGCAAAGCGCAAAAGATTGACCTCTCAAACAAAGATCAAATTATCGACCACCTTAACAAAAAGGAATTTACCGTAGGAGAATACGGTAAAATGCTAATAAAGTATGATGATTATGACAAAGCTTTCAATGCTTTGAAATTTAAAGTAGAATTTACTCCTACCAGCGCTGAGAAAAAACCCAAAAAAGTTCAACTTGAAGTTATGATTTTTGAAAATGATGGGTTCTATTCCCCCGATTATGTAAAATCATTCTCGTTAAAAACTTCCGGCGCTTACGTAAATGATAAATATAATTTCCCAACAAACTATTATCTTTTTGAAAATGGCGATTTGTATTATGTTGACAAACCCAATCTAAGTATGGAAGATTATATTAAATCATTAACTGCTGGCGAATTTGTCAAATCACCAAAATCTTTTCTTTGTAAATAATTATAATCCTTTAACAAATAAAAACTTATGAAACTTCTAACATTTTTGGTGTTGATTATTAGCCCATTGGCTTTATTCTCTCAGAATCCTGACCTAACTGGTAAAAAATTTGAGCAAATAAATCAAATACCCAACAGCTCAACTCAATTGTACTTTAAATCCAACACTGAAGCGGTTTATATCATGTCAGGTTCGTTGATGAGTGGAAGAACTTATCGAGATGAATGTAGCTGTAAAGTAACATTTCAGGGAAAAGAAATCAGCATTAGCTGTATATGCAATGACAGAGAAATGTATCCGGATCCAATCAAAGATAGCTTTATTTATGATGCTGCCACTAATTCGCTAAAAAGCACAACCTGGAGTGACAGAAATCGAAATCCTTTTATTTGGAAATCTAAAAACTAACTCTTATGAAAAATCTAATATTATTTGTTCTTTTATTGAGCTCATTAAGCCTTGCAGCACAATCTTTTAATGAAGAATCGGATGTGGTGGCCTACATGGATGGCTCTTCGTTTTATAACAGCAGCAATGGTCTAACTATTGAATATGGCTATATTTCCTCTTATAATACCTACGGAATCAAGGTAACAAATAAAGAAGGCGGCCGTTTTTATTTTATCAATGTTGAGGTGACCACTTCATACGATGGAAGCTATGCAGACCTTTACGGAATGAGTGCAGAGACTGGTTCTAATTTCGGTTTCCGCCTTTTCAAAGGGAAATTAATCGTCGGTTATGGCGAAGACGGTGCTCAAACTTTTTATAAAAAATAGTATTTTTCACACTAAAACCTATTGATAATGAAAACGAAATTTTTGAAATTGACTATGCTGCTTGCAGTGCTTGTATCTATTTTTGCATTTAGCTACAGTGATGGTGCCTGGTACAAATGTGACAATTGCTGTAAAACAAAACTAGGAAGTTCCAACAATGCCCCCTGGGAATCGGGGTGCAGTAAAAACTCCAGCGGCATGCACACTTATCAGTTCAGCGGACATGCAGGCAATGTGACCTGGGCCTGTAGAAATTGTAAAGCTGAGGTTGGACTTAATCAGGGTCAGTCGCCTGCTGCATCGAGATGTTGTGCAAGTAGTGGAACCTGCAGCTGGTACTCCAAATAAAGATAACTATAAAGTTTCCACAAAGCCCGCCCACGCGGGCTTTTTCATTCCCCTTATAATCCCTTATCAGCAACGCTATTGTTATAATAAGTTGCTGTTTTAATTTAAGGATCATCTCGAGAATTAGTTTTATTTTTTTGTAAAGGATATCGCAGAATTGACCAAATAATCAATTACCCTGAAGCATAGGCTCATTAGGTATTTGTTTTTTCTGAGGTTGAACAGAGTCAAAGCCGAGCTCCGAGAAGCGAAACCATCAGAAAAAAGCTCCTGCGGAGCGGACTAATCATTACTAACCATTTGAAAAAATCCTATGGCCCCGAAAGCTTTCGGGGTAGCCTAGGATTTTACACAGCAAAGGAGGCCTGGGTTTCAACCCAGGACTAAATGACTACTGCCTTAAGCTAAAGCATAGGACTCATTCGCTGCTGTGCTTACAGAAGGTTACCCCGAAAGCATTCGCGGGCTTTCGCAAAAATCTGATGGCCCCGAAAGCTTTCGGGGTAAGCTCAGATTTTTCATCAACCGATGGGTTTATTTGACTAAAACGTCATTAGAAATCGTTAAGCATGACAGTAACTGAGATTCAAATTGCCTGAATCAATATTGCATCCGTCGGGTTTATTTGAGGGGTAAAATAATATCACACAAAAAAGGTGTAATTAAATTCATTTACCGTATTTTTGTCCGATGATGAATGCAGAAGAAAAACTATTACAGTTGTTTATACAAAACAAGGGATACCTTTTGAGTAAAGCGCTCAACAGGAATAGTATGCTCTACCTGGAACTGAAAAAGCTTGTAAGTTCGAGCGTTGTGGAAAAAATAAAGCCCGGCTTGTACAAACACCTTGAGCTAGCTGCAAAGGATGAATGGGAAGAACTGGCATTGCTTTACCCAGAAGGCGTATTTTGCCTTTACTCGGCATGGGACTATTACGAGCTCAGCACAATAACCCCCAATAAGCAGTATATGGCTTTTGAGAACAAAACAAAGGTAAAATTTTTGGACTATCCGCCGATTCAGGCTTTTTTCTGGACAGATAAACTGTATCGACTTGAGATTGAAGATAAAGGTAATTTTAAAATATATAGCTTGGAAAAATCGGTCTGCGATGCCATTAAATTCAGAAATAAAATTGGCAAAAATATCATGGCAGAAATTCTGAGAAACTATTTGAAGAAAAAAAATAAGAATCTGGACAAATTACTCAAAATCGCAAAAATGATGAAAATGGAAAATGTGTTGAGAGATTATATAAATATTTTAATCTGATGAAGGCAAAACATTTCTTTTCAGGTTTTAACTTACAGATACCTGCACGAAAGGCTATTGTATAGGTTATCCCAATCAGTTTACAGAGATAATTTTATTCTTAAAGGTGGAAACCTAATATATGCATTTGAAAATTTATTGACTCGACCAACCAAGGATGTAGACTTATTGGGTGTTCATATAAGCAATGATCAAGCATCGTTAACTGCGATTTTTAAGAATATTCTACAGGTATCAAACGACGAAGATGCTGTTTGGTTTAATCCAGACGCTATTCAAACAGAGACAATAACAGAATTGAATAAATATTCAGGTATAAGGGTATTTTTCGAGGGAGGTTTTGATAGAATTAGGCAAAAAATTCAGGTTGATATTGGTTTTGGGGATGTTGTTTACCCTGAATATGTGGATATCGATTTTCCGCTATTGGTTCCTAAGCTTAACTCAGTGCTCATAAAGGCCTATTCCAAGGAATCAGTTATTGCTGAAAAATTTCATGCAATTATCACCTTGTCCTACACAAATAGCAGGATGAAAGACTTTTATGACCTGTTTATCTTATTGACAACATTTAATTTTGATATAGATATTTTGTCTGATGCGATTTTAGCCACATTCAAACATAGAGAAACTCCAATCATAGCAAATCCATCTTTTTTTGAAAAAGAATTTATGATCGATAAGACGCTGGATAGCCTTTGGAAACGCTTTCTCAAAAATAACAATATTTCATTTGAGCATAATTTCGAAAATACTGTAAAAACTCTCACGCTGAAAATTAATCCGGTATGGGAAAATGTTCTGCTAAAGACTTCAAATAAATAGCCCGGCGAATAAGAGTCCCACCTGTCTGCCTTAAGCTATTCCGATAGCTATCGGAAATAGGACTGATTTGTTGATGTGCTTACAGAAGGTTACCCCGAAAGCTTTCGAGGGCTTTCGCAAAAATCTGTAGGTTTTAACCTCAGATTTTTTATGACCAACGGAAACTAAAAATGATGATCAAGGACGTCCATCAGTACTCAAAAACTTTAATCAAATTTTTTTGATACCCTACAGCAACAGGAATTGAGGCCACCAGGGGTGCTTTGATTCCGCCTTCCAATCAATTGGGGTTTTTAATAGTTCTTTTATTTCAGCTCCATCGGAGCGGCCTGTTCTTAGCCGACAGGCGCTAACAGGACTTTAGCCACAGCGTGGTGACCTCTTTAAAATTGAAACACAGATTTGGACTTTGTCCAACACAAATCGGACAGATGCACACTCCGAGAAGCGAAACCATCAAAAAAACACATCATCAAAAATTCAGTAAATCCTTTCACAATAATAAAATCCGCGTTGCGTTTTCAGTAAAAAAAACAACTGAAAACAATGAATGCGCTATTAAAAATAATCGTTCTGGCCTTTGTATTTTATTTTGCTATGGATGTGTACAGCAGAAATAGGTCAACTGCAAAACAGGCTCATTATGCTGACCCTAAAGAGCATGATGAGGAAAAAAAGAAAGGGGAGGAGGTAGATTTTTACATCCGACCGCTGGGAGATGTGGAAGAAAGCGATTTACACGATGCCGTAAAATTCTTGAAAGATTTTTATAATTTCAAATGCCTTATCCAACCAAAGGTAAAAATTACGCAAAGCATGAAGGTTAAGGGCACTGACGACATGCTGAAAGCAGAAGATGTTTTGCATGAATTGGCGGACTATGGAAAAAGAGTTTTTATTGCCGACAAAAGGCTCTAGCATATCAGCGAGTGCAAGGGTTATACCAACGGAACAACAGTTATTGTCAAAGGCGATAAAAGTATCATGAAAGAGACGTTGTTACATGAAATTGGCCACACGCTTGGCTTAAGGCACTGTGATAATCTGTCCTGTATTATGGCGATTAACAACGATGATGAAGAGACAGGTAAGTTCTGTAAAAAATGTCGAAAGAAAGCAAATAAAGGATTAAAAAAGCCCTTGAAAGGCTGAGTATTTTTTTCAAAATTCACAGGCTTTAAAGGTTATTGGATTTTTCTTTTACGGATTTTTCAAAAGGCTTTAGCCTATAAAAAATAAAACAGCGAAGGAGCCTTATTTCCTCCCGAAAGCTTTCGAGGAAGCTATCGGAATAGCTTCGGGCACAATGTTCAAATGTTCCAGGGTAAAAACCCACAGCTCCCGATGAAAAAAGCCAATGCCCTCGAAAACTTTCGAGGGCATTGGCTTTTAATTGGCTTGTCTTTTAAAAAAATTATTCCCACTCGATCGTAGCCGGTGGCTTCGAAGTAATATCATATACAATGCGGTTCACGTGCTTCACCTCATTCACAATACGGTTGGAGATTTTCTCCAGCACATCGAGGGGAATGCGCGACCAGTCTGCTGTCATGCCATCTACACTGCTTACTGCTCTTAGACCGATGGTATAGCTGTAAGTGCGCTCATCGCCCATTACGCCGACGGTTCTGATGCCCGGTAGCACAGCAAAATATTGCCAGATTTCTTTATCGAGACCAGCTTTTGCTATTTCATCGCGATAAACCCAGTCGGCTTCGCGCAGAATTTCCAATTTTTCTTCGGTCACTTCACCAAGTACACGAATGCCTAAACCAGGACCCGGGAAGGGTTGACGGTCAACCACATGCGAGGGCAGACCCAACTCGCGACCAACGGCACGCACCTCATCTTTGAAAAGATTGCGCAGTGGTTCAATCACACCGGTAAAACTCATGTCTTCAGGCAAGCCGCCTACATTGTGGTGCGATTTGATAACTGCCGAATGTCCGGCACCGCTTTCAATCACATCAGGATAAATGGTTCCTTGCACCAGCAATTCTATATCGCCCAATTTTTTTGATTCCTGTTCAAAAACGCGGATAAAGGTCTCACCAATTGACTTTCGTTTAGCCTCGGGTTCGCTAATTCCGGCCAGTTTATCCAGAAACTGTTTCGATGCATCCACCGCAATCAGGTTCAGGTCGAATTGATGCCCAAAAACTTCTTTGACCAATTTGGCTTCGTCCTTGCGCAGCAAACCATTATCGACAAAAACACAGACCAATTGCTTGCCTACGGCTTTATGAACCAGCATGGCTGCTACAGAAGAATCTACACCGCCCGACAAAGCACAAAGCACCTTGCGGTCGCCAATCTGACGGCGTAATTGGGCAATGCTTTCCTCAACAATATTTTTCATTTGCCAGTCGCCACTGCAGACACAGATTTCGTAAAGAAAATTGCGCAGCATTTTAGAGCCTTCGGGCGTATGCAATACCTCGGGATGGTATTGGAATCCGTAAATTCTTTTTACATCATTGGCATAGGCCGCATTGTGGCAGGTGTCGGTGCTGGCTATCTGCTGATAACCCTCTGGCAACTGCGACACATGATAGGTATGGCTCATCCAGCAGCTGGTATGCTCGGGTACATTGCTGAAGATGGCATGAGATTTTACATTCAATTCTTTTTTGCCGTACTCTCTTTGCGAAGCGGCCTCTACTTTTCCGCCATTGAGATGCGCAATGAGCTGTGCTCCGTAACAGATGCCCAAAATTGGTATGCCCAATTCAAAGATTCCGGGATTGACAGTTGGTGCCCCTTCCTCATACACAACCGAAGGACCACCTGTAAAAATGATGCCTTTAGGGTTTTTATTTTTAACATCTTCGGGACTGATGCTGCAAGACACAACTTCGCAATAAACATTGGATTCGCGTACGCGACGGGCAATCAGCTGATTATATTGTGCTCCGAAATCGAGGACTAGGATTAATTCGTGCTTCATTTATAGTTGAAAGATGAAAGAGGAAAGAAAGAAATTTGATAATTTGAAAATGAGACAATTTGAAAATTTATCTCGACATGCTGTCGATTTGATGAATTTTTCCAAATGGCTTCAGCCTTTGTGAAAAACAGCTGTAAAAGAGCGCGGTATTTTAATGCCGCAGTGAAGAAAAGATTTTTAATCTATAGAGGAAGGCGCTTAAGAGGAACTGATCTCGTCCCAATGACGAGAGCGCTCCACGAACCGATCTCGTTCTAAAAACGAGAGAGCTCCACGAAGTGAAGTGAAGTGAAAATTTGAAAAAAAGAATCAGGTTAAAAAAATTCTTAATTCAGATTTCAAATTTCAAATTTCTACCTTCTACCTTCTACCTTCTACCTTCTTATTTCAAACCTACTCCACAGAATAATTAGGCGCTTCTTTCGTTATCTGTATCGTATGCGGATGGCTTTCGCGCAGGCCGGCATTGGTAATCTGAACAAATTGGGCTGTCTCATGCAGGGCATTCAGGTCTTTGGCACCGCAGTAGCCCATACCCTGACGGATGCCGCCAAT
>CAMDAB010000121.1 GCA_945888475.1 Saprospira grandis DSM 2844 | reverse complement strand
AAGGGTACAAAAATTGGCGGAAAGTACGGAACCAAAATCAATGTAAACTTCTCCACGGCTTACGATGTTAACAGGAGGTCTATTTTGTACGACAGTTTACTGCGTGGTTATACTGCTACTCCATTTGGAATGAGCGACAGCCTCTTTTTTAGAGATTTTAACATCGAAATCAGCCGCAAATTCAACAAAAAACTATTGGTGAATCTGGTCTATTATAATCAGGCGTTCAATGCATCAGCCAATATCGTTACTCAAACACTTGGCTACATTTATACCAATATTGCCGTGGTGGATGTGACCTATAAATTGAATAAAAAACATAGCCTTCGCGGTGAACTTCAAGGACTTTGGACCAAACAGGACAAGGGCGACTGGGCAACATTAGTATTGGAATATACCATCTCACCGAATTGGACCTTTGGGATTATTGACCAATGGAATTATGGCAATGATGTCAGCGCTCAGAGAGTACATTATCTCCTAGGTTCGATTTCTTATATCACTGGTCCAACACGTTTTATGTTGAATGTGGGCAAGCAGCGCGCAGGTATTTTCTGCGTGGGCGGTATCTGCCGACAGGTGCCTGCTTCAAATGGTTTTACTTTCAGTTTTACACATAGTTTTTAAATTTTTGAGTTTTTATAAAATGATACAGTTATGAAAAAGGTATTATTATTCATTGCTTCTGTAGCACTTTTCTATTCCTGCGATCGGGTAAAAAATCCTATTCCGTTTGATTCGGCCAATTACGACATTACCCTTTTTCCCGGGAATTTTGCAACCCAGTACAATTATCCTAGCTTCGGTACAAATAACAATACGAATGTAAATGTACTGATTGAAGACTATACCGGGCATCAGTGTGGCAATTGTCCGCAGGCAGCTGTTGTTGGCAAGAACATTGAAACTGCAAATCCGGGACGCGTTTTTGTCATCAGCGAACATGCCGGAACAGGCGGCATTTCTCAATATCAGCGTTGGTATACGCCCGATGAGCAAGATTATCCCAAATACAGCCGCGATTTTACCAATGATGCGGGCATCAGTTATTCCACAACGCTGAGCGGTTTGCCCGGAAATCCTTATGGCCTTATCAATCGCCGACCACTTTCAGGTTCTAACACGCTTTGGATTCCTTATGGACAATGGCAGCAGTATGTAACAGACTATCTGCAGGAGAATAACCTTAGCGCTAATCTTCAGGGAGTGATGAATTATTACGACGAGACAGATGCCCTGTTTGTCCACATCGAGGCGGAAGCAAAAACTGAATTAACAGGAAACTACAACCTGGTGGTTTATGCTATTGCCAAAGAGGTTATTGATTGGCAAAAAAAATATACCGTATTTCCTAATGATGTTGAGTTTTACGAGCACCACAATGTGCATATCGGCAATGTAAACGGTGCATGGGGAGAACCTGTTTTCGCAGATAATACTGCCGCCGGTTTCAAAATGCGTAAAGATTATACTTTCAAAATTCCTGAATCTTTCCGCGATCTTCCCGGAGGTTATGCGGTCGTTGCCTATATCACCAATGCCGATACATACGAAATTTTGCAGGTGATAATGCTGGATTAAAAAATTTTAAAAAATATATAAATCAGGTGGGGTGCTAAACCTCACCTTTTTTATTTAAACTCGCTCAAATATCAAAAGCCATAAGTTTTAACTTATTAGTTGGGCATAAATTAGCTTTTAATTTATAATGTAACTATTTTTGCGCCTTCAATTCAAATTAAAATTATTCAATCCAAAATAGAATTTGAATGTTTGAAAACATAAGACCCACAGGTCCGTCATTTTCAAATTTTCAAATTTTCAAATTTTCAAATAATGTATAAAGCCGTTTCTCCCCTCGATGGGCGCTATGCTTCAAGAATGACCAAACATGGTGAATATTTTTCGGAATATGCGCTTATGTATTACCGATGCAAAATGGAATTACTCTATATCATGGCATTGGATGAGGCAAAGCTTTTTGAGCCTTTGAGCAGTGAAGAAATGGAAAAAATTCAGGATTGTATCGATAATTTTACAGATAAAGATTACCAGCGCATCAAGGCTATTGAAGATGTTACGAAACACGATGTTAAGGCCTGTGAGATGTTCCTGCGCGAGCGCACCGGACTACGCGATGTGAATATGATACACTTTGCACTCACTTCTGAAGATGCGAATAATCTGGCTTATACCTTTATGCTCAAGGAGTACCGCAGTCAGGTTCAGATGCCGCAATTAAAACAGCTGCTCGAAAAACTTATGGAACTGGCCGAAAAGTGGAAAACGATTCCATTTCCCTGCCGTACGCACGGACAAAAAGCATCGCCAAGCACAGCCGGAAAAGAAATTGCCGTTTTTATAAACCGCATTGCCAGGGTTTACAAAGACCTGAAAGAACATCGCTTTTATGGCAAATTGGGCGGCGCAGTTGGAAATTATTCGGCTATGCTGGCTGCCTTTCCCGATTTTGATTGGCTGACTTTCTGCCATAATTTTATGAAAAAGTATGATATTGAGCCAAATATAGCCACCACCCAAATTGAAGATCATGACAGTTGGGCTGGTTATTTCGACCTCAGCCGCAGGTTGAATAATATCGTGATGGATTTGGATGTGGACTGCTGGTTGTATATTTCATACGAACTTTTTTCAGAGAAAAGCAATGCCAACGAGGTAGGTTCATCCACCATGCCGCACAAGGTCAATCCTATAAATTTTGAAAATAGCGAGGGAAATCTAATGCTGTCGAATGGTATGCTCACCGTACTTTCCGATAAGCTATGCCGCTCGCGGATGCAGCGCGACTTAAGCGATTCGACCGTGCAACGCAATATGGGTGTGGCTTTGGGGCATGCCTATCTGGCAATTGGAGAAACTTTGCGTGGTTTGGATAAGTTACAATTGAACGAAGCCAACTGCATTGCCGAATTAAATGACAGTCCCGAACTTTTGGCCGAACCAATTCAGACCATTTTAAAAATTGTAGGCGTTGATGATCCTTATACTTTACTGAAAAAGGCCTCACGCGGGCAAAAGCCAACCAAGGAAAGCCTAGTAGAATTGGTCAACGGACTTGATATAGATCAAAAAATCAAAGACCGCTGCAACGCTATGGAATCGGTTAATTATATCGGCGATGCGGTGAGGATTTGCGATTTAGTATTAGAGAATACAAATGCCATATTGAAATAAAAAGGAATGGAATTTAATCTGCTGTCAACCGAATTATTGGATACTTACATCAAAAGCCTTGAATTTTCACCTCTTGAGAAGTTATCAAAAATTGAAAGGCCTGACCTGCCGGTTGATTATTTTCAGTTTTATAAATCTGTTTCATCGGTTTATTCATCTAAAATTGAGGGCGAAGACATCGATTTTGACAGTTATTTTAAACACAAGTTCCTGAAAGTTAAGTTTAAAGCAGATTATACAAAAAAAGCGGATGATTTGTATAAAGCTTACGATTTTATTGATGGGAAGATTATTAACTTTGAAAATGTTTGCAAAGCCCACAAACTTATCACTGCCAATATTTTGACTAAGTCAAATCAAGGCAGTATCCGCAACAACCCAATGTTTGTAATCGACAGTAATGACAGAATTGAATATATAGCAGCTAGTCCTGAAATTGTTAAAACAGAAACAAAAAAACTATTCGAAGACATTGAAATACTGTTGAATACAAATTTTAATGAACATGAGATTTTTTATTATGCTGCGCTGATACATCTGGTTTTTTTGAAAATTCACCCCTTTCAGGATGGGAATGGCAGAACAGCACGATTACTTGAAAAATGGTTTTTGCTCTCAAAAATCGGTAAGGAAGCTACATCTATATCCTTAGAAAAAAATTATTATTCAAAACTCGATTTATATTATAAAAACATCAGAAAAATTGGGCTTTATTATGAAAGTTTGGACTATTCAAAAAGTCTGGATTTCTTGCTCATGACAGTGATATCTTTGACGGATTGACGTTGTTCGTTGTTTGTTATTCGTTAATTGTTGTTCGTTAATTGTTGTACGTTATTAGTTGTTCGTTAATCGTTAATCGTTAATTGTTGTTCGTTATTCGTTGTTTGTTAATCGTTCAATTATTAATTGTCTAGCGTCTAGAGTCTGATAGTCTGAAGTCTAGTTTGTTGTTTGTCATTCGTTTCTTGTCTAGCATCTAATGTCTAATAGTCTGAAGTCTAAAAAAAGCTGACAATCTAAACTCTGAAAATCTGATAATCTATATATGAAAATTGCAATCATAGGCTCCGGCGGACGTGAACATGCCATAGCATGGAAACTTGCACAAAATGCGGGTTGGGAAAATATCTATGTTCTACCTGGAAATGCTGGAATTCCCCGAAGTTTCAGTGCAAATATCAATGATTTTGAGGCATTGGAACAGTACTGCCGCGAAAATAGCATCGGACTTATTGTGGTGGGTCCAGAACAGCCCTTAGCCAATGGAATTGTTGATTATTTTCGCAAAACGGATATTAAAATATTAGGCCCAACCAAATCGGCAGCCATCATGGAAGGCTCAAAAATCTTCGCCAAAGAATTTATGCGCAGACATGGAGTTGCCACTTCCGATTTTGAAGTTTTCGACCATGTAGATGCCGCTATGCCTTATATCCATTCTAAGAATGGCGACTGTGTCATCAAATACGATGGCCTTGCTGCAGGAAAAGGCGTTTTTGTTTGCAACAATATGCCCGAAGCAGAGGCTGCAATGATCGAATTCCGCGAAACCTACGGAGAAAAGTCCAATTTTATTGTTGAAGACAAAATTGTAGGCGATGAAATCTCCATTATCGGACTCACCGATGGAAAAACAATCCGTCTGCTGCCTCCAGCACAGGACCATAAACAGGTATATGACAATGACTTAGGCCCAAATACTGGCGGAATGGGCGCTTTTTGCCCTGCTCCTTTTTATACGGATAAACTAGCCGCTGAAATCGATCGACTTATCATTCAGCCAACCCTGCGCGGAATTGAAAAAGATGCTCTTGACTACAAAGGCTTCCTTTATTTTGGCGTAATGATGGACGAAAAGGGCCCTAAACTGCTCGAGTACAATGCACGCCTTGGCGACCCTGAAACAGAAGTGCTTCTACCAGCGCTGAATGCAAATTTAGTAGCGGCTGTTTTGGCAGCATTGGACGGAAGTCTTGAGGAAATCGACTGGAGTTGGAATCCCGGATTTTATGTCGATGTGGTGCTCACATCGGGCGGTTATCCAAAATCATTTCCTAAAGGCTTTGCCATCAAAGGCTTAGAGGATGTTGATAAGGACACTCTTTTGTTCTATGCTGGTGTAAAAAGCAATGGAGAGGATCTTGTAACCGATGGCGGCCGCGTTATAAATGTGGTCTGCAAAGGTACTACACTCGAAGAAGCCATTGAAAATGCTTACCAAAACTGTAATAAAATCTGTTTCGAAGGCATGCATTATCGGAAAGATATAGGCAAACGAATTTTAAAAAATACCTATTAAATATGGCGCTGATTCCAAAATACAATCTGGCTTTTGCCAAAAAGGCCAATGAAGCGGCAATAGAACTGGTTATCAATCTTCCAAAAACAGAAAAACAATTGGAAGAAGCCTTTACTATGCCCAATGTACAGGAGCTGATGCTTAATGTGGAAAGCGGTTTCGGAGAAATTCCGGAGTCAATTAAACATGCGCCTATTTTACAAACACTACGAATCGAAAATTTAAAAAAATATAAGGGAAATGCTCAAATGCCTGATGTGTTGTTGGAGCTTCCCCAAATAAATTATCTGAGTATTTCAGAATGTCCTAACCTTGTTTTTGGCACCAAAAGTTGGGAAAAAATGATTGGGCTGACAAGCCTGAATATAAATGAGAGCGGAACGGAATTTCCTTTAGGAATGACCAAAATACCAAATCTAAAAAGTTTAAGCATGCGCTGCGGGTATGAAATTCCTTTGGAATTGGGCAATTTAACTAGTTTGGAACTGCTTCATCTCAGTATGTTTAGTTTAAAAGCACCGGAATCAATCACCCGTTTGAAACAGCTCAGAGACCTAAGTATTTTTTGCTCTGAATTTCCGGCTTGGATTGGCAAATGCAGCAAAAAGCTTAAAAAAATCTTTGTTTATACCCGTGATTCAATTAGGGAAATTCCTGAAGATGTTTTTGATTATCCCGAGTTGGAACAATTGGAAATTTGCAGCTCAGGCCTGGAATATTTAAGTCCGAAAGTAGCTCAATTAAAATGTCTGAAAAAACTTCGGCTTTCCAGAAATCAATTGAGCAGCCTACCTGAAGAATTGGTAGCGTTGGAAAACCTGGAGCGTTTGGATATTGAATTTAATAAATTCAGTACAATTCCGGGATTCCTAATCAAAATTCCCAATCTGAAAGAACTGAATCTGAAAGGAGCGACTACACATGACAGTGAAATCGACCGTTTTGAAAAGTTTTATAATTGGATTAATAACTGTCCTCAAAAAATACTTGGTGAAAGTGGTTACACAATAACTACAAATACTAAGGAAGAAAAGGACTTCTTCGCAGCTGTTTGGGATAAAAAACCACTGACAGCTGAAGCGTTGGACATAAATAAATTGGGCAAAGCCCTCAATTCGGGTATTATACCTTTCAACGCACATGCACTCTATTACCTGACAGAGATTTCGGAAAAAGCCTATCACCCGCTCAAAGCCGGGGATGTCTTGTTTATTGAAGCTAAAACAGCATTCAAAAAAACAGAGCTCAAAGAAAAACTAAGCGCATTGAACATCAGCCTAGCAGCTGAATACGATGAAAATGTAACGCATGTGCTCATAGATGAAAATGGAAAGACAGATTATCAGGCATTACTGATGACCGAATTGCAGCTTTCTGCTTATTTGAATGAAAACAAACCTGATTATCTGGTAGAGTATGCAAAGCAGGATACAAGTACATTGGATAATATCACATCCATGCTCTACAACCTCAATTCCTCAAATGTAGATGTGGCATTTAGCCTGATGAAAGGTGGCGGAGTGCCCGAAGGCGCAGTAACAGCACTTTTTACGGTTTATAAATTGTCGGACGATAAGGATCAATCTGCTAAGGCGCTTAAATTTCTACAAAAAGTGGCTTCTCCCAACTTGGCCTCTGCACTGAAGAAAAGGGTGGATTTTAAAAAAGTCAGACATTCCGGCGAATATAAATCTAGTCTTAGCGTTTTTGAAAATACAGAATTGGATTTGGCTCGTTTTGGAATGGAATATACCCGTGCTTTTAATGAAGTTTATGCCTTGGAGTCGATTCTTAAACTTAACAATCCCGAGTATAGCAAAGCATTTCTCCTGCTTATTTCTGCAAATGGGATCTTGAATTTGAATCTGGAATATTATAAAATAAAGGACATTCCTGAATGTATTTATGAATTTGACCATATCAAAAAATTGCGATTGGTAGTTTCAAATAAAGCGAGTCGCGAGGAGCTGAAAAGTATTGAAAAACTAAGGAATCTGGAAGAATTAGAATTGGATGACAGCTTGAAAGATATCATCATGTTTGCTCCAGCATTTATGAATTCTTTAGAAAAATTGCCTAATCTGAAAAAAATCAGGGTAAATGGAATGAGTAAGGAGACCAAGGCCTTTTTGGAGAAACATTTACCAAACTGTCAACTTCAGTCATGAAAAAAATAGCCATCTTCATTTCCGGCCGCGGCAGCAACATGAAAGCCATTGTGGAGCAATGCCAGAGTGGCATTCTGAGTGGAATCGCCGAGCCTGTTTTGGTGTTTTCTGACCACAGCGATGCTGCAGGGCTTAAATATGCTTCGGAACAAGGCATTGCCACCGCCAGTCTCGAATCAAAAGGAATGAAAAGAGCAGATTACGATCGTCTTGTTTTGGAAATTTTAGCTGCTTATTCGCCCGATTACATAGTACTTGCTGGATACATGCGTATTTTGAGTCCAGTTCTTGTGAATGCCTTTCCAAAAAGAATCATCAACATTCATCCTGCCGACACAACAGCGCATCAAGGTTTGCACGGATATGAATGGGCCTGGGAAAACAAACTGCCCGAAACTAAAGTTACCGTACATTTTGTTGACGAAGGCTTGGATACAGGTAGTATTATTGCGCAGGAAATTGTAGATTTGCATGGCGCAACTTCTCTGGAAGATGTTGAAACTCGTGGATTGGCGATAGAGCACAGACTTTACAGCAAAACATTAAAAGAACTTTTTGAATCATAATAATTTTGGAATAAATTACTACTCAAAACACTAACTTTGCAACATTAAAATTAAACTCAGAAAGTCTTTCCTCTTCGTTTCTTTGCTCTTCTGTTCTTAATTTTTTCATCTTTCTCCCGATAGCTATCGGGATTTCATCTTTCATCTTCTCAAATGTGCGGAATAATCGGCCTTTACGGCAAAAAAAATATAGTTTACGATCTCTTAATGGGGCTGAATGCTTTGCAACACCGCGGGCAGGATGCAGCAGGTATCATCACTTTCGAAAAGACCTTTCATATTAAAAAAGGACTTGGTTTGGTGAGTAATGTATTTGAACAAAGACATGCCGACCGATTAACAGGTGACATAGGCGTAGGCCATGTGCGCTATACCACACAGGGAACCAATGAATTAACGAATGCACAGCCTATTGCAGCCAATTATCCCTTTGGGATTGCCATGGCACACAACGGCAACGTGACCAATTTCGAAGAGATGGGAAAGGTGCTTTATGAAGAATATCATACCCTGCCGGCAACGACCAACGACCTGGAATTAATACTATACACCTTTGCATCCGAACTAAAAAAGAAAGACCTGGGCAATGTAGTAGCGGAAGACATCTTCGATGCGGTGAGAATTACGCAAAACAAGGTGCATGGAGCCTATGCCGTTATTGCAGCAATTGCCAATCATGGTTTACTGGCCTTTACCGATCCGAATGGCATCCGTCCATTGGTGCTTGGCAAACAGGAAACCGAAAATGGACCGGTTTATGGCTTTGCATCAGAGACAGTTTGCTTCGATCATTTGGGCTATGAGGTTGTGCGTGACCTGGAGCCGGGCGAGATTGTTTACATCGACCAGGATAAAAATATACATTCCAATATCGGCACGCAAAAAGGTAAAAACTTCTGCGTTTTTGAATTTATATATTTTGCCCGCGAAGACTCGAGCATGCATGGCAAGCTCGTAGCAGGCCAGCGTGTAAAAATGGGTCGTATGCTCGGACAAAAGCTGAAGGAAATGGGTCTTGAGCCAGATATGGTCATCGACGTGCCCACCTCTGGTTATTTTGCTGCATCGGGCCTTGCCGAGGTCTTGGACATTCCTTACAAAAGAGGTCTGGTCAAGAGCAATTATATTGGCCGCAGCTTTATTTCACCCAATCAGGTCGAGCGCGATAGTATGGTAAAACGCAAGCTGAATCCAATTAAAAAAACGATTCAGGGTAAGAAAATAGCAGTAGTGGATGATTCCATAGTGCGTGGCACCACCTCACGCCGAATTGTTCAAACATTACGCGAAGCCGGAGCCAAGGAGATTTATTTCATCTCCGCAGCGCCGCCAGTTATCAGTCCTTGTATATATGGTATTGATATGTCGGTAAAAACCGAGCTCATTGCCGCCCAAAAAACCGTCGAACAGATCAAGGAATACATCGAGGCCGATGCACTGATTTATCTTCCTTTGGATGACCTCAAATCAATCTTTTCCGATTTTCTGCCGACCTGTATGGCCTGTCTCGACGGACTCTACCCTACCGAGGGAGCTCTGGATGCATTGAGAAAAATTGAAGAAGAAAGACTAGAAGCGGGAGGTAGATAAAAAATCAATTAGAGATAGCTTAAGTCCCTACAAATATGCTTAATGCCGAAACCATCATGCTCTATGCTATTCCTGTTTTTTTCCTGTTGATAGGAATTGAACTTTTGGCAGGAATCTGGATGCAGCGAAAATTTTACCGTTTTAGCGATGCCTTGGCCAATATCAGCTGCGGTATTACACAACAGGTTTCGGGCGCCATCTTAAAATTGCTGGGACTAGGACTGTATGTTTTTTTATATCAGCAGGCCCGACTGATGGATATCCCCAACAATTGGGCAACTTACATACTGCTGTTTTTGCTGATAGATTTATTGTATTATTGGTTTCACCGCTATTCTCACGAGATTAACACTTTTTGGGGTGCGCATGTAGTACATCATCAGAGCGAAGAGTATAACCTATCGGTAGCGCTGCGTCAATCGGCATTTCAGGGGTTTTTCTCCTCTGCTTTTTATTTGCCGCTGGCAATTGTGGGATTCGATCCAGTGCCCTTTGCCATTATCGGTACATTTCAGACCCTTTATCAGTTTTGGATTCATACAGAGGCGATTGTTAAAATGCCGGCCTGGTTCGAATTTATATTCAATACACCATCGCATCACAGGGTACATCATGGAAGAAATCCGGAATATATCGATAAGAATCATGGTGGTACGCTTATTATTTACGACCGTATCTTTGGTACCTTTGAGCCCGAAAAAGCCCCCGTTGTCTACGGTGTGACCAAATCACTTTCGAGTTGGAATCCTGTTTGGGCTAATTTCGATTATTATGCCGATTTACTAAGAACCGCATCACGCATTCCACGTATTAGTGACAAGCTGAGACTTTGGGTCGACCGGCCAGGTTGGCTTCCCAAGGAAATGGGCGGACTTCAGTCAGTACCTGAGTGTGAAAGGGAAACACAAAACAAATATGATAAAAAGCTGCCAATTGGAATTTTAGTCTATTCCCTCTTTAATTTCACGCTTGTGCTTGCCGGAACCGTACTTTTCCTCATGTCGGTTTCAAAATTTAGCCTTCCAGAATCCATCTCTGTTGCTTTTTTAATCATCTGGACGCTGGGAAATATTGGCGCTCTGCTCGACTTGAAAAAATGGGCATATTGGTCAGAAGCTGCCAGATGGATTGTTTTCTTAATTGGCTTTATTATTTATTTATGCTAGTGTTTTAATTTCTTTAATGGTTTTTATAGGCGCAATTTTAAGTTTGACAATCTGTTTGTTCTTTACAAGGTAAAATACCAGTCTTTTGTGAAACAAAATCCGTGTCAACCAGTATTTTCCTTTAAACCCAATTCCGTCATTAGAGTTCGTAATGAAGGCCAAAAGTGCGAAGGAAATAAGTGCTCACACAGTTTTTTCGGGTGAAGGAATAGTCACACCTATTTCAAGCTCGAAAAAACGAGTAAGTGCTTAGTTCCAAAGCAATTTTGG
>CAMDAB010000120.1 GCA_945888475.1 Saprospira grandis DSM 2844 | reverse complement strand
AATTTTCAAAAAAAATACCGCTTGCAACATTTTACTCCATCTTTACAGCTTATGCTAAGTTCGGAGCTTCGATGACAGCAAATTTAAAAAATAGAATTGTTGGCGCAGCAGATAAAATGGGTATAGAATCAACTGGAAATGTTGAACTGAAGGCTGAGGCTGGGTTGGGTCTAGCGGCTTTTACAGTACTCGGTTACAGTCTTGCTGCAGTGGAAGGTGTTTTGGAAGCTGTTTTAAATGGCGAAGCCTCGGCAAAATTAATGGTCAGCTCAAATACAAAGCTTGAAGGTGGTCTTCAGGCCAGCCTTACAATGTACGGAAAAGCGAGAGCAGATTTCTTGGTTTTAGAAGAGGTACTTTATACCATCGAATCAAGTGCATTGAATATTTTCGTTATTAAAACACCTGTATATTCAATAGGTTTCCAATTAAGTAATTGGAAATACCTTGGTGCTTCACCCAAGGGCAACTGGCAATGCGAAATGCACCCTGATCTTAAGGCCCATTTCAAAAAAGCCTATGAGGCATTGACAGATGTTGGCACCTGGGCTAAAAAAGGTATGGGTAAATTAGTCGATTTTGCAGGCGATGTTTATGACTCAGCTGTTGAATTTGGAGAAACAATCGTTGACGGAGTTGGTGATTTTGTTGACTATATTAACCCATTTTAATTGATTAATAACAGAATCGATTTTAAAATTATTTCATAAAATAACATTACAATTATGCTCAAAGAACAATTGTATCAAAATATAGAAAAAGCTATTTCAGAAATGAATTTTAGCGCAGCTGAAACCCTTGCAGCAGATGCACTAAGAAATTTTCCTGATGAAACCTTCGGTTATAAATTTTTAGCCGAAGCCTTGACTCAAAGAGAAAATGTACCTTTCGAAGCAGTAGAAATGTGTTATGTAAAATTGATTCAACTCAATGCTCATGATACGGATAGCATCCTGAAATATGCCGAATTAAAGTTACAGCAGGGCGATCAGGAAGCTGCTGTAAAAGCCTATATTGAAGTATTGACCCATGACATAGCAAATGTTAGCGCACTAAAAGCATTGGGCGAATATGAACTTTATTCCAACAATTTTCCTCAGCAGGCCTTGGTCTATTTCGATGCAGCTGTGGCTAATGCCGCCCAGGACAATGATTTGAGATGCCATAGGGCGATTGCATTTAAAAATAGCGGCCGTTCTATTGATGCGCTGATGGAACTTAATTCAGTGATAAATAAAGGCTATAACGAATTAGCTTACAGTACTAAAGCGCAAATGTTAAGTGAAATGCAAAAATTTGAGGATACTATACCTTTACTCACTGAATTGGCTAAAAATGCTCCCGAAAATTTTGCCTATGCTTATAATCTTGGTAAAAATGCTGCTCAAATTCAAGATTATAAACTTGCTGCTGAAGCCTACACTAAGGCCATTAAATTGATTGAAAACCCCGATGCTGATTTTCTTGCCGCCTTTGCGGAAGCACTTTTGAAAAATAATGCTGCTGCACAGGCTCTTGAATTTATTCAAAAAGCGATACAAGCAGAACCCGAAACAATTGCCTATCAACTGACCGAAATAGCTGCGCTGCGTATTTCAGGAAGTACTGACCTTGCACAGAGTAAGGCCGAAAAATTGCTTTCAACAGCAGGCGATCTTTACAAAAATGATATTTTAATTGAAAAAGCATTTATTTTGGCTTCGACCGGGCAGATCCAGGATGCTGAAACAATGCTCCTCGATCTACGCAAACAGTCTGGCGCGTCAGTTCCAGCCTCTTATGCACTTGGCCAATTGGCTTTTAATTTCGAGAAAAATTCAGATAAGGCCTATTTCTACCTTCATGCAGCTGCAATTGCCGATAACAAAGAAGCAAAAGCATTTATCAAGGCGAATCTGGACAACTATCTCACCGCAAAAAAAGCTGAACTACTGAAAGAAAATAAGGCTAATATTGCTGAAAACAGTACAAACCCAGTCCTGAAACAATTATTTGGCAAAGTTTGGCAATTCGAAGATTTCAGAAGTGAAAAAATGACCGATAACAGCGAGGAAATTAAATCCAAAATCAAAGAACAGCTCATTAAAAGAGGCTTTTTTATTACGGAGGATGTCTTTGTTATGAACACAACTGTTGAATTGCAAGTTTGTACTTACAAAATCCGCAAACAACACAACGAATCGGTTATTGACCTTGAACTTATACCGTTGAACGGAATTACAAGGTTAGTAATTCGTCTTCAAAATTCGGACAAAGGACTTATTTACTCAAAAGAAGCTGGAGAATTTATCTTATATGTTCAGGTAAATTCCGAAAGTATCGATCCACAGCTAGCAGATGCCATTTCAGATAATTACGAGGAAGGGTCCTTAGATTTCATGGGGGACAAGGCTGATACTTTCAAAAATATCGCATTGGCTATCTGAATCCAATCAAAATTTTGATGTTAAAGCAGCGCAAAAGGTATTGAAAGCATTACTTGATTATTTATTAACAAATTCAATTTCTACAAAATGAAAAAACAAATTTTTATTTGTACGATTGGCTTAATCAGCATTTTCTCTTGCAGTCAGTCTCAGAAATCCGATGATAGTTCAAAAACCGAAGCTTCGGAAAGCGCAAAAGAAGACAAAACTAAAAAAAGTAATGCCGATGAACCCACTCCATTGATTTATTTCAGAAAGGCAATGAGTCAGCAAGTCAATGTAGAGATCTTAGAAAATATTCCCTCAGAAATGTTTACCAAGATTAAATTCAATGACGAAAAGTCTGAAAGAAAAAATGGCAATATAGTTGAACTTAAATTGCTGAAACTGGAAAATGGCGAATCCCTATTAGGTTATCATGAATTCAGACCAAGCGGCAGCACAGGCGGCAGTCCTATTTTCCTCCGTTTTGATGCAAATGACAAGTTAATAGGTAAGTCTGGTCTTTTTTTGAAGGAACTACTGACCAATGAAAATGATTATAACCAGTTTAGTTCAAAAAATGTTCAGAATATGCTGCAGGGAAATGACTGTTGTTCAGTGTTTGTATTTCTCCCTAAAAAGGGTGTTGAACTTGAAGTTGCACTATTATCGGTCGATCAGATTAAGGTGCGTCCAGCTGAATACAAATTGGGAGGAACTATGCGCTTGGTAAAGGATAAATTCACCTTTGCCGAAAAGTAAAACTTATTAAATCAACCTTTTATTAAAATAGCCGCAAACTAAGCATTGTGGCTATTTTTTTTATTCCTGGGATGATAACTTCTTAAAGTTTCACGCAAATAATTCATATCAAGATGCGTGTAAATCTCTGTTGTTGTGATTGACTCGTGTCCAAGCAGCTGTTGTACAATACGTAAATCGGCACCACCTTCGAGCAGATGCGTTGCAAAACTGTGTCGGAAGGTATGTGGCGAAACATTTTTATCAACCCCGGCTGCAAGCGCAGCTTCTTTTACAATCAGGAAAATCATTACGCGGGTAAGTTGTTTGCCACGTCGATTAAGAAAAACTATATCCTCCGATTTTTTATCAATTTTATCCATCTGCTTTCTGTCCTCGAGATAAAAACTGACCTGTTTAAGGGCGCTCTCTCCTATCGGCACCAATCGCTCTTTATTGCCCTTACCAATAACCCGAACAAAGCCAATTTCAGGATAAAGACTCGATATTCTGAGCCCTGTAAGTTCGCTTACGCGCAACCCGCAGGCATATAGAACCTCAATCATTGCACGGTTTCGGTGTCCCTCAGATTTTGAGAGGTCAATTGAATCGAGCATCATTTCAATTTCTTCGTAAGAAAGCACCTCGGGTAATTTTTTACTAAGTTTTGGTGTTTCTAAAAGCTCGGCGGGACTGATGTCAAGAATTTTTTCAAGTACAAGAAAAGAAAAAAACGATTTTATGCCAGAAAGCATTCGCGCCTGAGAGGCTGCTGCAAAACCCAACTCATTCAGATATTGCAAAAATTCCTGTAATTGTGCCAATTTTAAAGCCTGAACAGGAATCTCAAAATTTTTTATCTGAAAATATTCATCAAGTTTTTTTAGATCATTCATGTAGGCAAAAACCGAAGCCTGAGCCAAACCTTTTTCCAATTGCAAATAAGCTTCGAAACTTTTTAAATAAGGTAGCAACATTTCAAATATTTTGCCTTTACTAATATTTTCAAAATAATTAACTAAATTATTTTTTATTTATAAAACTATTAACTAACTTTATAATGAATACAAAATTTATTTTGTTTTCTGAAAGTATTTATAGGAGTATGGCCTTTGTGGTCATACTCTTTTATTTTTTACTTCTTATGATAAAGTCAGCTTCCTTAGGCTGCATTTTTATTTTATGAACAAAGGCTGGATATTCTTCAAGTTCTAATTTCACGGCTGTTCTGCTGTTAATATTTATCTTGGTAAAATCGGCAGTTATTCTGAAATCTTTAGGACTTATTAAGTCAAAATCGCTCAAGCCGACAATACAGGATATACTCACTCTTTGCGGGAGCAATACCAAAAGCAAAGAATCGGGCACGCCAATTTTTGTAATTTCAACCTCAAGTTTCTTCTCCGTAATTTGTTCAACCATTCCTTCTACATCTACTTTGTCGGGAACAATGCTGATGTTTCTATTTGAGTGCCTCCTTAGCGATACTTTTTTAAGAAAAGAAGATTCAACACCACTGAAACTGAGTGGAGAAGTCTGCCAAAATTCTATAACATTAACTACAGATGCCGGACCTCTTAGTTCTACACTGTCGGGGTAAACTTTCAAAGAATCCTTCAAAATAAACTGGGCTGATAACTGGAGTTGATTATCTGCTTTAACAGGGACCTTCTTCACTGCAAAATCCTCAGGTTTAAATTGAATCAGATCGGGTGTTATTTCGATAATACTGACATTCTCAGGAAACTGACTGAGTAATTTTGCCTTTAGAGCGGCTGCGTTGAGTGTTTTGGGACTATTGTCAGTAACATCGACATCAATGATATATTTCCTCCTGACAAAGTAAAATTTAAGTAATTCCCAGCCACTGGCTTCAATATTGATATCTATCAGTTCTGGCGCGGGCACTGAAAGCACCTTATCCTTTGAGATGTTATACTCAACCCTGATAGAAACCTGTGACCTGAAAGGATAGGATAATTTGGTAAACAGCCAAAAAACGAAGGCAATACCGATGCATATCATCAGTATTGCCCTATCTGTTTTCAGAAAGGAAGATAACTTACTTAGACTCTTCTGTCTGCTTTTCAGTATTTGCGGATTCTGATTGTTGTCCATAAGCAGCATTTGTAAAATCCATAGAAATGGCATCGCGCTGAAAAGTAATATGCGTTTTAGGTGCTACAATCAACTCAACTGTCGTCTCACTAATATCGGCAATTACTCCATGAACGCCTCCAATAGTAACTACTTTCTTACCTTTTTTAAGCGAGGTACTAAAATTTACTTGTTTTTTCTTCTGCTGACTTTGAGGTCTGATCATCAGAAAGTAAATCACCACCATTGCCACAACAAGCAATAAGATGTTAAGATAACCTGCACTTCCCTGAGGTGGAGCAGGCTCCCATAATAAAATAGATAAACTGTTCATTTTGAAATATTTATTAAATTTATAAACTTTTACTTTTTAGACAAAACCAAAGACTTTACACGCAATGTTGTTTTATTGGGAATCGTGTTTGCCATTACATAAATTTCTTTTTCCTCAACACCACTTTTTCCTTTACTATCGAAAGATACCTTTATTTCACCGCCTTTTCCCGGCAGTATGGGTTCTTTTGGCCATTCTGGAACGGTACAACCACAGGAACCACTGGCATTTGTAATGACAAGCGGTGTATTTCCCTTGTTCTTAAACTTAAAAATGTGTTGAACAACATCTCCCTCTTTAATCGTACCAAAATCATGATCAAGTTTTTCAAAACTTAATTTCGAAGCCTCATTTTCTTTTAGGGGTTTATCTGCAGATACGGGATTGTAGTAAATCTTTGATCCGTTTATTTTGTCGGATTTCAAAACTTCATCAGCCGATTGATATTTTACTTCTCCGGAAGAACAGGAAAAGAATATAAAAGCCGGGAAAAGAAAAAATAATGCCTTCATTTTGGGATAACTTATCTTGGAGTGATAATGATTTCACTCTCCTCTTCAACACTATGTTCATTGGACTTGCCTAAAGTCCAGACAAAGCCGGCGGAAATGATAAAGTTGTTTTTATTTACAATCAAAGACTGGTTATAGTCGAACTGTGTCTGCAAGGAAAACAAAGGATTCAGTCTTATGTTCACACCAAGGGCCATAGGTATTTGTAAATCAAAATTACCTTTTCGTCGACTGAGATAAAGTGCATTCAATCCAAATCTCAGATATGGTGCTATCAAAAAATCTTCTTTTAGAATGTACCCATTATTGAATTTATAATCTCCATGAATACCAAATGCTGCAAAAAGTTCATTTCGGTGATACCTTCTGTTGCATGGGGCTGCTGTACATCCGCCATCGGTTGAGTCAATCAAAAGATGATAAGAATCGATACTGCCCAAACGAAGGGATGCTCCTGCATTAAATGAAGGAAACAGGTATCGCTGATAGCCCAATTCCGCACCAAAATTTACATCATCGGGATGAATGTATCTTTTTGGATTTTCATTTCTGTATTGTGTATCTATCGTATTATAATCTGTTACCAGCATTTTGTAGCTGATGGCATTTCGATTACTGCTATTCTGGGCATTGATAAGAGTAGCAGCAAAAACTATAAATAAGATGCCGATAGTTCTGATCATATTATTCATCAATTAGACCTCTTCCTGTTTTATTAATTTTACCTTCTTCATGCAAATCCTGCATTAATCTATCGAGAATTCCGTTTATAAATCGTTTGCTTTTATCTGTACTGTACAGTTTAGCAACGTTTACATATTCATTTATAGTAACTTTCGTAGGTATAGATTCAAAATATATAAATTCACAAATTGCCATCTTCATCATAATCATATCTAACTGTGCTACCCTGTCTTCATTCCAGTTTTTGAGCTTGGCAGCAATCATAGCCTGAACCTCCTCATTGTAACGCATTACTTTGTAAAGCAAATCCTTGCCTAAATCATTAACGAATTCACTATTTGGTAATTGTTCAATAAAAAAAGAGACATTATGAGGCAAATCGCGCAGACTTCTTTTTATGGCTCCATAAACAAGCGACTCGTCATCATCCCAGGATGGAAAATTATCAGATAAATGTTCAACAAAGCCCTCATCTTCTCTCAGTATCATGTACAACTTTACCAGTGCATACTGATGTTCTTTCAGTGGCATATTCTTGGCATTACGGTAAAATTCGTAATATTCCGATTCTGCAAAAAGCTTAAATAATCTTCTTACCAAATCCTCGTCGAGCAGTTGAACAATTCCCTGTTTTTTGAGTACGGCATGAAATGAATTACTATCTCGCAATGCTTTCACTACCGGATTTTCGTACATTATCAGTGAGGCTTTTGAATCATCTTCAGTTGGAACAAATTTTCTGCTTCTGATTTCAAAATCTTTGAGACTGTAGGAAGAAACTTTCTGGAGATAGTACATGATCAGCAGATAAAGCCTGTAAGTATCGTTAACAGATCTGACAAAAAATTTCTCGGCAGCTGCGCTGTCCTCCATAGGGTTCACTTCATTTGCATAAAGAGCCTGCAACACCTTAATTCTAATATTATTTCTGCTCAACATCTGCTTTGCGCTTAAAAGAACTTTAATCGTGATTATTTGAAGATGCAAAGATAAACTTATTCATTTAAAATATCAAGTACAAAACATCTAAGCATGACAATTATCAATAAAAAAGCCAAAACGCGTGGTATGCCCTGTACATTTAAGTATTTTAAACACTTACTCTTTCCCTAATAATGAGACTCTCACGCTCGGGACCAACAGAAATCATGGTAAAAGGTACTGCCAGGTAAGCCTGCAAATCAAGAATGTAGTCTTGAAGCTGCTGTGGAAAATCTTCGAAATTATGAATACCTTCGAGCGAACTGTTCCAACCGCTGTATTGCTTATACTGAGGAACAATTACGGTGTTTACCATATCGTAAGGCACTTCTTCGCTGATTGTTCCATCGGGATATTGATAAGCAGTAGCAGCAGAAACTGTGTCAAATTCGTTCAGCACATCAGCTTTTGTGAGTACCAACTGGGTAACTCCGCTAAGCATTATTGTATATTTCAATTGCGGAAGGTCAATCCAACCGCAACGGCGGGGACGACCTGTTGTTGCGCCAAACTCACCGCCTGCTTTGCGGATACGTTCACCTGTTTCATCATGTAATTCGGTAGGAAAAGGACCGCCTCCAACACGGGTGCAATAAGCCTTTGTAATTCCAATTACTTCACCTATTCGCGATGGAGCAACACCCAAACCATTGCAAACGCCGGCTGTAATTGTATTAGAAGAAGTAACAAATGGATAGGTGCCAAAATCTATATCCAACATCGAGCCTTGTGCACCTTCGGCTAAAACAGTTTTACCACTATCGAGTAGTTTATTAATAAAATACTCTCCTTCGACAAAATTATATTCTTTAAGATAACTTACTGCTTCCATCCACTTTGCATCTTCTGCAGCAAAATCAAAATCTACAGCAGGATAAACCGAGGCCATTTCTAAATGATCTGCCTTCAAGTCATTATATCTTTTTCCAAAATCGGCACTAAAAATATCACCAATTCGGAGACCACGACGTGCAATTTTATCAGTATAAGTTGGTCCGATACCCCTAAGTGTAGAGCCAATTTTACTTTGCCCTTTTGAGGCTTCCATCACAGCATCAAGATAACGATGGGAGGGTAATATAAGGTGTGCTTTTTTTGAGATGTACAAATTTTCTTTGAAAGCTACGCCTGCATTATGCAAATTTTCCATCTCACGGCGAAGCGTAATTGGGTCTATTACAACGCCATTACCAATGATATTAATTACACCCTCACGAAAAACACCTGAGGGAATTGTATGCAATACATGTTTCTTGCCATTTAGTACTAGGGTATGTCCAGCATTCGGTCCTCCCTGAAAACGGGCAACAACATCATATTTCTCAGCGAGATAATCTACAACTTTTCCTTTGCCTTCATCCCCCCATTGCAATCCCAATAATACGTCAACCATTGTTATTCAAATATTTGTACTGCTGTGCAGTTTTATTAAGCGAATGTTATATTTGTCCTGACAAAAGTAATAAAATGCTCAGAGATAATTCAATTATCATCTCTGTTTATTAATTCTGTAAGAATTATTCTTCCCATTCGGTGCCCTTCAACTGTGCAGCCAAAACAAGGTTATTTTCATATTTCCAGGCCTTGATTTTATAATCCTGCCTCGATCCGATAATCCATTCGGTATTGTTTTCAAAATTTGGCTGCCCGAGCAAACGCAATGCTTCCTTATCCCTGATTTTATCATTTTCATAAATGATAATGAGTTCGTAAAAAGGCTTTCGATCGTTCGCATCAAAATAATAGACCAATTTTTTAATGCCTGCCTCATTGATTTCCTCTACAAATTCTTTTCTGAAACTGAAGGCATCGTTTACATAGTTGACCGGAGCCAGATTTGGTCTTTTGGCAATTACTTCGTCCAGGGAAAGGTTGAAAACCAAGTCACCCAACAGCTCAGGGAAATAGCGGTTGATACGCTCTGTATTGTTTGTTATTTCCTTTTTACTCCTGCAAGCAGCAAGTGATAGAAACATAAATCCAAAAATTAAAATTTTTTTCATTTTATCAGACTAAGTTTAGAAGATTATTCAAACTTAAAAAATCCCAACATCTATTCGACATTGGGATTTGTTATCATTTAATTTTTAGTGCAACTTTTACCTTTTCGGTTGCATCAATGCCTCCGTCCGAGTACAGAATAAGCTTTTTATCGATAATAAAACCATATCCATTTTGTTTCGAGACAGCTTTTATCGCATTGCTGTATTCCTCCTGAACCGGACCCATCAGCGATTTTTCCTTTTCGGCTAGCTGTGCATCCATTTCCTGGGCAAATTGCTGCAGCTTGGTTTGCATTTCCTGCAATTTAGCTTCGGCATCTTTTTGTTCTTTTGGCGAGAGTATGCCTTTTTTGCCTTTGTCCATTACATCCATATAATAGGCTTCCATCTCTGCTTCTTTTCCTTCGAATTGTTTTTGCATATTCTGAGAATAGGCCTGCAATTCGGTCATAGCATACAGATAAGATTCCATTCTGGGAATGATCGAATCTGATACAACATGCGCAATAACAGAATTCTGGGCAAAAGTAATTACTGTAATAAAACTGAAAACAATCAGTGAAAAGTATTTCATAATATTAACTGTTGATTGAATGTTAAAAATTATTGAATACCCAATTGAGCCTTAAGTTTAGCAGTAAGATCTTCACCACCCTCAGAATAGAGCATCATCTTTTTGTCAAAAATGTAAGCAAAACCATTGGCCTTAGCTACCGTTTTCATTGCCTCGCTGAATTTTTCATACATGGGCTTGGTCAAATCCAATTCTTTAGCTCCCATATCTTCTTCCATTTTCATGCCCTTGCGCTGCAATTCCTCCTGCATTTTCATAATTTTTTCTTCCTCGGTTTTTTGTTGCGCAGGTGAAAGCTCACCACGTTGAATTTTTGTCATCACATCGGTATAGTACTGTTGCATTTTGGCTTGTTCCCCTTCCATCTGTTTCTTGAGAATGCTTTGATACTGCTCCAATTCAGATTTAGCAGCTTTGTATTCAGGCATATTTGGAATAATCTGCTCAGGATCTACATAAGCAATTTTCTGATTTTGAGCTGAAATACTCATTGATACGAACAAAAATATTATAGCCAACGAAAATAATTTAAGACTCTTTTTCATATACATTATTTTTAAATTAGACTTTTGAATTGGTTTTTTAATTATTTAACACCCAATTTTTCTTTGAGTTTGTCGGTAGCATCGATTCCTCCATCGGAATAAAGCATCATTTTTTTATCAAAAACATAGGTATAACCTTCTTTTTTGGCAATCTCTTTAAGTGCCTCATTGAACTTATCATACATAGGCTTTGTCATTTCCTGCTCCTTAGCAATCATATCTTCTTCCATTTTCATGGCTTTTTTCTGAAGATCTTCCTGCATTTTCACTAGTTTATCTTCTTCGAGTTTTTGTTGTGCCGGTGCCAGAATGCCCTGCTGTACTTTTTGCATGACAGCAGCATAATACTGTTGAGCTCTTTGCTGTTCGGTTTCCATCTG
>CAMDAB010000119.1 GCA_945888475.1 Saprospira grandis DSM 2844 | reverse complement strand
GATCCTGAGGATAATAAAAAAGAAGTTGAAAAGCGTAAAAATGCCGAATTGAAGGCAAAAACAAGAAGGGGTAAAAAGCCATACAATCTCTTCCCTTCCTACATGAGATAATATATTCTAAAAAATAACAAAAAAACTCCCGCTGAAATATTTATCAACGGGAGTTTTCTTTTATTAAATTACTGCTTTAGAAGCAGTAAGCATTCGCCTCAATCAATTTTTTGGCAACAGCACGACGAGCATTTTTTACGTTTATATGCTCATATTTCGAGAAACGTTTCACACCGTTGAGCATCATGCGCAAAGCATCGCCATCGGCAAATGAAGAAAGTGCATCTGATGCATTTTTCGAAATTCTGGCAATTGCGTCGTTGAAGAAAACCTTCATCATTTGGCCCTGCAAATCGGTATTATGTCCTAATGATTCCATTTTACGGATTCTAAGTAGTACACATTCAGCCACATAGATATCCATCATAATATCGGCGATGTTCATAACGATTTCCTGTTCATTTTTCAGGTCGATTAGACCGTCCATTTGATATTTAGCTGCAGCACCTGACACCATCAGACCGATTTTTTTCATGTTTTTTACCGCATCAATCTCGGCGCCCCAGGTTCCATCTGTTTTCTCATTGCTTGGCATCGCAGCGAGTTCTTTTTGAACTGCCCAGGCGGGACCTACCAGGTCGATTTCACCTTTCATGGCGCGACGCATGGTCATAGAGAAAGCTAAGAGGCGGTTTATCTCGTTGGTGCCTTCAAAAATACGGTTAATACGGGCATCGCGATAAGCACGGGCTGCTACATATTCTTCTGAAAAACCATTTCCACCGTGAATTTGAACTGTTTCGTCTACCACATAATCGAGCATTTCAGAGCCAATTACTTTGAGCATAGCACATTCAACGGCGTATTCTTCGGCAGCTTCGAGTTTGGCTTCTGCGTAGCTAGCGCCTCCCTCATACATAGCGGTTGCTTTGCGTTGTAACAACCATGAAGTACGATAAAGAGCCGATTCAGTTGCAAAAATTTGAATGGCCTGTTCTGCAAGTTTGTACTGAATTGCACCAAAGCTCGAAATTGGCACATTGAACTGATGGCGCTCGTTGGCATATTTAATTGCAGTATTGGCATTCCATTTGGCACCACCCAACGCCATTACACCCAATTTGAAACGGCCGATATTGAGCACATTAAAAGCGACTAAATGTCCTTTCCCAATTTCTCCAAGAATGTTTTCGACAGGTACTTTTACATTTTCGAAGAAAACCTGACGGGTCGACGAACCTTTGATACCCATTTTGTCTTCTTCGGCACCCAAACTCAGTCCTTCGCGATCTCTTTCCACTAGGAAGGCGGTAAATTTGTCACCGTCAACTTTTGCAAAAACAATAAAAACATCTGCAAAACCGGCATTGGTAATCCACATTTTTTGTCCGCTGATGAGATAGTGTTTACCATCCTCGCTCAGCATCGCTTTGGTTTTTGCTGCAAGCGCATCAGATCCGGAGCCCGGTTCGGTAAGACAATAAGATACTACAATCTGACCTGAGCAAAGTCCCGGCAGATATTTTTTCTTTTGCTCCTCATTTCCAAAGTAAAAAATGGGCAACATACCAATCCCTGTATGTGCTGCCACCGAAACCGAAAATGCACCTGAGCGGCCAATTTCTTCAGTAATAATGGTATTTGTATTGGTTTCTAGCGGCATTCCACCGTATTCTTCGGGTATATGCGAACTCAAGAGCCCCTGTTCTCCGGCAATGCCCAAAAGTTTTTTGGAAATATTATCTTCCTGCTTTTCAATCTTTTTATAATTTGGATAAATGTGTACTTCACAAAAATCTCGTACCATTTGACGGATCATCTGCTGTTCTTCATTTACCTCTTCGGGTATGAAGGTATGCTGTGGCTCGCTATCACTGATGAGGAATTCAGCTCCTTTGAGGACGGTGACCTTGTTGTCTGTTAATTCTGCCATAATTTAAATATGAATTGATGTTTGGAATAAATTTACAAAACTATTTCAGCACTATTTTGCCATTTAAAGTTTATTTTTTTGCCTTAAACGCGAAGGAAGAGATAGCGCAGGGCACTATCTCTTCCTTCTGTAACTAATACTAAAATGCCCTTTGGCATTTGCAATACAAAAATAGCATTAAATTTAAAATTTTCAAAAAGATGGGTAAAAAAATTATGCAGTAGGGCAATTGGGGTTAACCTATTCTGTTTTTAATTATTCAATTTTAAATTGGAAAATTATATGCTAATTTTGTTAATTTGCGAATCGAAAAATTTTCAGCGCAAAATACCCCTGCCTGAGCGTTGTTTTAAACCTAAAATAAAAGGAATGAAAAAAATACTTTTCTCTGCCGAATACCTGAGTTATCCCGACGAAAAGGCACTCAACAGCAATGATGCAGAGCTTTTGGCAGAGGCAAAAAAAGCCCTCAAAACTTCTTACTCGCCATACAGTAAATTCAAAGTAGGTGCAGCAGTACTACTCGAGAACGGCGAAATTGTTCATGGCAGCAATCAGGAAAATGCAGCTTTTCCGGTTACTATCTGTGCCGAACGAAATGCCGCCTTCGCCGCTGCAGTGCGATTTCCGGGTGTAACCATTTCTGCAGTGGCTATCACAGTAGAAACGCAGACGAAAGGTCTTCATAAACCCGTACCACCTTGCGGCTCCTGCCGTCAGGTTTTACTGGAGTATGAACTGCGTCAGGAAAAAGATATCAAACTTATTCTACAGGGCGATAGTGGAGAGGTATATACAGTAAGTTCTCTCAAAGATATTTTACCCTTGCTTTTCGATGCTTCCTTTCTTTAAATTTCTATTGTGATTGAATCTTATGGCAAAGAAAAAAAATCAGCCGACAGCTCCAAAAACTCAAATAAAAGCTAATTCATCCAACATTAGTAAGCCTGTACTGAACCAAAAGATGCCTTTTCTGTCGAAATACGGCGGCTGGGTCCTTTTTTTACTGGCCTTTGTTCTATATAGTAATACCCTCGGACACAAATTTGCCTTCGACGATTCGATTGTAATCACCGATAATACCTTTACGCAGAAAGGGCTTGCAGGAATTCCCGATTTGGTCACGCGAGATTTTTTCGAAGGTGTGTACGGCGAAGGCGGCATGGAATTGTCTGGAGGTCGTTTCCGTCCCCTGTCACTGGTCTGTTTTGCCGTTGAAAACCAGCTTTTTGGCAAAGAAAAAACCTTAAATGGTCAAAGTATAAAAGATGAGTCTGGAGCACAGCTCTATGAATACAATGCGGCTGTTGGTCATTTTCTAAATATATTTTTCTACGCAGTTTCGGCACTGCTGCTTTTCAATCTGCTTTCAATATGGTTTTCGGAGACCCAGGGCGGGTCGGTCATTCCCTTTGTTGCCGGACTCATTTTTGTTGCACACCCCATTCATACAGAGGTTGTTGCCAATATCAAAAGCAGGGATGAAATTCTGGCTATGTTGCTGCTTTTCAGTGCCTTATTCGCCTTGCACAAAAGTTACAGACAACCTTCTATCCTACTTACTTCGCTGGGTATTTTGGCATATTTTGGCGCCATGCTATCCAAAGAAAATGCCTTTACTTACATTGCTATTTTTCCATTTACACTGCTAATTTTCGAAAAAGATAAAAACTGGTCTAAAATCCTTTTTGCTGCTGCTCCATACTGGGGTGCTGCCCTGCTTTATTTTGCCATTCGATCCTATCTGGTTGGGGGAATTGAAGCCGAAACCAATAAGGACATTATGGAAAATCCATTTTATGGTGTTGCCACAGTTGAAAAACTAGCAACGATTTCCCTGATTCTGCTTCGTTATATCATACTGTTGATTTTCCCACTTACAATGTCGAGCGATTACTCAAGAGAGCAGATTCCATTGGTTTCTTTTAGCGATCCGCAGGCTATTCTGGGTCTTTTGATTTACCTTGGGATGGCAGCCTTTGTAATTTTCAGGCTATTCAAAAAAGATGTTTTTGCACTGAGTATCCTGCTTTATTTTTTGCCACTTTCGCTGACCATCAATCTTTTATTTAATATTGGCGCACCAATGGCCGATCGTTTTCTCTTCATACCATCTTTGGGATTTAGTCTGGCACTTGCCTATGGATTGAGTCGATTACTGAAGACCGAAAGCATGGCAGATATGTTCAAAAAACCATCCTTATTGGGCATCACAGCAATATTGACATTGGCATACAGTTACAAAACCATTGGTCGAAATCCAGATTGGTTCAACAATGACACACTATTTGCTGCCGATATTAAAGCCTCACCCAATTCGGCCAAGATGAATTATTATTATGCCAATTCCGTTTTCAAAAAGTTTTTAGATGTTCAGCCTTCTGCAAAGCCCGACAGCAGCCTGCTCAATCTGGCCGAAAAACATTTTGGCGAGGCTGTGCGCATCAATCCAAAATTTCATATTGCGATGTACAACATGGGCTATGTGAATACCCTGAAAAAAGATGGCAAAAAAGCTGAAACTTACCTGCTAAAAACGCTGGAATTACAGCCCGGTTACCTGAACGGAATAGAAATGTTGGGCAGGGTTTACGGCGAACTGCTGAATAACCTCCCATTGGCCGAAAAATACCTCAACCAGGCACTTGTAATCAACACTCAACGTGGTGTAAAAGATGCAATGGCTAATAATTATCAGCATTTGGGCATTGTTTATGCCATGCAGCAAAAATACAGCGATGCCGTCAGGGTATATTCCGAGGCAATTAAACTAAACCCAAAAGAGGCCAATAATTACCTGAATCTGGGCATCACCTACCAACAAATGGGCAATGCTGAAGAGGGGCAAAAATATTTGAATAAGGCTTTTGAATTGAATCCGGCGCTGAAGCGCTAGAGAAAAGTTGTTTTGATACACAGATAATTTTTTCGATTCAGGGGAACAGCAATATATTGCAAAAATTCAAAAATCACACAACTTATAATAACCATATGAACCGCATCAAACCCTTAAAAATTATTTTTTTTCTGGCCATTCCTTTATCAATAATTGTTGTAGGAGTTATTATTTATGGTTTTAATAGCAAAACAATTTCTGCCAGCTTGTATGCACCTTTAAAAACAAAAAATATAAACGACAGTATACCTGTAATCCTTGCCACATCGCATTTAAACCTTGTCGAAAACATGAGTTCAGCAGAAATCAAAACGCTGCTTAAAAATGGAAAAATCAGCTGCAGTGTTGATTTGGCAGAATATATCAAAAATAAATTTGGGCTTGAAAAGTTGCCTCAGACGGTCGAAATCGGTAAATTTGACCATAGCAGGGATTCTATTTTTCTGCTCACAACTATCGACTCGCTCAACCATCAGTTTAGGTCGCTTTCTGTCGATAGTATTGATTTTTTCTCGAATCCTGTTCCCTACAAGCTTTGGATAGCAGCCACACATTCATTTAGTTACGATAAAGACATCACACATTATGTCCACACGGGTGTAACTGCGCTTACGCGTTCTACCGGAGTGGTGCTCGACCGGGAGGGCATTGATTTTTACCTTAAAAACATTGAATCCTATTTCAAAAAATCGGAATTGACCCATATCAGCAATGAAGTGAGCGTTAAGGATCAATGTGATTATGGCACCATGAAAATGCACTTTGCAACAAAACCAGCTCATTTCGAAATCATTAAAAGACTGAGAGCCAATATCATTGAGCTGACCGGAAATCACAATCTCGATTTTGGGAAAGAACCCTACCTCAATTCATTGAAATGGTACGAATCGAATAATATGCAATATTTCGGTGGGGGCAAATCTCCTGCCGAGGCCAATCGTCCCTTGATCATGGAATTGAAAGATGGCAGCCGCGTTGCCTGGATTGGATTCAATGAATTTTGTCCCTGTGGCGAATGCGCAGATAAAGAAATTGGCGCCAACCGCTATTCGGCCACAAAAGCCAAAAACCTGATCGATTCTCTGAAAAAAAATGCAAATGTTTCTTACATCATGGCCTGTGTACAATTTGGCGAAGCCGATACCTACACGCCCACGCCTACACAAAAGAACATCTGTAAATATCTGGTCGACTGCGGTGCCGATGTAGTAATGGGTTCACAGGCACATCAAGCGCAGGAAATAGGTCTGCATAAAGACAAAATCATTTTTTACGGTCTGGGGAATTTCCTATTTGACCAGATTCATCGCCTGGGTGTTCGTCAGGCATTCTTCCTCAACTGCTACTTCTACAATGGAAAAATCATACAATATCAGCCCGTTTACACCTATATGAACGATCAGCGTCAGCCAACTGTTGCGAGCGAGGAAAGGAAAAAAGAGATTCAGAAGAGCATTTTGAAAAAATATAATTTTTTGAGATGAAAGGGTGAAAGAAATCGATAATTTGATAATTTGATAATTTGATAATTCTTCTCGTCATGCAGACGAGATTCCAAAGGGCCCTCGAAAGCCCCTCCCGAAAGCTTTCGAGGAAGCTTCCTCAATAGCTATCGGGAGGGAGGGGCCTTTGAGAAAAACATAAGCGAATGAGCGTGAAAGATTAAAAGCGTAGAAGAGTAAAGATATTTACAAATTTTCTGATTTCATCTCGTCCGAAAGACGAGACTGATTTCTGATTTGATTTTACAGAATTTCAATCACAAGCCTTAACTTTGCGTAGAAATATTAAAAACAAAACTGATGAACGGTAAAAGGGTTGTTGTTGGACTTTCGGGCGGTGTGGATTCTAGCGTTTCGGCTTATTTACTGCTGGAGCAGGGCTATGAGGTAATTGGACTTTTTATGCGCAACTGGCACGATGATACAGTAATCTTGGATAATGAATGTCCCTGGATCGAAGACAGCAACGATGCCCTGCTGGTGGCTCAGGCCCTGGGCATTCCTTTTCAGGTGGTGGATCTGAGCGAGGCATACAAAAGCAGAATTGTGGACTATATGTTTGCCGAATATGAACGAGGCCGTACGCCAAATCCAGATGTACTCTGCAATCGCGAGATAAAATTCGATACTTTTCTAAAAACTGCCCTGGAACTTGGTGCCGACTATGTTGCTACCGGTCATTATTGCCAGAAGGGAATTATACATAAGGATGGTAAAGAGATTTATCAGTTGCTGGCCGGTGCCGATAAAAGTAAGGATCAAAGCTATTTTCTCTGTCAGCTCACACAGGAGCAAATGAGCCATGCCCTCTTCCCTATCGGACACATTCAAAAAGCTGAGGTACGTCGCATTGCCAAGGAACAGGGCCTGGTAACAGCCGAAAAGAAAGACTCACAGGGCCTCTGTTTTGTGGGCAAAATAAAATTACCAATTTTTCTGCAACAGCAGCTTTCGCCTAAAAAAGGTGTAGTTATTGAAATTTCAGCAGATGCCAGACTTTATGCCGACAAGGAAGCTGAACTTACAGCATGTTCCGACAAAGAAACAAAAATGAAACTGCAGAGCAAGGGGGTAAAACACAGCGCTGAAGATGGCAAATACATCGGCGAGCATGAAGGGGCGCATTATTTTACAATCGGACAGCGCAAAGGACTTAACATTGGCGGAAAAAAAGAGCCGCTCTTTGTAATAGAAACCGATACCACAGCAAACATTGTATATGTTGGTCAAGGCGAAAATCATCCTGGCCTCAACCGCAAGGGTCTTTTTATCCCTACTGCCGATATACACTGGATCAGAACTGACCTTGCCCTGCAAATAGGCGAAAGTCGGGATTATATGTCGCGCATTCGATACCGTCAACCATTGACTAAGGTTACCTTACACATGCGCAGCGAGGGGCTTTATCTTATTTTTGACGAACTACAAAGGGGTGTGACACCAGGACAATTTGCCGCCTGGTATGAGGGAGAGGAATTGATTGGATCAGGGGTGATTCAGTAAGTGTATTTAAATCGTATGACAAAATACACCCTTTCATATCAATGAATTCAATAGAAGAATAATCACCAATGTTTATAATTTTCCCGCATACATGGTATCTCTAGAGGATCTAGTTATTGCAAAAATTAAATGGATTCAAGAATATCAAAGTGAAAATCAGATAAATGACATAGTCAACCTAATAAAAAATCCAAATATAGATTTGGAATACGTTTACAAATGGTGCAGAGAAATGAATCTAAATACATTCAATATACTATGAGTATGCTAGACACTCCTAAAGAAATTCAGGATAAACAACTTGAAATTATTTTATCAAAAACACCTGAAGAAAGAATAAAGATGGGCTTTGATATGATAAATTTTGCGTTTAAAACTGTAAAAAATAGTATAATATACTCTAATCCTAAAATTAGTAAAAGAGAATTATCGATTGAGATATTTAAGAGGTTTTACTCGGACTGTTTCTCAGAAGAACGCTTGAATGATATTATCTCAAAATGGCCTGAAGATTGCTAAATCTCAACCTGCAACTGACGGTTCCTGTTGTCTGTAATGTCTGATTGTAGAGGGGGCAACACCAAAATGAGCCGAAATTTCAATCTCAGGACTCAAAATTTTTGCAGCAATTTTTATGATGGCCATGTGATGAATGGCGTGCTCGATATTAAAGGCAAGCTCGCGGTAGAGCGAACTGTCGATAAAACTTATCGCCGATTCGGCATCTTTACTATGACAAAA
Organism: Saprospira grandis DSM 2844; assembly: GCA_945888475.1. Taxonomy (GTDB): domain Bacteria; phylum Bacteroidota; class Bacteroidia; order Chitinophagales; family Saprospiraceae; genus Saprospira; species Saprospira grandis_C. Next base: position 2,653 of record CAMDAB010000119.1, on the reverse strand, counting down.
AGAGAGCTGTAGTTTTTGATCATCGGGTTCTTCTTCGAGCCAATTCATTATCGCTGTTAGAGCATCTGTTGCAGCCAGGCTACTTTCTTCGAGCAGCATCTGTCGCTGTCTTTTGTCGTAACAGATCGTACCAGAGTTTAGCTGCTCAATGAGGCACTGATAAAACTCGATGATATGTCTGCAATGCTGCCCTATACCAGCATTAAAAAAGAGTTCGCTTTTTTCTGTATAGGTACGGTAATCGATTTCCTGCAAAAAAAATTTAAGGTCTTGCAGTACTTGTAGATTTGATTCGATGAGATTCATAATGGCTTGGTTTCGTTTGCAAATTTATGAATTTTTATTTTAGAAAACAGCCACTCGACACATATTATTCATTTTTACCCCCAAATCAAAAATCATAAGCTATTAAAAAATGAATTTTTGTAAATTTGTCAAAACTTCCAAAATGAACGAAACGCAAATAACTAAAAACCTGAAAGACTTATACCATTTTTACTTCAATGCCATGGCTGATCGCATCATAGCCCTTCCCCTTTCGGGCTCCGAGCGTAGGTATTTTCGTTTATTCGACAACAAAAACAACAGTGTATTAGCTGTTTATAATCCAAACATCGCCGAAAATGAAGCCTATTTTTATTTTAGCGGAGTACTAAAAGAAAGCGGTATTAAAGTTCCGGAAATCCTGAAGATTGCACCCGAACGAAGTCAGTATCTGGTTGAAGATCTGGGCGATACTACGCTGTTGAGTCTTTTGGAAAATGAAAGAAAAGAAAATGGAAATATTGGCGAAAATATCCTGAATCTTTACAAAAAAGCCTTAAAATTACTCGCAGCAATACAGATCAAAGCAGACAAAATTATAGATTATAACCACTGTTATCAAAGTCCGGTTTTTGACAAAAAATCGATGTTGGCCGATTGTAATTTGTTTAAGTATTGGTACCTCTATCCTACTCAAACGGCTTTCGACGAAATTGCCCTGGAAAAAGATGTTGAACAGCTTTGTGATTTTCTTTATCAGCCTGAGAAATTTCATTTTATGTACCGCGATTTTCAGGCAAGAAATATCATGGTCAAAGATAATGAAGTCTATTTTATCGATTTTCAGGGTGGCAGAAAAGGGCCTTTACAATATGATGTTGCCTCGCTGCTCTATCAGGCAAAGGCAGAGCTGCCCGAATCCTTCAGAGCAGAACTTCTGGATTATTATCTCGATTGTCTTCAGGAATATAAAGCAATCGATCGTATTGAATTTAAAAAATACTACTACGGATTTGTATTGCTGCGCTGTATGCAGGTATTGGGAGCCTATGGTTTCAAGGGTTTTTATCAGCGAAAGGAGCATTTTTTGCAGAGTATTCCCTTTGCGCTTAAAAATCTCGAAAACTGGCTTTCAACAACTTCCTTAGCACTTGAACTACCCGAATTAAGACGGGTTTTGAAAGCGCTAACAGAAAGAAACCGAATTTTTCCTGGAAAGGAAAACATTGAAATAAGCATTCAAAAACCACTTAAACTGCACATCCGTAGCTTTTCCTACAAAAGAGGTCTGCCCGAAGATGTCAGCGAGGGACATGGGCAAGGCTATGTTTTTGATTGCCGCATCATTCACAACCCTGGCCGATACGAACATTTTAAATCACTGAGCGGACTTGACAGAGATGTGATCGAATTTTTGGAAAGGGAAGGCGAAATGCATCAATTTTTGAAACCCGTGATGGAAATTCTGGAACAAGCAATTGATAAATATCTCAACCGTAATTTCGAATACCTGGGCATCAATTTCGGCTGCACGGGTGGGCAACACAGATCGGTCTATGCAGCTGAAACTGTTGCTGCTATGCTTAGGGAAAAATACTCCAATCGGGTAAGTATACTGCTGGAGCACAGGGAAAAGGGCTATTGGGAAAATTTATAAATTGAAAATTTACTATTAAAAAAAGTTTCGTCTCTGGGCGAAACTTTTGTATTTTTAGGCATTTTTTTCGCCTTAATGTTTTTATTTTAAACACGAATATTTTATAATTTATTTAAAATTATTCTTTTTCAGACGAAACTTTTATAATTTTGGTTTTGTTTTAGTTTTAGGATGAATGTTTTACTATTTTATTAAATAAAATTTATTGTGGAAGAAATATTAGACGAGCTGAGAAAGTATAATTTCTGGGATAGAGAACAGCCAAATCTAGGCTTTCACAGAGCAATCTATTTAGATAAAATATATAAATTCTGTGGCAATTCACTCATAAAAGTTATCAGCGGACAAAGGAGATGTGGCAAAAGCTATTTATTGAGACAAATAGCCAGTAAACTGATAAAGAACGGTATAGTAGCTAAAAACATCTTTTATCTCAATAAGGAATACATAGAATTTGACGATATAAATAATCATCGCGATTTGGACCTTTTGATAAAAAAATATGAGCAGCGTCTTAAGCCAAAAGGCAAAATATATCTTTTTATAGACGAGATACAAAATATAGATCAGTGGGAACGCCTCGTAAACTCTTACGCCCAAAACTTCGCAAAAGAGTATGAAGTTTTTATCAGTGGTTCAAATTCAAAAATGTTGTCAGGTGAATTGGCAACGCTGCTCTCTGGCAGATATGTAAATTTTGAAATACTGCCTTTTGGCTATGAAGAATATGTT
>CAMDAB010000118.1 GCA_945888475.1 Saprospira grandis DSM 2844 | reverse complement strand
AATGATAAATGAGGCTAAAATTTGGACTTGAAATCGGGGAAAGGGTTTTTCCTTCACAGGATCAGGAATATATCTGCTGTGATGAATATTCTTTACTAATTCTACTGGAAAAATCATTAGGAATCGGGTCTCCTGACGATCTCGAATTCATAAGAATTGAACAGTACCGGCAAGCGCTTCAACAATATCTCCTGCACAATAAACAAGCTTTTTATGCAAATTCATTTGAGGCTGATGCGCTGGCAAGTGCTGAAATTCTGCTGCAAAGACGTGATGAACTAAAGCTGGCAGGTTTTAATTTCAAACAAAGCGAAAACATTCCGCCTAGATTAGATGTATTTTGTTCCATTGAGAAGCTCTTAAAACAATTGCCAGATCCATTTTATGCAGCCTATGCCGACAGGTTTGAAAATTTGTTGGTATTTTTCGAGGGTAATGCTGAGATCGAAGAAATATGCCATAATGAACCTTATGAACTTTTACCTCCGCATATTAAGCGGCTTTTTTCTAAACTCAGTGCCAGTGGTACTAAAATTACTGAAAATGAACTAATCTTGAATGAGGAAGAATCCGATCTTAATAACTTTAAAAAGGCCTTAAACGCGTCGAAAAAAACAAGCATTGAAGCGAAGGGAGATACATCACTTATCGTGTTAGAATGTAGCTCAGATAGTTTCGCAGCTGCTTATCTTGCAAAACTATTCGCAACAAATAAAAATTTCAGACCCCTCTGTATTCTACCCGATAAAAACAGAACACTCGATAATGCAATGATTCAGGAGGGGCTTCCAAGTTTTGGCGTTTTGTCGGCATCGCTTTCGAGACCGACCTTGCAAATTCTAAAATTGGCTCCAGTTTTTTTATGGAATCCTATCAACCCTTATAAGTTGTTGGAATTTCTATCACTACCGAATATTCCTTTGAATAAAGGACTTGCGTTTCGACTTGCAGCAGCTGTATCTGAAAAACCGGGAATGATGAATAGCTTATGGTTTGCGAAGAAAAACGATTTTTTTAATGATCTGGACCAAAAAATTGATGCCGCCGAGAAGAAAGATTTTCTGATGCGTGAAAAAAGAAAAGCCGAAAAAGATTATAAATTTTGGTTCGAACGCAAAAGATATGATTCAAAATCGAGGGTGCCCGTAAGGGATGTAATTGAAATTTATGAATACATCAGACTTTGGGCACTCGATAACATTGAAGATTTTAACAATAAAATTGAAAGGCTGGAAAACAGTGCTGCAAAATCTAAATCAGCGCAGAAAGAGTCAGATCTTATGCTGCTGAATGCCAGACTAAAACCTTACATAGCTTTACAGGAGCAATGCCGTAGGCTGATCCTTGTTTTGGATGCCTTGCCTGAAAATGAAAAAGTATTGAGTTTTCTACAACTTGAAAGAATTATCAAAGCCATTTATGAGCCAACTCAAATGGTATTCCGACAGTCAGAATGCGGCCATTTACCTTTTGTATATAATCCTGCTGCCATTTTTGCCAATGCTGACCATACGCTTTGGTGGAATTTTATTGATAATGGGCAAAATTCCGGTTTCGATTTTTGGTATAAAACCGAGTATGAATACCTAAACAAGAATGAAATATACCCTGAAAAACCCGAGCATAAAAACTGGAGACTGCTTTGGCAAAGGAAGAATGCCGTATTAAAAACTTGTAAGCATCTTTTACTGATTATTCCTGAACAGACAGATGGAAAAGCAGTGAATCCACATCCGCTTTGGGGCGATTTACATGCTGCTTTCGGAAAAAGCCTGAAAAAGTTAATCGTTAAACCCGAAGCAAATAAAACAGAACTTCTGGACAAAATGCTGAGCGGTCCAGATTTAATTAGTGTCGATAAAGTTCCTACAAAAAATACAGCTTCATTTTTGTATGTAAATAACGATAAGCAAAGGTTAAAAGCACGCGATACAGAGACCTTCAGCGGTTTGGAGAGCCTTATTTATTATCCATACCAATGGGTTTTCAGATATGTGCTCGGCTTGCACAAATCTTCTATACTTAGTATTGTCAGACCCGAAACACTCAAGGGAAATCTGGCTCATAGTATTTTTGAAAAAATTTTTAATGAAACTAAGTCTAAAAATAAGCTTTGGGAAAAAACTGACTTGTTCGATTTTCTTGAGGTACTAATTCCACAACTAATTGAACGGGAAGCTGCTGTTTTGATGATGTATGGTCAGGAATCGGAAAGAAGAGCCTTTATAAATATGATGAAACAAGCATGTTGGGCACTTTTGAGTGCAATCCAACGGAATAATTGGCAAATACTTGGTCCAGAACAGCAAATTGAGGGATTATTGGGAAATCAGCTACTCAAAGGAAAGGCAGATTTGATATTGCAGCGCAGCGATGAAAAAGCGGTTGTTGATCTAAAAATCAGCGGCAGCGAACGATATAAAAAGAAAATTAAAAACAGGGATGATATTCAATTGCTGATTTACTCAAAATTTGCCGCAGAAGCTGAAACCTGGGCAAAAAGTGCTTATTTTATTATCAGCAGAGCGCAACTCCTGGCAGCTAATAATGATGCATTCGAAGAAGCTGCAGCGCTACTGCCCGACGAAGACAGCAACACTGCAAATAAGTTTATTTGGGAAAAATTACAAAAAACCTACGAGTGGCGTATCGCTCAAATTCTAGAAGGTAAAATTGAAATCAGAACCGATAAAACATTGGACGATCTGGAAGCAATTTATAATAACGAAGACATCCTTTCGCTGTTGGAACTTCCAAGAGAATCGGCAAAATATGATATTTACAATGTTTTGATTGGCTCAGAAACTACGAAATAGTTAATCTGGTTTTTTCATAAGATATTTCAGCACACTCACCTCCCCCGCCGTAAGATGTCTGCAACGTCCTACAGGAAGGTTTTTCTTTGTAAGCATAGCATAGCGGGTTCTGTCTAGCTTTTTTACATCATAGCCCAAATGTTCGAATATGCGTCGAACAATACGGTTGCGGCCAATATGCAGTTGAATACCAATTACATTCATTCTTTTACCCTCAATGAAAGAAATTTCATCTACCGGAGCTGGACCGTCTTCTAAAACTAAGGTTTTTTTGATGAGTTCCATGTGGGCTTCGCTCAAAGGCTTATCCAATGTTGCCTGATATACCTTTGTTACTTCGAATTTCGGATGCGAGAGCTTTTGAGCAAGTTCACCATCATTGGTCAACAAAATCAGACCTGTGGTGTTTCTGTCAAGTCTACCAACTGGGTATATTCGTTCTGCAGTAAAATCTTTGGCAATATCCAGCACAGTTCTTCTATCTTTTTCATCATCGGAAGTGCTGATAACATTGTGGGGTTTATTCATTAAAAGGTAAATAAACTTTCTGACAGGTGTTAAGACCTTATCATCCAGCGTCACCACATCATTTGGCTGTACCCTGTGCCCCATTTCGAGGATAACATTTCCGTTCACCTTTACCCTGCCCTCTTTAATAATGTCATCGGCTTTTCTTCTGGAGGAAACGCCCGAATGCGCCAGATAACGGTTCAGACGCATATCTTCCAATTCGGTAAGCTCCTGCACCACTTTGACTTCCTCTCTTCGGTCATCTTTCTTTTTGTCTCTTCTAAAAGGACCTTTATATCTTTTTTCCATTTTATTTATTAATTTTCATCAAGTTCATCAAGCTGCCCAATCTGGTTTTCCTCGGGCTGAAGTTCTTTTAATTTTGGTAAATCCTGCAGTGAAGGCAAGCCGAAATGTTCCATAAATTTGTCACTTGTTCCGTATAAAAGTGGCCGTCCGGGATCTTTTGATCGGCCCTTTATCTGAATAAGTTCTTTTTCAAGAAGTTTCTGAACAGCATAGTCACAGTTGACGCCCCTTATTTTTTCGACTTCACCTTTAGAAACAGGCTGCTGATAAGCAATTACAGCCAATGTTTCGAGTGCCGATCGGGAAAGTTTTTTATTACTTTTTTGTTTGAGCAGAACAGCCAGTACGTCGTAATATTCCGATTTTGTTAAAAACTGATAACCATTGCCAATACTGACAATTTCATAACTGTATAAGTCGCCTGCATAACGCAACTGTAGTCTGTTGATGGATGATTCAATTTCAGACTTTTTAAATTCTGTATTAAAAACCGATTCAAGACAGCTTTTCATTTCATCGATACCGATTGGCACCTCTGCCGAAAAAACAAGTGCTTCGATGTATAAATCCAGTTGTTCCATTTCAAAATTTTATTTAACAATGCAAAATTACAAGAATTTGAGGACAAAAAACAGCCAAGTTTCAGACATCTTAATTTTTCTTTAATATTCGGCAAATCTTATCTAAAAATTAGTTAGGCTCAGTAAAATTATATAACTTTCGGTTCGACAATTAAATTTATCACTTTTAACAAATTATTACTATGACTAACTTTGAAAAAGTTAAACATCACTTACTCGATTTGGGATTTGAAATCACTCATGAAGATACAGCGGAGAGTATTTTAATCATCCAAAATGAAGGCAAAGGTATCTGCAACATGATGCTTGATTGCGAAGGAGATGTACTGATTGTTGAACAGCACATCATTGACCTTAAAAATCAGACAGAAAATATCTACAAAAGACTTTTGCAAATGAATAGAAGTATGATTCATGGGGCTTTTGTTTTGGACGAAAGTGGAGATAAGGTCCTTTTCAGAGACACTCTTGCGCTTGAAAATCTTGACAGAAACGAGATAGATTCTACTTTTACTGCGCTTACCATTGCTTTGGTTGAGCACCAAGACGAATTAAAGGCTAATTCAAAAAATTAAGCATAGCGCTTTATTTCATAAAAAAATGCTATTTTTGTTCAATCATTCTTCTATCACTAAATAAATAATTAAAAATATGTGGTCACTTATTAAGCGATTATTTCGCATTGGTAAAGCAGAAGCGAATTCCGCAATCGACAAGCTTGAAAATCCTATCAAAATGACTCAGCAGGGTATCCGCGATCTGAAAGTAGATTTGGATAAAAGCATGCAATCTCTTGCCGAAGTTAAAGCTATTGCCATCCGTACCGGACGCGAAGTAGAAACTTACAAAGCAAACTCCGACGATTACGAGAAAAAAGCAATGGCACTGCTCAAACAAGGTCAGTCTGGTCAAATGGACATGGCTGAAGCAGAACGCCTTGCAACTGAAGCACTTGCACGACGTGAAGAGAATATCAAACTTTATCAGGTTGCTTTGCAAAACAAGCAGAAATATGACGGTATGGTAACCAATATGGAAGGTAAACTTCGTCAGCTGAAGAGCCAGATTGCTAAATGGGAAAATGAACTTCGTACACTCGAAGCCCGCGATAAGGTTAGTAAGGCTACAACCAAACTTAACAAACAATTGACCAATATCGATTCATCGGGAACAATGTCGATGCTTGAGCGTATGAAAGGCAAAGTTGATGAGCAGGAAGCCCTCGCCGAAGCTTATGGTGAAATGGCCAATGAGACGAAGACGGTAGATGATGAAATCAACAAAGCACTCAATAATCCAAATATTACTGCCTCTGCAGCTTTGGACGATCTGAAAAAGAAAATGGGTATCACTAAGGAAGAGAAAATCGAAATCAAAGAGAAAAGTGATGTAACCATCAAAATCGAAGTGGACGATAAAAAAGAAGGTGCTTAATACGCACTTTCATATTATATTCTAAAGCAGCACGCTTGTGCTGCTTTTTTTTGTAAAAAAACAAAAACCTAAGCCATGAAAAAACTTTTAAATCAATTTTCCATACTAGTAAGTTTATCAATTCTCTTTGTTGGAAAGGCGCTTGCACAGCATCCTGTTCCGATAGATATGCTTTACCAGCCGCTCGATGACTATTTTCGTTTTTCTGGAGCAGGAGGAGGCAGCCTTTATGGGCTTTTTAAACCATCTGGTGCTGCTTCGGGCATAATGAGTCTAGATGCGAATTTCAACCTGAAAGAAAAAGTTGAAAACGCTAAGCGTAAAATAAATACCCTTGCTGTTAATTTCAAAATTCATCCCTTTGTTAATTCACTTATCGGAAGCGGAGACTCCATAGATGTTCGTCGTTTTATTTTTCAGGACAACGATTTCAGAGTGCAGTTCGGCGCGCGCTTTACGCGACTAAAAGAAAGGGAAAAATTGCCAAATCTTGGCTTCAAAAGCTATGCACAGGGCTTTGCCGACATCATTATTCTGCCATTTCAGGTGAGTAATAGTGTAGACCCCACAGAAAACAAAGGTTTTACAACCCTAAGCATTAACGCTGGAGGGAAGTTTGGTATCATCGGCAAGTTTATGGGTGGCAAATTTGGCATCAGTGCTAATCCTCAACTCGACATGTTGCTCATCCTGGATGGTACTAACAGTAAGGCGTTAGAAGAGGTAACAATCCAAAATGTCAGTACTGCGCTGCTCGATGCTTTGCCAAGATCGGCCAGAGCTTATATTGGTGGAGGCGTAAAAATTGAAGTTCCACTCAATGACTTCATACTCTCATTCGATATCAGAAGATATTTCAAGATGGGCAGTGGACCTGAACTTGCCGGCCTGACGGACAGAACACAATTCTCGATTGGAGGTGTGGCGACTGGTACTATTTTCAAAAATGTAAAGCGAAAAAAAGACAAAGATAAATAGTCTGTTTATACCAATATCAACCTCAAAAGCCAGAAGATAGCTGCCGATAATCCAATTGATACCGGAAGGGTAAGAATCCAAGCCATAAAAATATTGGTGATGGTTTTACGTTGGATGTTAGCGCTACCACCCTTTGCAAACATGGTACCCATTACGGAAGAAGATACGATATGGGTAGTGCTTACAGGTAATTTGAAATAGGTACTGGCGAAAATAGTGCAGGCCGAAACAACCTGAGAAACAAAGCCCTGAGAATAATCGAAGGCTGTTTTACCTATTTTTTCACCTATTGTTTTTACAACGCGTTTCCAGCCGATCATCGTACCGATTCCTAAACAAAGCGAGATGAGCACGATGGTCCAGGTGGGCGCAAAGTCGGTATAAGTAAGTAATTCTTTGGCGGCAGATTTTAGTTCTTTAGTCTTTTTTTCTCCTAAAGTTTTTATGAGCGATTCATCTGTGCTTACTTTTTTGATCTCTTTAGGGAGCACATTTCTTAGCTGTTTTCTGGTGTCAAGCACCAGTTTTTTCTCCTGTTTTTCAATTGGTAAATTTTTATTTGTAGCAAGCGCAGTAAGGAGTGCTTTTGTTTTAATCAGTTCTTCATCGAGTTTTATAAATTCGCTTTTCAAAACACTGCTGTCAGACTTAATCACCAATTCAATCTTTTTAACCGTAGCCTCTGCTTTTGTTGTATCAAATTCGGGGCTTAGTGCAAAATGTACCGGCAAAAAAGCTACCAAAACAACCATTAGTAAACCTACTCCTTTCTGACCATCATTGGAACCATGTGTATAGCTTATACCCATACAGCCCATTATGGTAAGCATTCTGATAAGCAATGGCGGTGTGTCCTTTTCCTGTGGAGAATTGTATAAAGTTTTGTTCTTTATTGTGGAACGCATCAGTAGCAATAAAAGCCAGGAAACAACAAAACCAAAAACCGGGGTAATCAGCAAAAACGTAAATACCTCGTATGCTTTGGTCATCTGTTCCTGAGAAACATCGCCAAAAACAAGACTTGCGCCAATAAGTGCGCCTATTAAAGTATGTGAACTTGAAGCAGGAATTCCATAATACCAGGTACCGAGATTCCATACTATGGCAGATATTAGTACAGCCAGCAAAAAGGCAATATTCATTCCTAAAGGAGCATACATTAAATCTGTCAATGGCAATAATTTTAAAATTCCCATTGCAACACCAAGTCCACCTGTCACTACGCCAACAAAATTTAAAATGCCCGATAAAACAACTGCGCGGGTTGGCTCCAAACTCTTGGTATAGATAACAGTTGCAACGGCATTTGCTGTATCGTGAAAGCCATTGATAAATTCAAAAAAGCATACAGCAAGTATACACATCAACAGCAGTAAAAAAACTCCTGTACTGATATTTAGGCCGGCAAATCCGCTGAGTAGTAAGAACATAAAATTATTTAAAAAAAGGCTTGGTAATTGTGACAAAGTTACCCAATCGAGCGTATAGTAGCCCTAATGTAGTGTTAATAAATTATTAAGTCAGTAAAATAAAAGTCTCCGCAATTTAGCTTTTGCAGAGACTTTTAAGCATACTACTTACCGAAATTTTCAATAAGGCGAGTTTTCATCTGAGAAAATTCCTCCTCATTGATTACACCCATCTCTTTAAGTTGGGCAAGTTCTTTCAATTTATTAACGATACCATCATTGTCATTTTTTGGCGATTCTGTTTTTACCTCATTTTTGGGTTTTTCTTCTTTCTTTTCTACCGTAGTTTCTTTCTCCTGAGCTTCGTTGCCATTTTGCTTTTCTGATTTTTTCTTTTCGGCTTCATCTTTTAAATCTTCGGCAACTTTTTTGCCTTTTTCGAACTGTTCATCATAAAATTTTCGGAAGCGATCAGTATCGAAATCCAAAAAGGTCCCGCCCGACTCGAAATGGGTTTTAAAAACCTGCCCCAGAGCATAAGTGGATGCGCCCGAGAGCGCCGACATGGAAACACCGCCAAGAGCAGAACCTACTATAGGAATCATTTTCATCAGCGCACTGGCACCCAAACGCGAAAGCCCTGATCCAGTTAACGCGGTGATGAGTGCTTTCCCCTCGGTTTCTTTAAAATCTATATCGTAAATAAAACTCATTGACTTAATCATATCGAGCTGAACGGCTGCAACTGCCAGAAAATCAGCAATAGGAAATGGTATAAATCCTGCGCCCATCGACCAGAGAACATGATTCCGGACGGTCTTTTCAGCTTTTTTCGATTTGTCATTATCGTTTTTGTTTGACATGTTTCTTGCAAATTTATATGCTCTGTAAATTTTCTTTGGATCAATCATAGATGTAAAGATGTTAAAAAAAAAGAAATAATTAACACAATAACTGATTAAATTCTCTGTTTAAACTTTCAAAATGAATACGAAAAAAGATTTTCCAGAAAAAAAATAAAATCAGTGTAACTTTTAGTCAGTCAGACATTACTTATACTAAACAAGCAAAAACATGAAAAAATTCACAATTCTGATCCTAGTCGCAGTCTGCTTCTTTTCATTTTCTCCTACAATCAATTACAAGGCACATTATGGCGAAGATTATGAAAATGCAATTCAATTTCTTAAAGATAATAAAAGCGCATTTAACAACGCATCGAGAACATATGGCATTGAAGAAAAAGCACTCAAAGCTGTTGTATTTCCCGAGCTGATGCGATACAATCTGTTACAAAATCTTATTGAAACCGGAACGCTTGAGCTACTCTACATTGAAACCGGATCGAAACAGGTAGATTTTTCCATCGGTAATTTTCAGATGAAACCTTCCTTTGTTGAAAAACTTGAATCAATCGTTGCAAATGAACCAGGATTAGAAAACTTCCATTCGGTCTGTAGTTTCGGGGATATTACAGATGAAAAGCAAATCCGAAAAAAGCGATTGGAACGCATGTCTGACCTTGAATGGCAGTTAAAATATCTTTCGGTTTTTTATAAAATTGCAGCATCGAAACTTCAAAAAAATCTGCCAAAAAATGATCAATTAAAAAAAATAGCGGCCTACTACAATTGCGGTTTAAAGAGAACCGAAGCTGAACTTGAAAAACTGATGCAAAGGGCCTCCTACCCCTACGGATACTCAGTTAAAGCAACGCACCAGCATGTTTACAGTGACATCTCGCTCTATTATTATCTACAGCCATAGCTAAATAATTCTTAATAAATAAAAACAACCAACATGAAAAAGATCCTAAAAAAAATCAGCATCGGATTGCTTGCAATCAGCCTTTTGGCAGCATGTAACGGCAAAAAAAACAACATCAACAGTGCCGTTAAATTTGAAATTAAGTCGCCTCTACCCCAGGCCGATGTTAAATTTGAAGAATTCGACCTCGATAACAGCAAAGAGCAGGTTATCAAAACAAAAAGAGGTAGTACCATTACAATTCCGGCAGGTTCGCTGGTTGACAAAGACGGTAAGCCCGCAGGTAATGTAAAATTAAAATACCGCGAATTTCACGATGTAGCCGATATTTTGGTTTCGGGCATTCCAATGAATTTTGATTCCAATGGTAAGCAAAAAAACATGCAGACTGCCGGCATGTTCGAAATCAGAGCCCTAAAAGACGGAGAAAACTTGAACATTGCCCAAGGTAAAAACATAGACGTAAGAATGGCTTCATATGAAAGCGGAACAGATTACAATTTCTTCCAACTGGATGAGAAGGGTAAAGGATGGCAATTTATTGACTACAATAGAAGAGTCGAAGTAAATGCCAACAAAGAAAAACTCAAAAAAGAAATTGATAAAAAAGCTCCGGCTATGGCTTTTCCGCTTGATGACAAGTATTTCGCCTTCAATTACAGTGCTATCCTTGATGTTATGTTCAACGATAATTATGACCTGATTCGCAAAAACAGAAATAATCCTGCCATAATGCAAAAGGCAAAAAAATACGGATTGATGTGGCTTGGAACCCACTGCCACGCAGATGTAAACTTCAAAGGTGTTTTTCAACCAGCGGCATTGATGGTTTGGAAAAGATTGAACGGTGATCAGTTCCCGGCATGGATGAAGGATGATTCTTACGATTTCTGCTCGCTAACTCCGCTTGGGGGTAACATTTACGCACTGAGTGTTGAGGACAATGATGGTAAACGAGTCTATAAAGCCACCATTGAATGTGTAATGCCATTGAGCAGCCTATTTAAATATAGTCCTGAATATTGGGAGAAAAACTATAAGGATGCCATGGCTAAACTCGACCAGGAAATGGCGCAGCTCAAATTGGAAGCAGATGTTTACCGCAGTTTCAGTATCAGACAGTTGGGTATCTACAATTATGACAAACTGATGGACGAAGAAGAAAATGTAAAAATCATTGCAAATTTTACCAGTGATGAAGGCTTAAAAAAATCTGAGCCTAACAACAGCCCCAACGTGGTCTACTACGTTGCAGATGAAAAAACAATCATACATTTGCCAAAAGAGAACTGGGGTAAACTCAATCTGGTTCCCGGCAACAAAGGTAGGTTTGCTGCGATTCTTCCCAATAAAACATTAAGCATTTACACCTCAGAGAAATATGCTGAAATTGATTTCGAAGGCTTAAGAAAGCGTGACAATCCTAAAGTTGATTTTGTACTGACCTCAACAGACCAAAAAATTTCTTCCCCCGATGATGTGAGAAAACTGCTTGGATTTTAACCCAAATCCGTCATTAGAAATTCTATTACAACCCAAAATTGCTTTGGAACTAAGCACTTACTCGTTTTTTCGAGCTTGAAATAGGTGTGACTATTCCTTCACCCGAAAAAACTGTGTGAGCACTTATTTCCTTCGCACTTTTGG
>CAMDAB010000117.1 GCA_945888475.1 Saprospira grandis DSM 2844 | reverse complement strand
TGTAATGGAACCGGATCGAAAATGCTGAGCGTATCAACCGCAAAGCAGCCCGTAGCATCAGTTACCGTTACATAGTAAGTACCTTCGGCAAGGCCTGTTGCCAATGCGGTGTTCTGTGTTTGAGGTCCAGACCAGTTAAAACTGTATGGCAACACTCCGCCATTGGCAAATACCTGCAGGGCGCCATCAGCAGCACCGGGGCAGGTGATAGCAGCGCCATTGTAGTTCGAAAACTGAACTACATTGGCCAAAATTTGGCTTGGCTGCGTGATATTGGCAGATGCGGTAGTAGAGCAGCCATTGAAATCAGTTACTGTGATGCTTGCAAGTCCGGCAGGAAGTCCGTTTGCAACAGAAGTATTCTGTCCGTTTGACCAAAGGAAATTGTAACCGGGAGTGCCTCCGCTGACGTTTGCTGCCAGAGAAGCATCTGAAGCGCCAAAGCAACTTGCATTGTTATTTGTCGTAATAGATACAGTAAGAGCAGCCGCTGGTTGATTGATTGTTTCGCTGTTTACAACTGTACAACCATTAAAATCTGTTACTGTTACAGTATAAAGTCCAGCAGGAATATTATTGTTGTTTGCCGTTAAATTACCATTACTCCAATTGTAAAGATAGGGTAAAACACCTCCCGAAACGGAAGCGAAGGCATTACCATCAGATCCAAAACGACAATTTACGTCATTTGTGGCAACCAAAAGATTTAAAGGTAAGGAAGATTGTACTGTTGAATTATCAACATACTGGCATCCATTGGCATCGGTTACTGTAACGCTATAGTTGCCAGGCGAAAGTCCTGTTGCCGTTTGGGTATTCTGACCATTGCTCCAAAGATAATTGTAAGGAGGAGTTCCCCCAAGAACATTGATACGCAATGTCCCATCCGTATTATAAGAACATGTAAGCGGAGTAGAGATAAACACAGCATTCCCGATAGCAGTTGGCTGTCCCACAGTTGCACAGCTGCTTGCCGTACATGCATTAGCATCTGTAGCTGTAACACAATATGTCCCTGCAGTAAGGCCAGTAGCCGTAGCTGTTGTTTGTGTATTAGGCCACAAGAAAGTCAGAGCACCTGTTCCTCCGCTGCTATTAACCGTTGCAGTTCCGTCGGAAGCACCAAAGCAAAGTGCATTGGTCGTTGAATTGGTTAAAACTATTGCCGTTGGCTGACCAACAGATATATTGTGTACAGATTGGCATCCGTTGTTATCAAGCACTGTCACTGTATATGGGCCAGCAGCTAATCCAGTGGCTGTAGCAGTATTTTGAACAGGAACTGTATTCCAGTTGAATGAATATGGCCCAACTCCTCCCGAAACTGCAGCATCAGCTGTACCATTGCTTCCTCCAAAACAACTTGCATCTAAAGCTGTCATTAGAACAGTAACTGCGCTGGGTTCTGTAATTGTTACAGAAGCACTGATGGTACATCCATTGGCATCTGTAGCTATTACTGCGTAATTTCCTGCAGCAAGATTATTTGCTGTAGCTGTATTCTGGCCATTGCTCCAACTGAATGTATAGGGAGCTGTACCACCAGTAGGTGTTGCAGTTGCAGTACCTGTAGAAGTTCCATTACACAGAACGTCAACTGAATTCGTGGTGATACTTAGGGCAGAAGGTTCAGTAATGGTAACATTTTGGCTGATGGAACAAGTCAAAGTAGCATCCGTCGCCTCAAAAGTATAAACTCCGGCCGTTAATCCTGTGAATGTTGGACTAGCATGTGATACACCCAAAACAGGAGCAATTTGCTGATAACTTAGAGCGCCTATCTCATTATTGATATTTATGGTAACAGAGCCATTTGCGCCAGCATTACAACTGACATTAGATTGTGATTGAATCGAAGAAGTAAGCGGGCAATTTAAAGATGTACAAACGATCGTATCAACCTGATTAGGACAGTTCACGGTACCACCGGTCGCTCTTACAATTAGCTGAACGGAGGTATTGGGTGTTAGTCCGCCTACAGTATGGGAAAGCGTTCCGTTTGGAGCAATAAAAGTAAGGCCACTATCAACACTGACCTCATATCCTGGTGCTCCAGAAATGGCATTCCAGCTAAATGAAACTGAGGTACTTGTAACATTTGTACAAGAAACAACAGGCGCAGGTAGCGTGGGTTCGACCACAACAGTTACCGTATCCCTAAAAGTACAGCCCAAACCGTCAACAACTGTTATGGAATAATCGCTAGTTACAGTAGGTGAAGCTGTTGGAGCTGGACAAGTGGTACAACTCAAGTTTGGACCAGCCCAGGTATAAGTAGCACATTCCGATGAAGGCGACATATGTAGTGACCAACGCACAAAGGTAGCAGCTGCTCCGATTGCAGTATTGTGTCTTACAGCTAAAAACCAAGTACCATTCGAATTACCTGTATTTAAAAGATTGAAGGATTGCTCAGGCAACAGTAGGCTGTTTGCAGGTATAATTGGCGAGAAAGGCGCCGCAAAATTCGTAACCGGGATCACAGCATTGGGCGAAAAGCAGGTGTTATTAAAGGAGGTAGTGTTAAAACCTCCGTTACCACTCGTAATGTCAATACTGTCCCCACTCGGCGAAATTAAAAAAATGTTTAGATTCGCAGTAGGGTTAGAGTTTATAGTAAAACATACCGAATCGATGGAGCAGGAACTCAAAATCAATGGGGCTACGTTAGACACAGTAACAGAAGATCTTATGTAACCATTTGCAGGTAAGTTTTGAGTAGTTGCATTGGAAACTATTGTTCTTGGGCTATTACCGCCAGGCAAATCAGCATTCAATACGGTAGAACTGCCCTGACAAACTGTATCGGGCTGTGGATTGATAATGGTGTAACCAGTATCGCAACATACCACTACCGTCTGTTCTGTTGAATCTAGGCAACCATCGGTACTGTTCCATCTGTACTCAATTGTATGAACACCTGCACCAGCAATCGCGGGATTGAAAGTACCAGTACCATTGCCATTATTCACTACGCCGGGTCCGCTGAATACACCTAGGCCAGTTGGCGTACCCAAATTTCTGGTAACGCAGGCAGATGAACCGGTCAATGGGGTATTTGAAATTAGAATATTGGAACCAGATTGGCGAATTTCATTCTGAAAAGTACCGCTGTTACCCGAATCGCACCATTGCATAGAATAGGCTGTGCCGGGATTGAGGTACTCTACAACTCCGATAAACTGAGCACTGTTGGGCAAAGGTCCCTGATAATTACCACCAGTGTTTGTTGGTCCCCAATATGCAATAATAGGTCCTGTAGCATTTGGTCCGCCAAAAACTGTCAAAGTATTCTGAGTAGCTGAAAATGCATCGGTATTAATTTGAAAATAAAAACCTGGAGTGATAGATAAGTCGCCAGGAGATGCGGTGTAGGGGTTTGCTGTAAGGTTTACAATTGGACTATTACAATTATAAGGAGTTGGCGTTGTAATGTTATTAAAACCTGGTGTGGCACAGGGCAATAGAATACTACAATTGGTAGATCCTGTTCCTCCGGACTGATTAGCTGTAATATTGGTAGGTTGATTGGAGAAATTGGTTATTAGGAGCAAGTAAACCTGACCGGTTGTTGCGCCTAGAATATCTACTGTTTCAAATGCCGAAGCTGAATAACTGCAATCGATCACATTGCCACTTGCGCCGCCATTACCCAAACCTCCACACTGTGCCTGTGCTGCAGCAAGGGAAGTAAAAGGGCCATAAACAATAAAATCAATATCTACGGTATTGGAATTAGAAAGGTCGATGATTAAATTTCCGGATTGGTTAATCTGCAAATAGTACCAGGCGGGATTTGGCTGTGTTCCTAAACAGTCATAATTATTTCCTAGAGGAGCCGCGGGCTGATTGGTACCTGCGGGAAAGGTTGCTCCGGAATTTGAACAAAATGGATCGGCAGTCTGACAGGTTGCACCCTGAGCTGTGGCCTGATTTGTGGCCATCAAAAATAAAAGACTGACGAATAATAGATTAATATATATAGATTTCATAAAAATCTGAGTGTTTAGATTTATTGTTTGTTTTCCAGCGCTTCAAGTCTTCTACGCTCTGCATTTTCAATTTCAAGATCATTCTTAAGTCTGGATAACGCAATTTTGTATTTTCCCACTGTGCCATTTGAAACCATCATGGGATCTTTTTCAGCTTCAGCTAGTTTTAGTTCGAAATCCCTTACCTGTTCACTCAACGTGGGTAAGGGTTTTACGATGGTGGTGACCCTTACTCCGGTTTTTGAGTCGGTTTTGGAAATTGTGGTAGGTTGATTTTGTGCCTGAAGCGCAGATAGCGCAAAGAACATCACTAATATTGAAAAAATTGCTTTTGAATAATTTTTCATATGGCATTTTGCTTTATTGTGAAACGCTAAAAATTAGAATATGTATTCAATTTGAAAACTAATTTTGACATTAGGTTCAATATCGATACAAATCATCCCTTATTTTGAGATTTGCAAATATATTACAAGTTCCTGTCTTATACAAAACAGGAAGGCATAGAGTTTAAATTATCTGAGTTTTATTTTAAAAAATTACCCAAAGTAATTTGAAATGAAATCTTATTGGCTGTGGCTTTGAGCCAATATTTCATATTGTTTCAGCTTGATTTCCTGCTTTTGGATAACAGGCAATGTACTGTAGGCAATTGTCCACATAAAAACGACAAAAAGAGCCGTAGAAAACTTGAAACGAAGTGAGTTTAGATTTCTTTTGCGGTGACTAACAAGCCTGAGAATCCTCGTTTTGAAAAGAGATCCTGATAGTGCATATGTTATGCTGTAAGTTTTCTTATTGAGCAGTTGTAATTCTTTGAGTCTTAAAAGCAGCCCCGCGTATTGTCTTTTACTACCTGCGGCATTGGCTGCATATTCATCTGCTATGAATTCCTGCTGTTTTTTAAATTCTGAAAGTAACCAAAAATACAGTGGGTTAACCCAAAATACAGACTTCAATAATTCCAATACTAAAAGATACCAACTATCCTTATTTCTGAGATGTGAAACCTCATGAGAGATTACAATATCAAATTCATCCTCCCTAAGTGAATTTAATAGTGGCGACCAGATAATGTAGTTTTTTGAAAGGCTGAACGCGCTGAGCGGTAAATTATTACGGAGATAAGGATATAACATAAAAAATTTAAATCCTTTGTAATCTGTTGCTTTGAGCTTAGATTTTTTAACCAAATAAATCAGCGCCAGCAATTTTAAAAGTACTGAGATTAAAATAAGTAATGAGATTAAATAAAATGCGGCAATTAGAAAATAACCATACTTGATGAAGAAATTATAAACTGGGTTATAAATAAAGGTAACCTCAGAGGCTTTCTGAATAATTTCGCAGTCGCAAATGTCCTTACTGTCAATAGCCTTGTTATAACATTCCAATAATTTTTTATCACTGATATCAACGACATTCCACTGGGTATAATCTTCATAAAAAACTTTACCCTCGCTCAGCATTTTTGAATAATTGGGTAAGCCCGGAACAAAAAAGGGTATAGAGATACTTAAAAGCAAAACAATAGCAATCAGGGCTTTTGCCTGAGCAGCAGAAACCCTTTCTTTAAAAAACAAATAATACAAGAGCGATCCAACTGTAAGCAACAGCGCGGAAAGCAGCAGGTAGGATATCATACAATTTGTTTTGGTATGTTACTTATTCTGTGTCATTGCTCTGATCAATTATTTTCTTTAACTCAGCCAATTCATCAAGGCTCACTTTTTCATTGCCAATAAGGGTTGAAAGTAAAGAGCTGACAGAACCCTCAAAAACTTTTTCGACAGCCTGACTGATAAATGCTTTTTGATATTCATCTTTGCTAATGAGCGGAATATATTCATGTGTGCGCCCGTGCGCTGTGTGTCCGATACAGCTTTTTTTGTCCTGAAGAATTCTAACTATCGTTGAAATAGTATTATAAGCCGGAGCAGGGCTATCTGGCCAGTGCTCGAGAATATCTTTTACAAATCCTTTTTTTAATTTCCAAAGCACGTCCATTACTTTGAGTTCAAGCGGCGTAAGAATAGGAATGTTTGTCATCAGCGAAAATACTTTTAAAAATTTGAAACGAATATAGTAACTAAAAATGAAAAATGCAAATTAATTAGACCCAAGATTTTATAGAAACGGCATTCCAATAAAAATAATTCATAACGGAATAGTTTTTTATAAATTTTACTGCATTA
Source organism: Saprospira grandis DSM 2844 (assembly GCA_945888475.1). Classification (GTDB taxonomy): domain Bacteria; phylum Bacteroidota; class Bacteroidia; order Chitinophagales; family Saprospiraceae; genus Saprospira; species Saprospira grandis_C. Next base: position 5,356 of record CAMDAB010000117.1, on the reverse strand, counting down.
GACTTATCTTCGAAGCTTATTAGAAAAAATGCTAAAATGAGCTAATATTTGGTTAGAACAATCCCCATCATACCAAGATTCGCTAAAGAAACAATCATAAATCAAATGAATACCTTGAAAGCAATTGCAACCATTACAATAATTTTTATTTTATTAGGTTCCTGCAGCATTACAAAATCGAATAAAATTGAAGGCGTTGAAGAACTGCTTACCTGCAAGTTAAACTATCTGCCTATCGGAAATGCAGCACTCAATAAAATAGCTTTTGGTTCCTGTCAGTCGCAGGACAGCTACATCCCTACCCTTGCAACAATCGTTGAAAACAAACCGGATCTTTTCATTTATCTGGGTGACAATATTTATGGCGACACTGAAAATATGAAAATTCTTGCTGCCAAATACAGCAAACTTTGTGCGAACAGTAATTTCAAAAGTCTTGTAGCCACCTGTCCAATTTTAGCCACCTGGGACGACCACGATTATGGCGCAAATGATTCGGGAAGAGAGTATCCTCAAAAAGAAAATTCGAAAAGTCTTTTTCTGGAATTTTGGGGTGAGCCCAAAGATTCGGACAGACACAAACACGAGGGCATTTACACCTCCTATTATATCGGGCCCGAAGGTAAAAAAGTGCAAATTATTCTGCTCGATACCAGAACATTCCGAAGTTCGCTTTTAAAAGCTAATGGAAAGCCTTACAGAAATGACTACCGACCAAATAACAGCAAATCGGCTACTATTTTGGGCGAGGCACAGTGGAAATGGCTGGCCGGAGAACTAGAAAAAACTGCCGACTTGAGAATAATCGGCAGCTCGACTCAATTCGGAATTGAATACAATGGCTTTGAATCATGGGCAAACTTTCCTCTGGAGCGCGAAAAAATGTTGCGACTCATCAAAGAAAAAAAAGCAGAACACCTCATCTTTATAAGTGGTGATGTTCATTATGCAGAGCTTTCGAAAATTGAAACTGAAGCACTCTATCCGATTTATGACCTTACCTCAAGTGGGCTGAACAAAGACTGGCCACGAGTTGAACCCAATAAAAACAGAGTTGGCAATGCTTGCCGATTGTTCAATTTTGGCAGTTTGGAAATTGATTGGGAACAGCGTAAGTTGAATTTTGTCATAACCGAACATACCAAAAAAGTTGGTCTGAAACAAAGTATCAACTTTTCAGACCTTGAATTCAAAGAATAAAAAAAGTCGGGTTTCCCCGACTTTCAAGTTTATTGTTTTTTTAGTAAATCCCTGATTTCGCCCAAAAGTTTGACCTCATCAGTTGGTTCAGCAGCAGGTGCAGGTGCTTCCACTTTCTTGCGTTGAACTGCATTTATAGTCTTTATCATCATAAATATGATAAATGCTACTATGAGAAAATCGATAATTACCTGTATAAAATTGCCATAATTGATGCTTACTGCAGGTGCTTTTATGACCTCTCCATCCATTACCGCTGCTTTGAGAATAAACGCCAGGTCGGTAAATTTTGAGCCGCCAAGTGCATACCCAATTGGTGGCATGATAATGTCATTGACAACAGAGGTAACAATTTTGCCAAAAGCCCCGCCGATAATGACACCCACTGCCAAATCGACCACATTGCCACGCATGGCAAATTCTTTAAATTCTTTTAGTACACTCATTTTATTGGTTTTAGTTTGTTAAATAACTTTATGAATCTTAGATGAATTGATTGGCAAATTTAGACTTTATTAATAAAAACAGACAAAATTTAAACAATAATCTCAGATTGAATATTTAATAACCAATACAAACTTTCTATCTTTACAAAATATACTTTCAGATATAACAAAAAACTTATAATTAAATTTTGAATAAATAAGTATAATCCTAAGTTTCTTATACAACCAAACCAAATTATGCCAATCAAAAACTTCTTAAAATTATTATCAATTGCGCTGCTGCTTCTAACAGCGAAGTCACTTGTAGGCCAAAATGAGGCCATCATCAGAAATTTTCTGAATGAAAACAAATCACAGCTAAAATTTAATGATAGCGATATTCAGGATTGGGTAATTTATGACAATTACAACTCTGATCACAATGGCGTTAGCCACGTTTACCTACGTCAACGTCACAATGGAATTGAAATTTATAATGCAGTTGCAAATTTTAACATAAAAGATGGTCGCGTTATTAGTATGGGTGACAGATTCTTTAGAAATATAAGCACAAGCGTAAACAGCAATTCTGCTTTGATTGGTCCAATCGAAGCAATCAGAGGGGCTGCGGCACAATTAAATCTTAGCATTTCTGAATCGCCAAGAGCATTAGAACCTGTAAATGCACAACATTTTATTTTCAGCAATGCAGGCATTTCAAAAGAAAATATACCTGTAAAACTGATGTATCAACCAGGGCCCGAGGGAGAATTAATGCTTGCATGGGATTTAAGCATTTATCAGAACGATGGAAAACACTGGTGGTCTGTGAGAGTAGATGCGCAAAGTGGAAAAATTTTGGACAAGGTCGACTGGGTTATCAGCTGTAATTTCGACCATAAACAATTCGGAAAATGTGACAATCCAAATCACAACCACGGCTCATACATCAGTACTGCCAATACAAATGCAAACTCAATGCTACCCGAGCAATACAGAGTTTTTCCCGAACCTGTTGAAAGTCCCAACCACGGTGTAAGGTCTTTGAAAATAAACCCCAGAGACAGTCTCGCCTCACCTTATGGCTGGCACGACACCAACGGAGCTAACGGAGCAGAATTTACAATTACTCGCGGTAACAATGTATTTGCCTATGAAGACAGAAACGATGACGATGCAGCCGGATATTCTCCCGATGGTACAGCTGCCTTGAATTTTGATTTTCCGCTCAATCTTACACTTGCTCCGCAAAGCAATGAAGATGCTGCTATAACTAACCTCTTTTACTGGAACAATCTTATGCACGATATGTGGTACCGCTATGGTTTCACAGAAGCTGCGGGAAATTTTCAGCAAAATAATTATGGTCGTGGAGGCCTCGCTAATGATTATGTAAATGCTGAAGCACAGGATGGCGGTGGAACTAACAATGCAAACTTTGCCACCCCCACAGATGGAACCAATCCACGCATGCAAATGTACCTTTGGACAGGCGGAGGCGCTGGAGCCACAAATTTACTTACGGTGAATAGTCCTTCATCAATTGCTGGTGTTTACGCTGCAACGCAGGCTGCTTTTGGCCCTGGTGTTCCCGCCACGCCTATTACTGCAAATCTGGTCCTGGCAGATGACGGAACTGCACCGACCAATGACGGATGTACTGCTTTTGCCAATGCAGCAACCATAAGTGGAAAAATTGCCTTGGTTTACAGAGGCAACTGCAATTTCGCTATAAAAGTAGCAAATGCTCAGGCTGCGGGCGCTTTGGCTGTAATTGTTGTGAATAATGCTGCAGGCGCACCGATCAATATGGGTGGTACTGATCCAACAATAACCATTCCTTCTATCATGGTTTCAGATGTTAACGGAGCTGCGCTTGCAGCACAGCTCGCCAACGGACAGACGGTAAATGTGACCATTGTTGACCAAAATCCAAACGTGGACAAGGATGGAGATTTTGACAATGTGGTCATTGCCCACGAATATGGTCATGGAATTTCGACTCGTCTCACCGGTGGCCCCTCGAACTCAAATTGTCTGAACAATGCAGAACAAATGGGCGAAGGTTGGTCTGATTTCTTTGGTCTGATGATGACCATTGAAGCAGGTGATACCGCAACCGATGCGCGCGGAATAGGCACTTATGCTTCGGGCGAGCCTGTAACCGGTGGCGGCATTCGCAATGCGCCCTATTGTACCGATATGACGGTAAATCCTTTCACTTATGATGATGTAAATAATACAGCCAATGTATCGGAACCACATGGAATTGGTTTTGTATGGTGTACCATGCTTTGGGACCTCAATTGGGCAATGATCGACCGTTATGGTTTCAATCCCGATTTATTCAACGGAAACGGCGGTAACAACAAAACCATGCAATTGGTCATTGACGGATTGAAACTACAGCCTTGCAGCCCCGGTTTTGTCGATGGTCGCAATGCCATCCTTGCTGCCGACTCGATCCTTTACGGTGGTGCCAATCAATGCCTTATCTGGGAAGTTTTCGCCCGCAGAGGTCTTGGATTCAGTGCCAATCAGGGAAGTTCGGGCAGCAGATCTGATCAGACCGAGGCTTTTGATCTTCCAAGTATCTGTCAGGTAGCAACTGCTTTACCAAATGCTGTTTTCAACAATACGCTCAGCTCCAGCTGCAGAGGAACAGTTTTCTTTACTGACCAATCAACCAATACGCCTCAAAACTGGAGCTGGAACTTTGGCGATGGCAACAGTTCTACTTCAAGAAATCCAACACATACTTACAACAGCAGCGGAACCTATACGGTAACATTGATTGTATCGAATACCCTGGGTGCCGATACCTCAACAGCTACGGTTAACATTAGTTTACCTGCCCTGCCTACAGTAAGCGATGCCACAATTTGTGCCGGACAAACAGCAACGCTCAATGGCGCAGCAAGTGGTGATATTGTTTGGTACAATGCAAATGGTACTGCTATTGACACTGGCCTTACTTTCATTAGTGGCGTATTAACAACAAACAGCAGCTTTTTTGCCGAAAATGTTATTTTCTTCCCTGCTCAACAGCTTGGTCCGCTCAATGGTACAATCGGAACCGGTGGTTATCATAACAATGCCTTTACAGGTGCTCAAAACTTCACAGCCAGCAAGGCTCTGACTATTTTGTCGGCCTGGACGGATGCAGGTGCAGCTGGAGCGAGAACATTCTACATTTGGAATGGATCAAATGCCAGCGGATCGAAAGTGGATTCTGTTACAGTAAATCTTGCTGCAGGTCAGCAACGTGTTACCCTCAATCTTGAGGTGCCAGGACCAGGCGTTTACAGCTTAGGTGCCAGCAATGTAAATCTTTTTAGAAACAATGCAGGAGCTTCCTATCCTTATAATATTCCAAATCTAATTAGCATTACAAGCTCTTCGGCAACTACCAATGCCACGACTTTCTGGTATTATCTCTACGATTGGGAAGTTGCGGAAGCTGCCTGCCGTAGTCCAAGAGTTCCGGTAAATGTAACAGTTGAAGGTGCCTTTTTCAATTACAATGCGACAGGTTTAGATGTTCAGTTCAACGATGCTTCAACATCTGCAACAAGCTGGGCCTGGGATTTTGGCGATGGCAGCAGTTCAACAGACCAGAATCCACAGCATAGTTACAATCAATCGGGTACTTATGTGGTTTCGCTCATTGTTGATGGCAATGTAAATTGTCAGTATACAACAACAATCACTATAAATCTCAACAGCACAAC
>CAMDAB010000116.1 GCA_945888475.1 Saprospira grandis DSM 2844 | reverse complement strand
CTGTAACAAATCTGTTCTCAGCAGCCCTTTCCTAAACCTGTCAAATCACATCTCTTTGAATCTCTTAGCTGTCAAAATCCAGATAATTTGAAAAACAACCGCGCCAATTAAAGTCCAAAGAACATCGTTCCAGTCAAAATGTCCTCTTGTTGTTAATGTTTGTAAAAACTCCCAGGATAGAAGTCCAGTTAATGAAATTAGGTTAGCTGTAATGTGTTTCTTTTCGTTTAACCATTTACCGGACAGTTTCATTTGCGGAATTAGAACAACGAACAAAGCAGGAATCCCAATACCTGGAAAAAAATTAGGCGCAACACCCAACAAATATATTATTGTCAAGTTTCCGCCTGTGTAATTCGGCCTAATGTTGTCTTGCACCTGTTGATATGCAATAAAGCAAAGTGCAAATATGGCAAACCAATAATATAAACTCTTTGATGTCTTCATTTTTTGTAAGTATCTCGCTATTATTTTGTCGTTTTAAAAAAATGCATAACGGAGAACAGCTACAAGAAGTTGGCGATACTTACCACAATTATTCATGCGAAGAAAGAATGTTTGTTGAACCACAAAACTGACATACGAAGCACTGAACCGCCAATTTCTTGTAGGTGCTGATAGCGGTAGTTATTTATCAATAAGGTTTTTAACTGTGTTACCTAATGAGTCTAATACTAAGAGTTTTACTTCGTCATTATTGTCAACCATAAATAATATACGTTCTCTTCCCTTTGTATCGGTTATAGCAAATGCTGCAGTTTTGTCGCGATTTTGAAGGACGATTCTCGGAATACCTCCTGATCCTCTTTCTTCGAATTCTTTCCTAGTATTTCTGTCACTGATTACTATACCCATTCTATATGTTGAATCCGTTTCGTTCTTGTATATGTTGAATGCATCTGTGTTGTTATAGTCAACAGAAAACATGGCTATTTCTTTTCCTTCTTGATTGCTTACTACCAAACCTCCGGTTTCATTTCCTTTGCTATCGTAATAAATTAATCCCCTTGGCTTGAATATTCTTGGCAGAACCTTTCCGTCAAGAGTAGGTTCAGGAACACTGTCCGCCAGAATCAGCACAGGTTTTCCAGAATTTCTATCAACGATGGTTAGTTTGTTTAATATAAGCTCGTTGCCGGTATTTAAACCGAAGAATTCCCTGTAAGATAACAGTAATAGCAAGGCTGTAGATATTACAAAGTAGATTTTCATTCCTGTTTTCATGCTTGTCTTTTTAGATTTTTGTTGTACTAATAATTATCGCTAACGATTTGGCAGCTACCAGAGGGTGGCGATTCGTCAACCAAGCACAAACTTTGAAAGGAGCACAATCCCGATAGCTATCGGGATCATTTAACCACTGAATCGCCAATTTATTGTAGGTGCTGTTATGTAACGTATTTCTTCTCATTCTATGTAAATATTGTCACTTTTGATTTAACAGGTTGTCCATTTACTTTTGCTGGTGTCCAAGTTTTCATTGACTGAATAAACTTTTTAATTTCTTCAATTCGTTTGTCGTCAGTGTGATAATTTATTCTAATCTCAATGTCGCTAATTGTTCCATCCTTGTTCACATAAAAGTCAATACTGATATCCATCTCTTTGTTCTTTGGAACTATTTGATAAAGTTCATCTTTTACGAATTTAATTGTGGATTCACGTCCGTATTTGAAATAAGGATAAGTAAACGATTGAAATTTATTTTCTTCATAGTCCTTTGTCCACATACTGTCAATTGAAAAAACGTAAGCTGGAATTACAAGATAGTATGGGTCTAGAATAATATGCTCAAATTCCTTCTTGTCAATTTTTTCGTCTGAGATAGATTTTATTTTGTATCTACGGTCAGTAGTTCCAAGTATTTTTATTTCATACTCTAATGCTATTTTATCAAATGTTAACGGTGTCCAAGGATAAATTATTCCTGGCTTTATTTTGTCTGTTAACCAAACTTCCACAGTTACTTGGTCTCCGTGTTTGATAATTGATTTTTGGCATTTATAACCAAGTATGTCTTTATACTCTTGGGTTGTTGTAATGGTAGTGTCACCATAATTGCTTGACAAGGCTTGTCTAATAAGTTCCTCTGGTGTGTAATAAATGAAATAACTATCTTTATTTATTCCTAAAGATGAAGCATCATCAATCAATCCTAAAATTTCATTTGTTTTCTTGTCGTAGATATATTTTCTACCTGCACCACGTGCATACTTTTCTTTAATTACTGCGTTGTCTTGGTCAAAAAGAATTTCCAACTCCCAACTTGAAGTCGTTCCTTCTCCTGAAATTGAGTAGGTTAATTTTCCTTCATTCAAGTCAATTGTCGGGTCTTTAACTGTCGAAACTTGTCCGTTACAACTGGTCAAAAATAGTGATGTCAAAAGGATACTTATTATTTTCACAGTCGGTCTTTTAATATGTTGCACAACGTTTTGCAGATTGGCGATGGGCGGATTTCGAAGCACTTACTTTCAATTTAGCACTAATGTTTGATTAACCACAAAACTGTCTTTGGAACAGGAATTGAAAATCAGCGAAGCTAAACCCCGTCTTTTGGGTAGGTCTATTATCGGTTCGGCTTTCTATTTTCATATTCGTTCTTGTTAATTTTATACCAATTAAGTTCAATTCCTTCATGGTAAAATTTTTCGATAAAGTTTAGTCCAACTTTTCTTAAAATTTTATTTGAACCATCATTTTTACAGTCAGCCATAGCATAAACTTCCTTTGTTTTAAGTTGTTCAAAAGCATAATTCAATGAAGCTATTGCCGTTTCTGTCGCAATTCCTTGTCCCCAATATTTTTTAATTAATCGGTATCCAAGGTCATAATAATTCTTGTGATTGTTTGTCAAGTCAGTGACAAATTTTAAACCTGTCCAACCAATAAAATCGTTTGTCTTTTTATCAATGATTGCCCAACGTCCAATTCCATTGTCGTTGTATTGTTGTCTGATAAAATTTATCACATTAGCAACTTGTTCTTTTTCTGTTAAGGGTTTTTTCCCTAAATACTTGTGAACTTCAGGATCAGAATCAAGTTCAAACATTCCATCAATGTCAGAAGGAATTATTTCTCTCAAAATTAGTCGTTCTGTTTCTGCAAATATTTTGACATTATTTTTGACTTTGACTGCACTTATCATTTCACTGTCAATTCGTTGTTGAGTTAATATTTCAAACCCATTTTTCAAATAGAAACCAATTGGTGTCATATAAAACGCTCCATTGTGTTTCAAATCATTATTATGGTCAATTACCCAACCATAAAACTCTCCCAAATCTCTTTTAAGTCTATTGATTAATAACTTGCCAAATCCATTTCCTTTATATTCATTTTTAACAATAATTGAGAACCTTTTTTCTTTCTCTTTTTCAAATTCAACCGCCCAAGCTAAAACATTATTATTCTGTTCAATTAGATAATGATTATAGTTTTCAACCCCTTCTAATAATATTCCAAATCTGTCTTTAAGTTTAATAGGATACTCATCATTCCACATTTGATCTATTTGTTGGAATTGGTTACTATTAATGTTTTTTGTCTTTATGATTTCCATTAGTGTATTCCAAATAAGTTTCAGTTCAATTATTCTAAGATTGTCGATTTATTCAAATATAGTTATTTTCTTTATTCATTTTTTCATTTTTTTAAATGTTTATAAACAGCTGATTTAAAAGTCGAATACTTTTAATTTAAATTTCTAAAATCATATCGTATCTATGCATTCCGATTTCATAGTAATCATTTGTTATTTTTGTTACTTTAAATCCGTACTTTTCAAAGAAACCATATGAATATTGTGTAGTATCAATGATTACAGGAAACTTTGGTTTTAGCAGTTTTATTTGTTCAATTCTATAGTTCAAAAGCTTTTCACCATAACCCATTTTATGAAAATCTTTATGAATTAATCCCCAAGCCAATGAAATGATTCCATTGTTGTCTTTATCTCCAAACCCGCCACAACCAATTATTTTGTTATTATAAATAATTACATAAAATTGAGTTTTGTTATTGAAGCTTTCAAGTCTTGTTAAAAAGGCTTCGAAGTCTTGTATCTCATCATTTGTGAAATACTTAGGGACATTACTCTTAAAAGCGTTTATGCAACCAAGTCTGTCTGTATTCAAATATTTTTTTATTTGCAATTCCATTTTTTTTGATAATTTAGGTTTTAAAAAAACAGTTAACGGTTTGCAGCTTGGCGTAGTGGCGGATTTTACCATCCCGAAAGCTTTCGGGATTGATGCGGAGAACCAATTTTTGATTAACCACAAAATTGTCAACCAGCACTGCACTTAAATATTAGCTCAAAGCTCCATGTTTGCACGTCGCTCTGCCTGACGCAAAACCCGTATTAGCGGTTCGTTGTTTTTATTTTCCAATCAACACTTCGTATTCTTTTGGTATTGCAACTCCATTAAAATGGTTTGTTAGTCCGTAGAATATTACAATTGTCAATAATAGCCCAAATATCAAGATTATAATAGATTGTCTGTTTGGTGATAAACTAAAAATAGTTTGCTTCATTTTTTTACTATGAATTGAAGCAATGTGTCCGAAAAATGAAAGTATTGCAAGTCCATAATATGGTATAAAAAATAAGTTGTATGGGAACGAATTGAGTCCTGCAACGCCAAAATAAAAATTTGTGTCAAGGTGCAAAAAAAGTCGCCCACTTAAAACAGCAGTTAAATGAATGATGAAAAATGTCGCCAAGTAAAGCCCTGTCCAAATATGAAGTTTCTCAAACTGAGTGGTCGCTATTTTTCTGTTAGTTTTAAAAAGTTTAAGTCCTGAAATAATTTGAACAAGTACTGCAATTAGTAAAACTGTTTCAATGAAAATATTCCGATAAAATAGTCGCAAAGTATTCATTATTTCAATATGTGTGTCAGAACCAAAAATGCTTAAAGTGTGATTAAACAAATGTAGTCCAACAAAAACTGTAATTGTAAGTCCTGATATGAAATGAATTTTCTTTGTTGTCATTTTTTCTCTGTTCAATGTTCGTAGGGTGTCGGTTACAATGCCCGCTAACAGCTGTGTTTACTCAATTCCACAAAACTTTCACAAATATTCCATAAAAACACAGCTTTTATGAGCTGATTTCCCTACATTTTTATGATTTTGAAAACCTGACTGATGCCTTCAATTTTTAAATAATACAAGCCTGAGGAAAATTCACTCAGATCGAGTTCGGTATTTTCAGCAGCAATGCCTGTTTTCAGGGTTCGTCCGTTCAGGTCAATCAGGCTATAAATTTTTCCTGAGAGGCTGTAATCGGCCTTGATGTTAACCCTGGAACTGCTTGGATTTGGATAAATACTCAGCAATGACGCTATATCTGTGTCGATTCCATTTATAAGCGATGTGGGTGTATAAACCCTGATGCCGTTTTGTCCGGCCACGGCAGCTAAACCGTTTGCCGAAATACTAACACCAGAAGTGTTTGTAAGCGGAAAATAATTTGACCAAATCAGGTTCAAGTCATAATCGAAGGCATAAATATAATTTTCGCCATTGGTCATGTATATCATATTATTGTTTGCAGCCGTAAGTCTGGGAGAGAAAAAACCGCCCTGAGTTAGTGACTGTGAAAGGTTGATGGTGTCTCCGTTCAAAGGGTCGAGCCTTACAATTTTTCCATCAGTGGGCGCATAAACCGAGCCGTCGGGACCGACACACATAAGGCTGAAAGAAGCATTGCCGCCTATTTTTGTTTGCCAGAGCAGTGTTATCTGACTGCCGTCGTCCTTTAGCGCAGCAACATTATCCTCGGTAAGCTGTACATAAACCACACCGTCGTTGCCCAGTATGATGGCCGATTGCGGAACATTGCCGCCGGCTTGCAAGGCATTCACCACCCGACTGTATTTCTTGGTACCGTTGCTGAGATCGGTTGCCCAAAGGTAGGAGATGCCGCCATTCTGTTCCAGTGTATATCCGGTATTGTTGTCATTGTTGATGACCATTTCTCCGCTGCCCGATGACATAGGTACAGTGTTTGCCTGCCAGATCATCTGTCCGTTTTGCGGATTGATTTTATAGGTTCTGAGATAACCCTGACCCGAAATATAAAAGTTGCCGGCTGCATCAAATACGCCTGTTTCAGTAATGTAGGGCGCTACTGTTACATTTGCTTTCCAGATGCGAGATCCGTCGGCCACATTGAGTGCATAGAGCGTATCGCTCAGGCTTTCGGTATATCTTACTACATATACCCTGTTGTCGCGCAGGCCTACTGGCAGGGAACGACCTGTTGAATCCGTAACATCGACAGTCCATAATAGGTTTCCGCTGTTCAGGTCATAACATTCGACCGGGGCATAGGTCAGACTTTGAAAACGCATGGTCAGCAAATAATTACCCTCGATAAAAACAGGGGTACCAAAAATGCCATTTGATGCGGTCTGCCAGAGGATACTGTCGGTAGTGGGCCCGGCAATATCGGCATACCCGTTTTTACGGCTGTTGCCGCCCGAATTGTTCCAATCGTTGTTCTGGGCAGTTGAGATTATAGCTATGAAAAGAAAACAAAGCGAGCTAATGATATTTTTAGGCATAATGAGGTGGTTTTTGTAAAGTTGTAAAGAATATCTTTTGATTATTTTTTCAATAAGTTCGACTGCTATTTCCTTTTCATTTCCTGAAATTTCCGATAAGTTAAACTGCGCCACAACCACTCAAGCGGTCCAAAATTAAAATTACTGAGCCAGATACGGCTGAATATAACCTGCAGTGCATAAATAAGAAAGGTAAGCAGAATGCCATGCCAAACTTCAACTTTGCCGTAAAACCCCAAACCGTAGGAATGGAATATAAAGGCGCAAATTGTTGACTGCATCAGGTAATTGGTCAAAGCCATTCTGCCCATAGGCACAAGGGTTTTTGATAACAAATTTGCTTTTACATTAATAAAAAGCAGCGTAATGATGGAAATATAGCAAAGGGAAAAAGCTATTCCGCCTATGAGTCCCATCGTAGTACCCAGAAGAAAGTATAAGTCGAGCGATAAAGGGTCTGAATAGTACATTATTATTACAAAACCTGTATTGGCAAGCAGCCCTATTGCCAGTGACCTGAACAATATTTTTTTGAACAGTGCCGCCTTATTGGCTAAGTCCGTAAAAAGTCCTTTTCTAGCGCTGAGAAAACCAATCAGAAACATGCCCATGATGGTAGGGCAGAAGAAAATTAAACTCGTAAAAAAAGAATCTGCATATTCCTCCAGGCGCATCAAAATTATACTGCCGAAAGAGCCTGTTGAATAAGTACTTCTTGCCCGGTTTATGAGCTCTTCATAGTACAAAGTATTTTCTTTAAACATAGCATCCAGCTCCGTTTTGATTTCGGGAAAACCATTCAGAAACAGCAGCAGAAATGTTAAAACTGCTAGGATTAAAATTGGAATCAAAATAAAGAAAATCGCCCAACGGATAATTTTTTTGTCGCCTGATTTTCGAAACAGTAAAAGGAGAAATCCAAAAATTGCATATACAAACAATACATCACCTCCCCAAAGCAAAACAATATGAGCAAGGCCAAAAAGCAAGAGTATAAAAAGTCTCCTTCTGTAAAGCGATAACACCGAAGAATTTGATTCAGCAGTTTTCTGCAAAAAAATAAAAAAACCATAACCGAAGAGCATGGAAAAAATCAGAAAGAATTTTCCTTCAAAGAAAAATTTGATAAAGCTTTCGGAAAACATCTCTGATAAGGTCAAATTATCTCCAGTTCCCCCAAACATTATTTTTGAAATTGGCTCATACATCAGGGGCATATTGACCATGAGAATCCCAAGCAGGGCAAAGCCACGAATGGCATCCAGGACTTCAATTCTTTCTTTTGGTTTTTGTGGGAGATACATTGCTTAAGTTGTTTAGGTCGGGCTGAATTTTTAAAGCATTTTTTCAAAACAGACGCTGCTTTCCATATTTTTATACTGTCCGTAATTTGGAATAATACGGTAAGATGATTTTTGGTAAAAACTAACAGCATCCCTCATTTTAATACTAGTTTCCAAAATACACTTAGGGTATCCCAATTCTTTTGACCAGATTTCGAGCTCCTTCAGCACCGAATCAGCCACACCTTTTCTGCGCATTTCGGGCAGGACATACATCCTCTTTACTTCCATGGATTCATGGTCGAATGCTTTGATGGCGCCACAACCGACTATTTGATTATCGATTTGGGCAATGACGACATGCTTCAGAAATTCAATCTTATTAAATTGGGCATAAAAATGATCACTGCTTCCATTTACGCCACTAAGATAGCTATCCAGTTCAGAAACCAGCCTTTGAAATTCGGGGTTATCGGTATCGGTTCTTTGAATGTGAATCATTTTTTATTCAATTTTGAATTTCTGTCCTTTCAGCACTGTTGGGGCTTCGCCTGCTAACTTATGCGCAGTCCTAACTTGATTTTATGTCTTTTTTACGGTCATTACTCCAACCTATAAAAGTTTGGTATTGTTCATATTTGGAGCTTCGTCACCTACTGCAAAAGGCTTATCTTCTCATTCAGTTTATCGATAAAAGCATGGTATTTGCTAGGGACATTAGTTTTCATTTTGTCCAGAATCCAGAATCTTCTGGTTCCATTAAAGTTGTATTCAATGTAAAAACCACCCCAGTCGCCGGCATCGGGCATGCCAATAACAGTATCGCTTTCATTGAGCAGATCCTGCGGAAAAAAATCCATGAGGTCTTCCACGGCATTAAATTGCTGATTGGATAATTGGCTGTATGTGCCAACATAAAATGTATCCCGATTGGGATAGATGTCTCTGCTGTCTTCATATAGCCTGCAATTGTCCAACTTGAAGATTTCGACACATTGTTCTCCTACGCACATTCCGTAGAAATATCCAAAAATCAGGTAATCAGAACTATTTGCTGTCGTTGTTTCTTTTTTACAGGAGACTGATAATATCAATAATAGGCAAAGGCTTAATAAAATGTAGGGTTTCATAGCTAGGTTCTCTTAATTTTTAATAATCTTGTAACAACTGCGCAGACCAGATTTTTCTGTAGTTACGACAAAATATAAGCCCTTAGCTAGCGTACTGGTATCTAAGGTTATCTCACTACCCTTTTCTGATATGTTCAGGTTTATTTTTTGACCAAGTTCATTGTAAAATGCTATTTCATGGTCAACATATGACGATGGCTTATTGATTATAAATAACCTGTCAGTACAAGGATTAGGAAAAACATTGAGGTTGGAAAGCTCGAATGAATGTACCGAAGTCAAAGGCGAGCAATCTATTGAATCGGCAGGCTGCTCGAAGAAACTTCCGTTCGAAACATACCAGTTGTACCAGTTTCCTCCAGTTCCGCTTTGCCAGTTATTCAAGTCAAAAGTCTTGCTTCCGCTGCTATCCCCCTTTATCTGATATGCCTTTATTGCAGCCCCGCCCAAATCCCAGGTTAAAGGATTGCCTGGAGTACAGTTTTCAGGACTTTGAATGTTGAGTTCGCAGTTCGACTGTATAAAATATGCATTGTCATCATAAGCCGGATCTCCGCCAAAAACACGTGCTATACCATTGGTGTCGATACAGACAGCTGTGTACTCATCGCAGGCTATGGCATTGGCAAAAACACCGAAATCCTGTTTGATTCTGGCCATAAAGGTCACTAGTCTACCCTTTCTGTCGGGCGAATCAAAATGGGTATCTGTGATGGTATTGTTCAAATAAGTATTGGCAATAAATGCGGCAGAATCTACCCTAAGCAGACTATTAAAAGGATCTGACAGGGCAGTAGCAGAAGTAATTGTTCCATTTTGGGCAGAAAAATAATACTTGCCCATAATTGCCATTCCTGCGCTGGTTCCGCCAATGACAATATTTCTCTGACCGATCGCTTCATTAATTGCACTGTCCACATCTGTATTTCGCCAGTAATTTATGTAGTTCCACTGATTTCCTCCGGCAAACCAGATAGCTTCGGCCTGTCGAATTTTTTGAATAATATACGGCTCAGCGCTTGCCATCATATTGTTGCAAACTATAGTCTCAACAGAATTTACATTAATTCCAAGATCAGAATACAAATAGCTGTTGTAGCCATTCGAACCGCTTGCCCTCAAGACCAGAACATCTCCACCATTGGCGCTCTGTAAAAACCATTTCATGGCATTATCATCTTCGCTTGCACCGCCCATCAGGCAGATTCCTCCAGAAGGATTAGCGACAAAATCGGTATTATTACCAGTAAAATAGGAATTGTAATTTTGAGCGAAACCAATAAAGGGTATCAATGTTAGTACAAAAAACAGGTTTAATTTCATTGCTTTTTCATGCTGCATAAAGTAATTGTTTTGTATGCTGAATACTTTTTATCAAATAGGAATTATTTAATGAGGGCTCTGTAATCAGGTCAACTTTTCGCTGAAATAGCTTTTCCAAAGCACTGTGTTGTTCAAAAAAATTATCGGTATATCTATCAAATGGAATATCTTTAAAATTGATCAGTATATCAATATCGCTCTCCTCTTTAAAACTGCCCTGAGCCGCAGAACCGAAGAGATGCATCGTTTTTACTTCATATTTAATACAAAGCAGCCTCAGCATTTCAATATTTTTTTCAATTAAATCCAACATAATCCAAGCAGTTTACAGTAGTGTAATTTCTGAAATATAAATACAATTTTTAGTTGTTAAAAATTAAAAGGCTCAAATCTATCTATTTTTAACATTTTAAATATCTTTGAAAAGTTTGTGTTTTATCTTTTGATTGTATTTAAGGCAAATCTATTCTTTTATTATCTTAAATAATAGATTCTTTTTTCCACTAAAATTCAAAATATAAATACCGGATGCTAAGTCATTCAAATCCAGAGAAAAATTTTCAGCTCTTGTTACTCCGCTTTTTACGCACTTGCCCAAAAGATCGTAGAGTTCAAAATGTGATCCTGAGAGCGCTGCAGCATCTGTAATGAACAGTTTGTCTTTCACGGGATTTGGAAAAACATGGATGGAATTTTCAGTAGCTGTATGGGTTCCGGTTGTGCCGATTTGTACGCTGATCATTATACTGTCTGAAAAAATACAATTGCTCGCAATAAGGCGAACATCGTACTGACCACTGTTGACATAGTTATGCTGTGGGTTTTCATCAGCAGAAAAATTTCCATCGCCAAAATCCCATTCATAAGTCAGTGTGCTGTTGGTATTCGAAAAAGAAAGGTTGCTGAAATTCACCGTATTGCCATTTGCAACCTGACTAAAATCGGCAACTGGACTATTGATAAAAAGATTCCAGTCATTTGTGCTGTTGAAAAGAACATTGTCCGACATCTGCTGATAGTATTGGGCTCTGCCAGCAGATATACCTGCATTGTAAGTCAATCCCAGGGTAGGCTGTTTCCATATACTGCTGAAAAGTGTTAATGCTGCAACATAGCTGCCGTCGATATTTGGGTGGCTATTATCGGCACTGTGCAGTACCAGATTGGTATCAATCAGTATCGCTCGCCAGCTTTCACCTACAGGAGCGCATTGTATATTGAGGTTTTCGCTAATCTGCCAGTAAGCGCTCGAAAGTGAATCCTGCATCTGATTAAAATC